>CACEWE010000003.1 GCA_902563055.1 uncultured Gammaproteobacteria bacterium | reverse complement strand
GCGCAGAGGTCATCGGCATGCAACACACTCTTTTAGGAAAAGAAGGTTTTCATCGTGGTATGGATTTATATTTCAAGCGTCATGATGGCCAGGCGGTGTGCTGTGAGGATTTTGTTTGTGCAATGGAAGATGCCAATGATATAGACCTTAAACAATTTCGCAACTGGTACCGCCAGGACGGGACACCACAGGTAACGGTGCGTCAAAGCTATGATGCACAAAACAAAGTATTGCATTTAGATTTTCAGCAACATTGCCCAGACTCCAAAGATCAAAAAGATAAAAAACCATTTATGATTCCTTGCAAAATGGGCATACTGGGTAAACAAGGTAGTGCCTTAAGCTTTAGCTACCAAGGACAAAGTAGCACTGAGTGCACTTTGATCCTTGAACAAGCACAGCAACGCTTTAGCTTCCAAGAGGTTCAAGAAGAGCCTATTTGCTCTTTGTTTCGCCACTTTAGCGCGCCTGTAAAAGTAGACTATGCTTTAGATGAAAAAGCACTTTCAGTTTTAGCCTGCTTTGATACGGATCCTTACAACCAGTATCATGCGATGAGACAAATGGCTATTAACATTATTAAACAAATCATGGAAAAACCTGAAGACTTTAGTTCTATTCCAAGCGCTTATCTAAATTTTTATCAACAAACTTTACATGACAATAAGCTAGACCCTCAGTGGGTAGCGTATCTATTGAGTCTTCCTTCGGTGATAGAAATAGCCCAACACATGGATCTTATTGATCCTATTGCCATCTATCAGGCAAGAGAAGCCCTAGCTAATACACTAGCGGATACCTGTAGTGATGCTTTTGAAGCCTTTTATCAAAGGCTTCAGTCTAACGATGCTTATAAACCAAGCAATGCTCAAATTGCCAAACGCGCAGGTAAAAACTTTGCCCTTGGCATGTTGGCGCGAAGCAAAGACCCTAAAGCCATTGCAAAAGCCAAAAATCAATTTGATCATGCTAACAATTTAAGCGATAGACTTGCCGCTTTTTGCGCCATTATGCATTTTGCAAGCGAAGCAGAGCAAGCAAGCTACAGTGAAAAAATGTTAGCAGCATGGCAAGATCAAGATCTTGTAGTTAATAAATGGCTTAATGTAATGGCACAAAGCTGTGATCACCAAGGTGTGGCACAATTTGAAAGTTTAAGCAAGCATCCTTGTTATAATATTAAAAACCCGAACAAAGTATACGCAGTGCTTGGTGGATTAATGCAAAATCCTCTTTTATTTCATGCCAAAGATGGCAGTGGCTACCAGCTACTTAAACAACAACTGATGCAATTAAATACCATCAACCCACAGGTAGCTGCAAAAATGCTCCGGCCCATGGTGCGTTTTGCAAAATACCATGAGCCCTATCAAAAAAACATGTTATCCTTGCTACAAGATCTTGATAAGATGCCAGATTTAGCCAAAGACATGAAGGAAATTACCCAATTGGCCTTAAGCACCATAAAACAACCTGCTTAAGGATTACAATGCACAGTTACACGATTTTTTGTTTGTTGATTCTTTTTGCCAGCATCATTCATTATCTCAATATTAAATGGCTGCACCTATCCTCCACCATTGCTATTACCGCATGCACCCTTATTATTGCCCTTTTGGCCATGGGCTTGCATGCTATACATGTACTTAATATCGAACAACATTTATACAGTGTTATTTCGGCTATTAACTTTCACGAAATTCTACTCAATGGCATGCTAGGACCTTTTTTATTTGCTGGCGCGCTTACGGTGAACATTCAGGCGCTTAGAGAAAGCAAATGGGAAGTGGCGCTTTTGGCATTTGTTAGCACACTCTTATCCACCTTTCTGGTTGGACTGATGTTATTTGCACTTAACGCTCTCTTGAATTTAAACTTATCTTTTTTACTGTGTTGTTTGTTTGGCGCGATTATTTCACCCACGGATCCGGTTGCGGTATTAGCTATTGTGAGCAAAATCAAAGCACCAGAGAGTTTGACGGTCAAAATTGCTGGTGAATCTTTGTTTAACGATGGGGTTGGCCTGGTCTTATTTGTTACTTTAAGCGAAGTTATCTTTCATCATGGCAGCTTTAGCATAAGTCATACGGTGTTTTTTTTCTTGCAGCAAGCTATTGGCGGCATGGCCTTTGGTTATCTTATAGCAAAATTTGCCTGTTGGATTATTAAACCGCTCTCCAACCATCAATTAGAACTCCTTATCACCTTATGCATTGCCACAAGCTGTTATGTTTTTGCACAAAATATTGGCATCTCAGGACCTTTAGCGATGGTGGTATCAGGTTTAATGATTGGCAATAAATCTCGCCAAGGGGCCTTAAGCCCAAAAGGAAAGCAACACTTGGATATTTTCTGGCATGTGATTGATGAAATTCTCAACGCTATTTTATTTATGCTTATTGGTTTAGAAGTGTTAACCATTCATTTCAAGCCAGAATTTATGCTTGCTGGCTTATTGATGATTCCTATTATTCTAGCCATCCGCTTTTTGACGGTTGCACTACCTATTGCCTCAATGCGCAAAAGAAAAAAATATGTGCCTTACATCATTAGCATTTTAACCTGGGGTGGATTACGCGGTGGATTGGCAGTGGCCATGGCACTGTCTTTACCTAAAGTTCCGCCAAAACCCGCCATTGTAGCTATTACTTTTATGGTCGTGGTATTTTCCATTTTGGTTCAAGGCACTACCGCAGGGCCCGTAGTTGCCTTATCAAAGCAATCTCAAATTGAGAACTAGAGACTGGCCTTGTTTTTTATCAGGAAAAAAAATGTTAGACTGCCCTCTTTATCTATGTCTAGCATATGAGCATCACCCACATTATAGAGCCAACCTTAAAAGACCAAAGTGGTCACAGCTATGCATATTTAAAAACGCTTTTAAAAGCAAACCCCTCATTTGATGTCCATATTTGGGCCGACCGTTCCATAGACCCGGCATTATTTGATCTGCCCTGCACTATACATCCTTACTTTTTTCGCAAAACCCGCAAAATCCAACTCTATTTCTGCTATAAAAAGCTGCTTCGATCTGGCGCTACCATTTTCACTCCCACCGCAGGACAGATAGATTTAAGAATGCTTTCCAGACTGCAAAAAACATCGAATCAGGCTGTTTTTTTTCATTTTCATCAATATACGATAAAGCCTAAAAAACTTGCCAGATTAAAAAATATTGCCCAAACGCATCCTAATTTTGTTATTTTGAGCGCAACTGAAGGCTTAAAGAAAATCTTTAGCCAAGCCCAATTTCCATATAGTACGTATCTACCCTGTCCTAATTTACCAAGCACTATAAGCGCCCTAAACCCTCCACAAGATCCCAAAGATATAAAAATTATTTATGCTGGCGCTGCCAGGGCAGACAAGGGCTTTGATAAAGTCGTTGCGGTACTTAAGCTTATGGAAGCATTAAAGCGTGATGATAAAATCGAAATACAAAGTTCAGCGCCAAATACAAACAAATATGATCAAACCAGCCAGAAAGCACTGCAAGTCCTTGAAGAATGCTCCTATCAACATCTTATCACACACCCAAATACCTTAGAGGAATCAGCATATTTACATTTGTTTGAAAACAGTATTAGTTTAATCCTCTATGATACGAAGCAATATGCCAATAAATATAGTGGCGCAGCGCACAATGCTTTTGCCCAGGGTTCGGTAGTCATTAGCACTCCAGGCACTTGGGCTGCAGAGATTATTGAAAAATATCAAGCTGGCATCGTGGTCAAAGACACCCAGCCAAAAACTATACTTAGCGCCATTGATCAGGTAAAGAAAAATTACACCGTATTACAAAAAAATGCTTTTGAAGCCGGTTGTGCCCTTGCGGCTATCCATGACCCACAAAAAACATGGCAATATATTAGCGCGCACCTTGCCAAATCCTAAAAAATAACAGCTTCTACATTTAGTATGCACATGACCGGGGAAAAAGACTGCCAAAAAAAAGGAGTATTTAAGCTTTATCTTGGTTTGAAGTGAAGGTAAACAAGCTAGGTGTAAATAAGAAAAAAATCCGTTTCTTTCTTATCTACTGCACACAATCGGTATCCCTACCTCAAACTTTAAAATCCTTTCTAAAGCTCTCTCTGTGTACAAGATCAGTATCCCATAATGCAGAAAAAACCCCTAGCGAGATTGGCTATGACACACTAAGAAATAAGAGCTTTGATGCACAGTCAATCATCTACTCTTTTATTACTAAAAAATTGTAAAAGCCGATTTTATAAGCTCTTTAGCAAAAATATAGCCTTAAGCTGATCATATCTTAAAAACACGTAATCTTGACAAAACCTGATGCAAAGCCCAATAAAATAATAGGAAAGATGCAAAAAAACCCTAGGCATCATAAGATAGCTAGGGTTTTGAAAATAAAGACTCGTTTATGCCTCTTCTATTTTGATTTTTACATTTGGCTCTTCGGCCCACATTTGACAATTTCCATTTACCTCGTATGCGCCCACCGCTTCTTGCGTACCAAACGAAATATTTATTTTTGGAGGCGTATTAGTTACGGTATAAGGATTAGTAAGTTCATAAACAAGCAGATGATCATCTAGGTCATCGCCAACTTCATGTACTTGTTGATATCTTGCATATTTAGTGGTAGTACTCACCGCCATATTAGGTGTCCTATTATCACAAGATGGATCATCGCATCGCGTATAACCCTTACTCGGTATATACAAATTCATCTCCGCGCTTGTACCGCTCTCTGCCACAACTGGTATATGTGTATACTTATCTTTTGCTTCATCAGTTGGATACATACCATCCGTTGTTGCTATGGTGTTGCATTCCTTTGCACCTATATATATAGATTCACTTTTTATGATAAATTTTCTGCTAATTGTAACTCTCATGTGGGTATATGTTTTACCAAGTGGCAATAACGATGAACTACCATAGCTTGCAGCTTCAGAACCGGCATTAACCGAGGCTATATTTATTTCCTTATCCCCAGAACCTAAAGTTAAATGATCTTCACAACTGTCAACCCCAGTACTTGCTGTACAAAGCTCTACTTTTTTCAGAGTTACTTTATAGACCTTTGCATAACCTTTAGCAGCATAAGCATTATGCACCAAAGAAACAAGGGGAATTATTCCCACTAAAATCCACTGTTTTTTCATATTTAATCTCCTCTTGAAATCGTTACACTAGCTTTCACTCTTTGCTCAATTAAAACATTATAATTACGTCTTACTGGCTTATAGAGCTGGGCTTGAAGCTGCTCTTTGCTAAAACCAGCACCAAGATCGGTAACTGGGTTAATGCTATAATTTACATTTAAGCCAACGCGCCAAATATTATCCCCATCCTGGGTCACTTTAGAGGCAGTACGATCTTCATTAGATACAAAAAGCTCAGAATTAATATGCGGATTCACTTGATAATTCACTGCAGCTTGCACCCCGACATTATCATCTCGATGTTTATAATCCCAATAAAACGCTTTTAGATAGGTGGCTACTTCTGGCATCTGTGGCAAACGATAGCCTACTTCAATATCAGCACCAGGAACGATACGATAAGTATAGCCATTTACGTCTTTCTCACCTGTAATAGGAATATACCAATTATTACGGAACTCTAAATTTTGCCAAAAATATTCAAACCCTAAGCCAAATCGGGTAAAGCCACTTGAAACATCTTTTAATATACGATGATCCAAAAAGCCATTTATACCATAAAGACTATTTTCATTGACAATAGTTCGATAGCCTAGACCTAAATTAAAAGTCGCTTCGTTCTCATTTGGAAACACGGTGCCAGCGGCTCTAATTTGCCCAAAAAGTACGCTTAAAGGATCACCATCGGCATCTTTTTCAAAAGTTTTAAGATCTAAAACCCCATCAAGAGCATAAATGGTACTGGCTTTACTTGTGGGATTAACATTAATATTAATTTGTTTGAAGATACCCAAATCCCGAGCTGCCTGATTGAGATGATCATTCCCCACCTTTTTGGCTTTACTAATGGCTTTATCTTTAAGCATTTGATCGCCATTTTTAATAATTTGATCACCATTTTGTGCAGCATGCTTTACTGCAGAGGCCATGAGCAACTGCGCACGCTGATCTTTTTTCTGTTCTTTTGGTGCTTGTGCTAAGCAATAACTGGACATTCTATTATTATGCTTATCACAATCAATATCTGAAGAAGTTTGCTGAGTATCTTTTTGATGATACATCTTAGATTTTGCACTCCCCCATGCCATAGCCTCCCCTGTCATTAATACACTTGCACACAAACCAAGCACCCCAAAAGCCAATGGCTTAGATAGTGCCTGCAATGGTAGTGGCATTACTGTTTTATTACGTTTCATGATTCCCTCCGTACTGTTTTAATTTTATTATTTTATATTTTTCACTCTCTCTACCACTAAGCGTAGACAGCTTTTTTTATATTGCAAAAAAAATAAAAAATATAAATAATTTATTATGAAAAATATAAATACCTGCAGCTTTAATCCTCTAAAAACCACCGTGTAAGCGCATAATCAACCCCAGGGGTCAAGGACTTTTTAGAAAGTGGATTACTAGTACAGTGTTGCGCCATTTTGGCATTGATATAGCGATACCATAAGTATTGATCATCATAATCACCAAGGCCTAATCGCGTGGTATCGATGATTTCCTCAACCCTATTACCAACATTAAAAAGCGCTAAGCCATCAGGATGTAAGGCTTGTTTATTATATTTTTCAACTGTGATATTTAGGGATTTACATAGCAAGGTTTGGCCTTTGCACAATTGTGCGATACTTCTTCGGCTTTGATCAGGCTTGGGATTATGCTTTTGCATCTGCGCAAGTTCGCGCTTAGGATCCTTTAAAAAATAAGGATAAGCTGATTTCACTAACACTGCACAGCCCTCCCCTTGAACACTCACATTCAAGGAAGCAGCGCCGCGACAATAGTACATATAGATGGTGCCAGGCTCCATCCATAAAGCCTCGCGCGAAGGGGTACATTTTTTGGAGCCATGCGAAGCTTGGTCTTGAAAATCATAGGCTTCGGTTTCAATTATTTCTGCTGCCAAAAAACCTTCTGGGCTGGCAACACGGATTACTTTTCCCAATAAATCTCGCGCCACCAGCGGCGCATTGCGATTAAAAAACGACTGTTTGAGAACTTCCATAGTGCAGGACCTATTTCTTCATGCACAAGTATACAAACAAGTATCCTTTTAAACAATAAAAAAAATGGCAGCCTAAAAAGACTGCCAAAAAGGAGGAGTATATAAGCTTTATTTTCGTTCAAAATGAACGTAAACAAGCTTAATGTAAATAAGAAAAAAATCCCTTTCTTTCTTACCTACTGCACACAATCGGTATCCCTACCTCAAACTTTAAAATCCTTTCTAAAGCTCTTTCTGTGTACAAGATCAGTATGGCACACTCGCAAAATATTCCTTAGCGACAATAACCATTATGTCTTGAGAAATGCTACCGCTGATCCTTAAAACATAGGCTAATTGCTTATACCTTAATGCATGGTTTTTGATTGCGATATTTTCTCAAAGCGTTTATAGTTACGCCACTGTCATTGCAATTTACATCATGGATCCACAACATCAACAAGACCCCAACTATCTCGCTTTTTTTGCTGCACTTGAAAAAACCGCTTTTAGCGGCCTTATTGAAACCAACCTAGCCCATCGCATCACCTACGCCACAGACAATAGTATCTATCAGATTCTTCCCCAAGGCGTTTTGTTTCCTAAAAACACCCATGATGTAGCGCTGATCATGCAACTAAGCCATGAAGATAATTTTCAAATGATTCGCTTTAGCGCCAGAGGCGCCGGAACCGCCACCAATGGTCAATCGCTTACTGCGGGTATTATCATCGATATGCGCCGTTTTATGGCTAATATTCTCTCCATCGACCCTATTGCCCAAACTGCAACCATAGAGCCTGGCGTGGTGCTTGATCAACTCAACGATGCACTCAAGCCCCATAAGCTGCAATTTGCTCCTTCACTCTCTCCCTCTAATCGCGCTACTATCGGTGGCATGTTTAGTACTGATGCTTCTGGAAAAGGCTCATGTGTGCATGGCAAAACCAGTGATCATATTCAAGAAACCCAAGTAGTCTTTCATGATGGCCACCAAGAGCGCATCAGCGCTATTAGTGATAAAAACATACATCAAAAAAGCCCTAAATTACAAAATCTTTACCAAAAGATTACTGCACTCATCGACAGCCATCAAACGGAAATTGATCAAGTCTTTACCCATAAGACACGTCATCTTACCGGTTATAATCTTCAAAAAGCACGCTCACAAGAGGGACTGAATCTTAATTACCTCCTAAGTGGCTCAGAAGGCACCTTGGCACTGGTAACACAACTAACCGTTAAGTTGGTGCCTCTTCCTGAACATTCGCAGCTTGTGGCTATTGCCTATGAGAGTTTTCACGATGCCTTGATACACGGTCGAGATTTACTTGACTTACCTTTTGAAGCCATTGAAACCATAGACCACCAAGTATTAGATTTAGCGCGAAGCTTACCACTTTTTGAACCGCTAAAAAAACAATTAAATCCAGATAACAACCAAGCTATTCGAGGCTTAAACTTGGTTGAAATTACCAGCGAGAATCCCAAAACACTTAAAGAACGCGTTCAAAATTTAAAAGAACGCATCAAGAAAAATAAACAAGCTTCTATTATTGGCTCCTATATCGCAACAGAAAAGCAAGAAATTGCAGCCTATTGGCAGTTACGCCGTGAAAGCGTTGGCTTGCTCGCTGCCTATCCAGGCACTAGGCAACCTATTGCTTTTATTGAAGACACGGTAGTGGACCCAAGGCAACTTCCAGAATATATCCGTGAGTTCCGTGCAATTTTAGACAAACATCACTTAGAATATGGCATGTTTGGCCATATTGATGCAGGATGCTTGCATGTTCGACCTGCTTTAGACATTAGCGACAAGGACGATCAAAAGCTTATTAGCAAAATTACCGAAGAAATTTTTCAATTAGTTAAAAAATATAAAGGTATTGTTTGGGGCGAACATGGTAGAGGGTTCCGTAGTAGTTATGGCGAAGCCTACTTTGGCAAAAAACTTTTCAAATGTATGCGTGAAATCAAAACTTTATTTGATCCCTTTGATCAACTAAACCCTGGTAAAATTGCCACCTCTACATTAGGAAAAACACCTTTAGTTGAAATTGAAAGCCCCATGCGGGGCGACTTTGATAAACAAGTAGCACAAAGTTTTAAAGAACCTTTTTACAAGGTTTTTCGCTGCAACGGCAACGGTGTCTGTTTTTCTATCCATGATGACACACTCATGTGTCCTTCAAGCAAAATCACTAATGATCGAATTCACACTCCCAAAGGTCGCTCGGCCCTCCTTCGAGAATGGTTGCGCCAGGAGAGTTTAGGTCTAAGAAAAAGACTTGCTATTCCATTTATAAAATATTTCAGATCGCCCAAAGCATCCTCCTATGATCATCAAGTCCACCAAGCACTTGCTGGCTGTTTAGGCTGTAAAGGCTGCGTGAGCATGTGCCCTGTTAAAGTTAACATCCCCCATGTAAAAAGTTTATTTCTCTCGCGCTACCATCGCTATTTCAAACGCCGACTAAGAGATTGGGTTTTAGCATATGGAGAACACTTAAGTATTGCACAAAAAAAATTTTTAGGCTCTAAAACAAAAAATCTGCTCTTTAAATTACCGCTTGATAAAATTGGACTACAGCTCACCAAAACCATTGCTGATGATACCGCCATAGAGCATCGTGCACTGCGCAATAAATTTCATGCTCAGCCTAATCAAGTTGTACTCTTACCAGACATCTTTACCCAATTATATGAACCAGATATCCTCCGCGCTGTTTTAGATATTCTGGCATTTTTAGACTATAGCGTATATTTATTACCCCTTAAACCCTCTGGGATTAGCCTTTATCATAGTGGCCTGCTTGGTTCATTTAAAAGATGCGCCCTAAAAAATGCCAAAAGACTCAGTCCATATCTTGAACAAAAAGCTACAATTCTTGGCATAGAGCCTAGCACCACTTTATGTTTTCAAGATGAATACCAACATATCATTCGTCAAAATGTACAAGTACAACTTTTAGAAGATTGGCTTAGAAATATTCTAAAAGATCGTGCGCCCATGCATGCTAATTTAAAAAATACGGATAAGCGCTATTATCTTTTTACCCATTGCCACGCCCAAGCTTTAGCAAGCCACCATCAAAACAGTCCTTGGAGTGCTATTTTTAAACATTTTGGTTTAGAGCTTGAACCTATATCCTCTGGCTGTTGCGGTATGGCTGGCAGCTATGGGCTATTAACAGAAAACCAAGCCAACTCCCAAGCCCTATATAGGCAAGGATGGGAAACCAAGATGCAAAAACTTCAAAGCGAACAAAGCCATTTCTTAGCCACCGGCTACTCCTGCCGCGAACAAGCGAGAAAACACGGCCAGCGCAAGCTGCTCCACCCAGCTCAGGCCCTTAGCGCCCATTTACAGACGCATACTACAAAACAATCAATAGCACTTTAAATAAATAATACAATATTATGCGCCACAAAAGCATATAAATATATTTGCATTACACTTAACCTGAACTATAATAAATATATAAACATATTATTTATAACAAGTAAGGAAATACCATGGACCCATGGAAAGGATTTGAGTGGTACAAATTAGATTCTATTTTAAAGGAGAAAGGCACAGAAAGTTATGGACTTTCAGATATGATAATATCAAATTGGAATAGGGATAGCGAGGTTTTTAATACAACACTCAAAATGAATGAAGGTAAAAAGAGCACAGAAAAACAATTAACAAACTTTTTTATGGAATGGAATAAAAGAACGGAATCAGATACACAAGAATATTGGGAAACGAATCCAGAATGGAAGAAACTAAAAGAAAATGAACCGGAAATATGCTATATCACCAATAGGTTTCATAAAATAAAATCCATGCACCGTGCTCTCATTCAAATGAAAAAGGAATATGAGCAAAGTCAAACTCATGAAGGATTAAAAGATACATGGATTATGGAAATTGACAGTATTGATAAGCCATTAGAAACTTTGACACGAATGCACGAAGCCTTAATAAATACTTTAGATAATTTCTATGCTAGCGAAAGGGCAGCCTATATGGCTCAATTTAAATCTACGCAAGATTGCTCTGAGCAATTTGACTATGAAGTGTACACAGATAAGGTTAAAGGCCATATAGCAAATGAAATGAAAACAGAATGGAATGAATATCATGCAAATAGTGTTCAGGAAGAAGAAAAGACAACTACGCACAGGAGCTTGTGCAAAGGCAAAGGTGAAAAGGCGAATAATGTGCAAAGAGCAGAAGAGACAACTCACCACAGATTAGGCGAAGTGAAAAGTTCAAAACCACGCCTTGCAGCCAAATTTTGTGCTAAGCTATCTGGTCTATTTAAATCTAGAAAGGACAATAAAGTTAATCCAGAACAAAACGAAGGGCCCTCTTAGTAAAATCCATGTACAATCATGCAAAAGCATTTGTATAGACTCATATAGAGAAACTTAGCATCGAATCAATGAAGTTAGGGACGCTTAAGCACTCTTGTTTTGAAAATTGACCAAACCTGTTCCAGCATCATCCACTACAAAACCAGGATTAGCATCAGAAGTATCAATAGATTCTTGAGCGTCAGCTTGTACAAGCATCGTTAAGTGTGCATCATAACCAAGTACCCAGCATCCAATAATATCTTGCTCCTGATCTTTTATATGGCCTGCATAGGTTCCCGTTACGGTCTCAAAACCCCCTGATTCCACAGTAAAATCACGCTCCCCAGGCTTTGTTTGCTCATCAATAGTAACATAGTCCTTTGCAAAGCAATGTACATTGATTTTTTTTTGATAATCGTTATTGATTAATAATGAAAACTCACTAACATCATTAGCAAAAGCAAAAGCCCCTAAAAGACTTGCTAAAATAAATGTAGTCACAGTACTGTATTTAAAAAATCTCATTTGTATTCCTCCTTGAAAAAAACCATTGGATCCTAACTAAAAGCAAGCAACATGGCGAGAAGTTTACAAGGAAGTGACTTAAATGAAATCAACTTGAAAACAAAGGAATCATACATGACCGCATGTTAAACAAATGCTTCTCTTGCAATACCTCTTGGGTCTTTTACAATAGTTGTTTTGTATCTTGAGGGGGGGGGATGATGGCAGGGCCAAATCAAAAAACAAAATTATCACTGGGATCTAAAGATCTTTCTTATATGCGTCATGATTCCTTTAATGCCATTATCCGCGGTGTGATTATTGCAATTATTGTTGGCATCAGTGCCTGGGCCTTATGCACACTCCTTAAAATCATTGTCGAACATAGCACCAAGTATCTCTTTGATAGTTTTAATCACCATCATGGTTTTCCTTGGATTTTTGTCAGCATTATTATTGGCGGAAGCTTGATTCGAGCCTTTTTAATTCGCTCACCACTTTGGCAAGAGGTAGAAGGAGATGGCGCCAGTGATACCATCAAGTATTTCCTTGGTAGTTATGATGATCAAGACGCTGCAAAAAAACGCTATCAGCGTGCAACTTTTGCTGGTGCCCTAAGAAGAATATTTATTACTGCACTCACACTTGGTTGTGGCGGCAGCGGCGGTTTGGAAGGTCCAGTGATTCCCGTTGGTGAGGATATGGGCGCAGGCTGGGGTAATATATTTAAAGTTTTTAATAGCGATGATCTTCGCGCATTTCAAATGGCCGGCATTGCCGCTGCGGTTTGCACCCTATTAAACACCCCTTTTGCCGCTGCGATATTTGCCGCTGAAGTGGTGTACTCTGAACGTATAGTCTACCGTACCTTCTTATACTCTATCTTTGCTGTCCTGGCAGCATATAGCCTTAATACCACGCTTATGCATACCACCGTTTTGTTTAAATCCGACCTGTATACCAGTCATTATACCCTCTATGAATACCTTCAAGTGGCACTTGTGGCCTTATTTTGCAGTGCCCCAGCTGGTTTTGGTGTAAAGTTTGGCTTTGTGTATCTCAAAAAACAATTTCAGCGCTTTCCCATTGTCACCAGAGCCCCTATTGGCGCCATTATGTCAGCAAGCATCGCTCTAGTACTATGGTATACGCTACATATTGCACCAGATCATATTCTTGGTATGGGTGAAAATACCATTAGCGACATATTATCCAATACGCCCCACGCCCACCTGGATGTATGGTGGATCTTATTTATTATCGTTATTGCTAAAATACTCGCCACCGGATTTACCTTAATGAGCGGCGGAAGTGCTGGCCTCTTGGTCCCAGCTATGGTCATTGGCGGAGCCTCTGGCAGCGGAATGTATTATCTATTAGATCAGTTTCATTTAGTGGCAAATCTAAACCCAGACCTCTTTGCCATTGCCGGCATTGCCTCTTCACTAGTTGCCGTTATTGAAGTACCCATCGCTTCCATTGTGTTAACCATGGAAATGTTTGGCGCTACTTTTGCGCCACCTGCAATGCTTGCAGTGGCTGTGTGTCACCTAGTGGTCAAAAACCTTAAGCTTTATGTCGAAAAAGATGCTTAAGAAAGAAAATCCGTTTTAGTATTTTTTTTACGCTGAAAAATATTGCGGTGCTTGCGCACTTCTGCTTGCTGTGAGGCACTTAAATCAGGATGTTTTTTATCAAAATCTTTTAAAAATTGATCCTCTTCACTCACATAACGAGATGCTTTATTACTATAAAGTACCGTATTGATTAACTTTTGAAACCATTTCATATTTATCTCCTAAAAATCTAAGCTTAAGCTTGAATCCACATCCTGCATTAATTGTCGCATATCGCTCATAATACGTTTTAGAACTTCGGCACTATCGGCCTCAAAACGCACTACTAAATTTGCAGTGGTATTGGATGCTCTAACCAAAGCCCAACCATCTTGCCATTGCACCCGCACACCATCAATGGTTATTTTTTGGGTTTGAGGAAAATCCATCTTTGCAATGAGCTCCTCTATGTAAGTAAATTTTTTCTCTTCTGCAATAGCCACATTCAGCTCTGGGGTACAGTGTGAATTTGGGATCGCGTCAAATAAAGTATCGGCATCTTGATCGCCAGATGCTAAAATCTCCAACATTCTTGCTGCCGTATACATACCATCATCAAAGCCAAACCAACGATCATTAAAAAACAAATGGCCGCTCATTTCTCCTGCAAAAATAGCATTAATGGCTTTCATCTTAGTTTTTACTAAAGAGTGCCCGGTTTTATACATCAAAGGCTCTCCTTTTGCAGCCTCAATAATCTTTTCCACATGGGCAGAACATTTTACATCATAAATAACCGTCTTGCCGGGATTTTTTGCTAAAATTGCCTGCGCAAAAAACATAAGTTGTCGATCTGGCCAAATAACCTCACCCTTTGGCGTTACTATACCTAGGCGATCAGCATCGCCATCAAGTGCAAAACCAATATCAGCTTGATGCTCCTCCATTGCTTCTTTAAGCAAAACTAAATTAGCTTCTTTGCTTGGATCTGGATGATGCACCGGAAAATTCCCATCTACTTCACAACATAAAGGAATGACCTTGGCGCCTAATTTTTCAAGCAACGGCTGGGCCGTTACCCCACCAACACCATTGCCAGCATCCACCACAACTTTTAAAGGTCTATCAAGTTTAATATCTTTGCATATGTAATTATAGTACGCATCTAGCACATCTATTTTTTCACATTCTCCAGCGCCTTTTTTAATGTCCCCCATACGAATGCGCCAATACAAACGCATAATGGCATCGCCCGTTAAGGAGCTATTGCCAATAACGATTTTTAAACCGTTATGATCCTTAGGGTTGTGACTGCCCGTTAGCATCACCCCAGATGTTGCTCCTGTAGTATGCGTTGCAAAATATAATACCGGTGTGGGCACCATGCCACAGTCTTTTACCTTACAACCAGATGCCATAAGGCCTTCAATTAATGCTTGGTGCAGCGAGGGACCTGACAAACGCCCATCTCTGGCAACACAAATGGTGTCTTCACCATGGTCGCGTGATTCACTACCAATGGCCATACCAATATCATGAACCAATTCAGCATTTAAAGATTTTCCGACAATGCCGCGAATATCATAGGCACGAAAAATGCCTTGATCAATATTTTCTAGATTACTTCTTAAGGCCAAAGCATTTGCCTCGTTTGCATTAATACTATATCCCATTAGGCTTCTCCACTATGACCAAAACCACCAGCACCCCGAGCACTGGCAATAAACTCATCCACTACTGCAAAGGAAGCTTGTACAACCGGAACGACCATGAGTTGTGCTACACGATGACCAGGCTCTATGGTAAAAGGCTCCTTGCCTCTATTCCACAAAGAAACTTTTAACTCACCTTGGTAATCAGAGTCAATTAAACCAACCAAATTGCCTAAAACCACACCATGTTTATGACCTAAGCCACTTCGGGGAAGTATAAGACCAGCTAAAGAAGGGTTGGCGATATATATAGCTAAACCGGTTGGAACTAAAAAGGAAGCACCAGGCTCCAATACCACAGGCTCATCAATGCACGCACGTAAATCCATGGCGCCAGAACCTTCTGTGGTATATTGCGGGAAAGGTATTTCAGAGGGTATCTTGGCATTCAACACTTTTACCTGAATAACAGGATTGATATTGTTGCTTGATGTGCTGCCAGATGTCTCTAGCAAGGTCGATTTTGGGGCTGATTTTACTTCGCTCATAGGATTGATCCTTCTTTATAATATAAACCTGGTTACACTCAGATCCAAAACCAATATCAGCTTGTGACACGTCGTTTGCAATGATCATATCTAGCTTTTTACGCTGCATTTTTTGCTGCGCTTTGCTAAGGACATCTTCAGTTTGTGCAGCAAACCCCACCACAAAAGTATTAATCTCTTGTTGAGCAACCCAGGCAATAATATCAGGATTTTGCACCAATGTCAGCTCAAATAATGCATCTTGCTTCGCTATTTTTTTATCTTGGTAGTTTTGGACCCGATAATCAGCCACGGCCGCTGCTCCGATAAAAATCGCACAGTCGTGGATATGCTTTTGTACCGCATCAAACATCTCCAGCGCCGTATTAACACAAATAAGGCAAACCCCCAGAGGCGCCTCAAGGCTAACTGGGCCAGAAATTAAAACCACCCGATAGCCTAAATCCTTTGCTACCGCAGCTAAGGCATAAGCCATTTTTCCAGAACTACGATTGGCAATATAGCGCACTGGATCAATTGGCTCATGGGTAGGCCCTGCGGTAATGAGTACTTTAGGCGCTAGCATAGGCACCCTTAAAGGCCTGAACTTTCTTGAGCAAATCCTCAATTTCCATCATTCTCCCCAAGCCTTGTTCGCCACACGCAAGACTGCCTTCTACCGGCCCCCAAAAGTGCACCCCATCTTGTTGTAAAAGTGCATGATTGCGTTGTACTGCAGGATGTTGCCACATGCTTGGATTCATCGCAGGCACCATTACCACAGGACTTGTTGTAGCCAGATACAAGCAGGATAATAAGTCACTGCCATGTCCGTGTGCGCATTTAGCAAAAGTATGGGCCGTGCTTGGAGCAATAAGCAAAAGATCGGCCCATCTGGCCAATTCAATATGACCCATGGCCGATTCTACTTGATCAAAATCTTGCCATACCCTCTCGTGGGTAAGCGCCTGAAAACTTAAAGGCGTCACGAACTTTTGCGCAGCTTCGCTTAAGATAACCTGGACACAAAACCCTGCTTTTTTTAAAGCACTGGCAAACAACACGCTTTTGCACGCGCCAATTCCACCACTAACACCTAGTAAAATATTTCGCATCAGAGACTCCTTATACAAAAATGCCGGCATAAACCGGCATTTTTAGATATTTCAAAATATATCTTATGACATTATGATGATTGATCTTGGCTACCATTAGCAACAGCATCAAGCTCAATATCAAAAACCAGCGCTTGGTTTGGACCAATTTGTGGTGGTGCATTTTCACCATAAGCCAACTCTGGAGCAATGTATAAAGTCCACTTAGATCCCACTGGCATATTAACCAAGGCATCTTGCCAACCTTGAATAAGGTTTGCTAATTTAAAAGTAACGGTGCTATCTTTGCCATCTTTATTAGACTGATCAAAGACCGTGCCATCAGCTAAAGACCCTTTATAACGGATAGTCACACTGCTATCTGCAGAAGGCTTTGGTCCTTTACCTGCCGTTTCAACTTTGTAATACAAGCCTTCTTTTAATTGCTTAACGCCATCTTCTTTAGCAATTTTAGCCATAAAAGCTTGAGACGCTTTTTGGTTATCTTGGCCTTTTTGTTGTTGCATAGCCTGGTATTTGCTTGACATTTCTTGCTGGAAGGCTTGCATCATGGTTTGTTCTTGTTGTGGAGTGAATTTAGCATCAGCACCACTAAAGCCGGCCTTAAAAGCATCAACATAGGTTTGTGCATCTGGCTTTAAACCCATTTTGGTAAGTTCTTGGAAAGATTGGCCGCTTTTGTAACCAATAATATAGGTTACATCGTTCATGCTCCAATTGGATGCTTGATCACTTGCTGGGGCATCTGCAGCAAAAGCAACAGAGCTACAAAGGAGCGCTGCACCAAGGATAGTAGTAAGTTTTTTCATAATATTTCGCCTTCTGTTGGTAAAAATTTAAAAACTGGTGTCAAAATGTATTTTTAACTGACAATCGATAGTACATGAAGCCATGCTAAGATGCAAGGGAACGGATAACATACAGTTTAGGTTTTATTAGCAGTCTTAATATAGCATAGTTTATTGGGTAGAACTCATGCCCTTGCCAGAACCACTAGAACCCAGTGCTAGGGATAAAAACAAGAGAGGGTCTGCTGAATTTAAGGTTTCAAATGCTGCTGTTAGTCTTGATACTGCTTCGGCATCTTTAGCTTTATCAGTACGATCAAGCGTTATAGATAAGGTAGAGATATACTCTTGATCTTTCATATGAGACACAGACACCATACTCATCTTTGCCTCATCATTAGAAAAACAAAATTTTTTTTCACCCGGATTGTCTATCTCCAAAGTATAGTTCAATGACCCTGAAAAATTTTTCTTTTTAATGACTTTAAAACCCAGCTTTTCATTACGGTGTATCTCCGAAGGTTCTGACTCAAGACTATGCATGGAATCTAGCACTGTAAACCTGGAAAAGCCGCCCTGGGAAAAGCCATCCACCAATACACTAGTTCTATCTTTAGTAAAAAATGGAGCAAACAAAGACTTAAACAACGCTTTGTTACGACTCACATCAGGTTCAGTAATCTTACTTTTAATGCTAAGAGTAATGCCCGCGTTAATAATGCCCACTTTAGATAAAAATGCTAGACAATAAAGCTTTTCTAAATTTTGAAATTCATCACGAACAAACAATAAATCTTGTGCATCATCAACTGTTTCCAACTTACTTATTATGCCACGCTTATCTTTTTCATTAAAATAATTAAGAAGCTCATGAAACAAACCCAATAACAGGTGAACATATTGCCTATATTTTTTAATGAACTTCTCTATTGGCTCTATGACTTTATTTATCATTATACCGTGTTCCGCTGCAACTGATGGGGAAATATTTATCAAAAGTTGATTAATGGCGGCCATGCAAGGGAATATAGATCTTGCAAGCTCCAAATCATACGAACCTTCTCTATGTGCTAAGAGTTCTCTATTTTGACCTTCTATAAATTTTGGGGTAGGCAGATACTGTCCCCCGTTCTTAAAGCTTAAAAAAAAGTCTTTAACAAAGGTAAAAATAGGCTTAACAGCTACAACCTGCCCTCCATCACCGCCGCCTCTGATATCGGAAGTTTCAGATTGCCTTTTTTGGCTTGCATTTTTTCTAGTATGTACTTTTTTGACTTTTTTGACTTTTTTTCCTTTTGGCATTCCACTTCCTTACACAACAAAAACAATATAATATATGATTATTTTGCATAAAAAACAAAAATACAGCAAAACATAACAATAGTTGTAATAGCAGATATTCAACCGGGAAAAGATAATTTAGGTTTTAAGCTAATGACTTTTTACCTTAGTTATGCGTTGATGGTGAGTTGTTCTAATTTAAATTGTTCAAGTGCATTATTTTGTGTTTGTTTATCATGTCTTTCAACAATTTCATAAACTGTATAAACTAATATTATACAACCAACAGGAAAACTAGAGAAAAAGAAAAAATACACCCCGCCCCCCCAACAAAGCAAATCCTTCATATACAACATATACAACTTTAATTTATCAGCTGTTGAATCATGCTGTGGATCAAAAAAACCTAAGCA
This sequence comes from uncultured Gammaproteobacteria bacterium, assembly GCA_902563055.1. Taxonomy (GTDB): domain Bacteria; phylum Pseudomonadota; class Gammaproteobacteria; order Francisellales; family CACEW01; genus CACEW01. Next base: position 72,384 of record CACEWE010000003.1, on the reverse strand, counting down.
CTTTGACAACTGTTTATAATTATCCCCCCGTTCTTTTTGGCCTTTATCATGCAATAGTGATGATAATTCTTCAGGGTCACTACGAAACCTCACTGAGGTATAAGCAAAAGGCATGCTGCCAGAAGAGTTAAACCATTTAAGGGACAAATATTTCCTACATATGTCAGCTTCGCTTAAAAGAGAATTTAGTACAATAGAATTTGGCACATTTGGTAAAACCCCAGGCCAATTGATATATTTAGTTCCGGCAACTAAACAAGCCTTATAAAGCTCATTAGAAATAAGAGGGTTTTGATTTTTAAACTCTTCAAGCGCAGGTATATCATTTCTAGTCATGTGAAATATTGGCCCTTTTTGATCAGAAACTGATAACAGTCTACCCAAAACATTTATTTTTATAGGATCAATATAGAGGGACTCTAAATGTAAGTAAGCACGACCCTTTTCTTTTAATTTGTATAAAAGTTCTATAATCTTACTTAGTGGATCCGTTAAATATGCAAGAGCATTAAACGATACAATAAGATCGTATTTTAAATCACCGCTTAATTCCTCTAAGTTCTTAACAAATGAAATGTTTCTTTTCTGTAAAAACCTCGAGAACCACTCTATAGAAAAAATAGAAGTAACTGATGTTAAAAAACTATACCAAGAGTGAAGTTTAGGGTCACTATCACAGGCAACTATACATCTGGAATTTATTGAAAAAAAAGGAGAGAACAAGACATAAATATAATGTCTAAGATCATTGATATTACCACATCCAAAATCCAAGACACGCACGTTTTTATGATTCGCTTTGAGTGTATTAATATAAGTCAAAATATCAGAGAAAACTTCCCTACCCGGCATATGATATGAGCCGCAGCCCCTATCATCAGAGTTCTCTACTTTGAAGTGCCTTAGGAGAACCAAAAATGGTCGAGCTTTTTCAGTAGCATCCATAAAAATCCCTTAAGAAATCATAAACTATAACATTATAAAATAAAAAAGCAACATAAAAAAACGCAACCATTTTATGAAGACGAGCGCCCCAACCCAGAAGGAACTTTTATACAAAAGTAATAACTATTCATAATTCCTTCATATTCACAACTTACTCTTAAGGCATCACAAACAAAATAGGAGGAAGGACAAAAGAGAAAGATCATTTTTATAAATATCTGTAATCACTATTTAGGATATCTCAGATATCGCTTACAGGTAAAAAAACATTGCATATTTTACACATTACGTTTAAAGGAGAATTATGATGGCACTATATGATTTACAAGCACACACTAATCACAAAGCAAAAAACACAGAATTTCTTTATTGGTGTATCTCGCAATTGGAGGATATAAAGCATGATGATGAAGAAAAGATACTTGATAGATGGGCGCACATTATATCCTACCCTCATAGACTAAGCTATAACCCAGATCTAAAACTACAAGGACTCCCCTCAAACTATCAAGATCGCTGGAACACACAAGAAAATTTCTCGCGCACACAAGAAAATTGCACAGGTGTTTTTGCTGCAACATTTTTAGTATTTGGTATAATATTCACGCTTGCTTTGACGGAGCTGGATAGAGGTTCTGTGACAGTAAATCCAATTACAATTAGCGCTTCTATTTTTCTTAGTGTTGCATGCTTTGCATGCTGTTTTGCAAATATTGAGCGCTCTTGCCGTCAAAGCGGTGAGCGAGATGTATCAATCTATATGCGTGATCTATTGAAAGAACAGCTAGATCAATACCTTCCTGGAAATCCAAAAAGAGACATGCTTTCCTTATTATTAAAAAATAGTCATAGAATCAATTTTAAAACCGGAAAGCTGCGCGCATGCCCCACAGCTACTTCTTCAACTCGCCTTCTTGATGACATCGAAACAGGAGCAAATAATCCTGCTGCGCAAAACCTTGATGGTATTAAGTTTGCTGTACCTGTTCTTGAGAATACACAAACAAAAGATACAGCAGGACATGCCAAGTATTGGCCCTGCTAACGATAGTCTTGATTGCATTTGCTTGTTTCAATTCACTCGCATAAACGCTCTAAAGCTTATCATCAAACCAATCCCGACAACGTGTATAGTGAAAGGTAAAACCTTGTTTAGAAAGGTGCGTATCTAAGACCGCCTGCCCTTTTAAAATAAGCGCTTGGGCCATTTCGCCCAATAACACTTTTAAAACCAAGGCTGGCGTAGGCAAAAATGTCCAACGACCACAAGCTTGCGCCAAAGCCTTTGCAAAAGCCCTTTGGGTACAAACTTCAGGTGCTACTAAGTTTTAAAACCGGAACGCTACGCATATGCCCCATAGCTACTTCTTCAACTTCCCTTCTTGATGACATAGAAACAGGAGCAAAGCATCCTGCTGCGCAAAACCTTGATGGCATTATGTTTGCTATACCTGTTTTTAAGAATACACAAACAGAAGATCAAGCAGGACATGCCAAGTATTGGCCCTGTTAACGATAGTCTTGATCGCATTTGCTTGTTTCAATCCGCTCGCATAAAAGCTCTATAGCCTAAATCCTATAAAAAAAATTTCAAGACCTCCCAAAGCTCTACTTTAAAAGAAATTCAATGTTTTATAATAAGAAATTTCCTACTACTTAATATATAAGCTTCAGGATTATTGATTTCTGAGATCCCCTGCGTTTTCACCCCCCTTTTCATGCTTATCTATAATTTCTTTCAATTCTGCTTCATGCTTAACAAATAGGGCCGCTAAATCGTATTCTCTATATACACCCTCTTTATCAGACTGTATTTGCGTCATAGGTTCTTCCTCTGACTTTATTAGACTACCAATTAGTTTCCCATAAAGCCCGTCCATCTTTGTACTTTCAGCATCGCTATCATGTTTGGAATCTAAAATGCTCAGCATACCCGCAATTAACTTAACCCTGTCTTGATCGAATCCTGGCAAGGGGGGGGGCTATATGTACCATGGGAGCGAGCTACGTTAATCATTTCTTTTAATTTCTCCACGTCATACGGCTTATCATCTTTAAGAACAGCCTTTTTATGAAGAGCCTTTATAGAAATAAAAAATTGTGTGCTACTATCCATCCGAAATTCCCCAAAAAAACTACTATACTGTCTACTGAAATTTAAAATACCATATTTTTCAGTTTGTTCTTCAATTATTTTTTCAAATTGATGCGCCATAGACCCTATAGCCTGCTGCAAATCTTCATCTTTCTGCAATATGCTATTTTGTGCAATTTCTTTAGGCCAAACAAAACCAAGTACTAAATCTCGGCCTCCTTTGCCTTCCTCACAACCATTATAAGAAGGGGTCAATTTTGGCAAATATTTTTTCATTTCTTCCGTCAATGTTAGAGCCTTCTGCTCTAAACCACCTTGAAACAATAACAGTAGTGCATTGATAACTTTCACGTCCTGAGGTTTCCCTATATTACCTTTTATTTCCAGCATTATATAATTGTCCACGTTTTTAAAGTTAGCATTATCACTTAATCTCAATCTCAACATCCCTGCCACCACCTTGAATAAAATTAAACAAAATATCAATAAATACACAGTAATAATAGTATATAATTGAATTTTATCAAATTTTTATTTCAAAAAAAACAAGACAACATTCTGATATTATGCTGCAGGCCATTATTAATGACTGCGAGCCTTCAAAACTTTTTCTTATAATCCCTTGATACTCCCTACTTACACTTTAGGTATTGCAGAAATAAAGGATCACTTCTGTGACCATTTAATGGTTGTTTTTTTTAGAATACAAATTTATAGCTTATCATCAAACCAATCCCGACAACGTGTGTAGCGAAAGGTGAAACCTTGTTTAGAAAGGTGTGTATCTAAGACCGCCTGCCCTTTTAAAATAAGCGCTTTAGCCATTTCGCCCAATAACACTTTTAAAACCAAGGCTGGCGTAGGCAAAAATGTCCATCGACCACAAGCTTGCGCCAAAGCCTTTGCAAAAGCCCTTTGGGTACAAACTTCAGGTGCTACTAAGTTATAAGTTCCCTTAAGCGCACTATTTTCCAACGCAAAATTTAATGCATCCACGACATCTTCAACAGCGACCCAACTAAAAGGCTGCTCCCCAGAGCCCATAGGACCTAAAAGGTTACATTTGGCTGCTCTTTTAAGCGGCACAAGCGCACCACCATCTGGATCCAAAACTACGCCCAATCGAAACAAAACACCGCGCACAGCACTTTGCTTAAAAGCCTCTTGCGCTGTTTTTTCCCACTCTAAACCCAAGTCCTGCATAAAAGAGTGATCTCGTGTAATTTCATCCAAGCCAAGTGGTTTGGTAATCACCTGCTTTGTATCTTCAAACCCGCCATAAATGCCTACCCCACTAAGTTGAACCCAAACCAAATGCTTTGGGGCACTATGCATTAACGCTGCGAGCTTTTTTGTAGGATCAATACGTGACTGCAAGAGCTTTTTCTTAAAAGCCGCATTAAAACGACCACCTGCCACACTCTCGCCACAGCAATTAATCACCGCATCAAAAGCTGCAAGTGGCGAAGATTGCTGTTCAAGCTCCTGCCAAGATAGCCAGGTAATACCAGAATGAGCACAAGGTGCCTGCGCTTTTTTTGGATTACGACTTAAGATAGTAATATTATGCTTCTCACCATAAGCTTTTATAAAAGCCTGACCTATAAAACCAGAGCCGCCTGCTATTAATATATTCATATTTCGCCTCCCTAAAACAAACTACCTGAAGAACTATACTAGCACGGAGTATTGCTGGTATTAAGCATGGTTTTTTTTTACAATCGGAAAAAAATTGTAAGGCGCGTAATATGCCAGAATTACCTGAAGTAGAAACAGTTTCAAAACATCTACAATGCCTTGTTGGCCAAACAATTAAACATATCGCCATCCATAGGCCAAAATTACGTTATCTTATCGACCCTAAACAAAAACAACAACTACCGATGCAAATTGTGAAAAGTATCCAAAGGCGCGGCAAATATATCATCGTCACACTCAGCCAAGATCAGCTTATTATTCACCTTGGTATGAGTGGGGTCCTTAGAATTTTTGATCAGGCACCTCCCTTACAAAAACACGACCATATTGTTGTATCCTTTGAAAATGGTCAAACGCTAATCTTGAATGATCCTCGCCGTTTTGGCGCATGGATCTTTACCTCATGCGCACACGACCATCCCTTGATTGCAAAACTGGGTCCTGAGCCACTAAGCAAAGACTTTAACGCTGAATATCTTTACCAAATTTGCCAAAAAAAGCGTCTTGCGATTAAAAAAGTTCTTATGGATAGCCATGTGGTGGTTGGCATTGGCAATATTTATGCTAATGAAGCCCTTTTCCAAAGTGGCATTCACCCATTAAGCCTAAGCTGCAATATCTCCTTACAACACTGTCAAAAACTCTATACGGCCTGTGTGAATATTTTAGAACAAGCTATTGCAAAAGGTGGCACCACCCTTAAAGATTTTAAAAAAACCGATGGCAAGCCCGGTTATTTTAGCCAAGAGCTTCTGGTCTATGGTAAAAAAGATCAGCCATGCCCGGTTTGCAACACCAAACTAGAAGATTTTTTGGTATCGCAGCGCCATAGTATCTGCTGCCCAAACTGCCAAAAAAGGGTCTGAAAAATAAAAATCTCTAAAAAGGCGCGAAAAATGCTTGCAATCGGGATTAAATTTTAGTACAATTTCGCCCTAATGTTAGATACTTAAAGGAATAATCATGACACGTGTATGCCAAGTAACGCAAAAAAGACCAGTTTCAGGAAACAATGTATCCCATGCGCACAATAAAACCCGCAGAAGGTTTTTACCTAATTTGCATGAGCATCGTTTTTGGGTTCCAGAAGAAAACCGCTTTGTAAAATTGCGTGTCAGTGCTAAAGGTATGCGTATTATCGACAAACTCGGTATTAGCAAAGTGTTAAACACCATCCGTGCACGCGGCGAAAAAGTATAAGGAAACATCATGGCCAATACCAAACGTGAAAAATTCAAATTAGAATCTACTGCCGGAACCGGTTACTACTACACGACCGCCAAAAACAAACAAAACACTCCAGATAAAATGGAACGCATGAAGTACGATCCTGTTGTACGCAAGCACGTTCGTTTTGTTGAAAAGAAAATCAAGAAATAAGTACACTTCTTAGCACTTATCCTCTTCACTTTTTATCTTTTTATCTTTGCATAGACAAAAGATACATATCATTGTGTACCATCAGATTTAAATCTGCACCGCCATCGTGTTGCAACACAATTAGGTTTCTATACAAGAAAAAAATTGAAATATATTAAGAAAGATAAATTAAGAAAGCCCAAACTTAACAGAAAACCTAAGTTCCGGCATCACCATAATCCATAAACTGATCGGCATTATAACCCACCAGGGCACCTGCACCTGCACCAACACCTGCTAGTAAGGCACTGCCATAGCCACCACCAAACATAGAACCAACTACACCACCAGCAGCTGCACCAAGCGCTCCATTGGTCTCTCGCTTACCCATACTCATACAGGCGCCAAGACTTAAGCAAACAGTTGCAATACACACCATACGAAGGATTTTTTTTAGCATAATAGGCTCCGATAAAAATAGACACTCTACTTTTATATCAAAAAGTTTTAATCTTGGCTAGCTGTTACACATCGATATTATCGGCATTTAGGGCATTTTGCTCAATAAAGTCGCGTCTAGGCTCAACATGATCGCCCATCAAAGTATTAAAGAGCTGATCTACCGCAACTGCATCGGCAATCGTTACTTGAATCAACTGACGATTTTGAGCATCCATGGTGGTCTCCCAAAGTTGGTCAGGATTCATTTCACCCAAACCTTTATAACGCTGCATGTTTTGACCACGTTTAGCCTCTTGTAACAAGCACGCTACGACTTGAGCAAAATCCTCAACTGGGAAGGTTTTCTCACCGCGCATCACATAAGAGTCCTTATCAAGCAGATTTCTAATCTTCTCACCACAGGCCACCATATGTTTATATTCACCGCCTTGGAAAAAGGCTTGATCAAAACTAAAGCTCATTAATACGCCGCTGGCTAAACGCTCTAGAATCAATACTGGAAGGCCTTCCTCTTCTTGCTTTTGTACTTTTGCACTATATTGAATATGCTCATCTTGCTCATCAATGCTTGCAACCACACCTTGCCACCAAGACTCTAATGCACTGTGATCAGTAAATGCTGGCGCTTTATCCCAAGTAATAAAAGATTTTAAGATCTCTAACGGGTAACGCCGCGCTAAACGCTCAACCAATTGCATCACATGCTGATAGTCATTCATTAAATCTGCTAGTCCCGGCCCTTGAATAGGCGGAGTGTCTTTAGAGACAAACAACTTAGCATTATCAATTGCAATTTCAACTAAGTGCGCATTAAGAGCCTGATCATCTTTAAGATAAACCGACTGCTTTCCTTTTGAAAGCTTATACAAAGGAGGCTGCGCAATATAGATATAACCACGTTCAATCAGCTCTGGCATTTGACGATAAAAGAAGGTTAAAAGCAATGTACGGATGTGCGAACCATCCACATCCGCATCGGTCATGATAATAATTTTATGATAACGCAGCTTTTCAATATCGTATTCTTCTCTTCCAATACCACAACCTAAGGCAGTAATAAGAGTTGCAACCTCTTGAGAGGAGAGAATCTTATCAGCACGTGCTTTTTCAACATTTAAGATCTTACCCTTTAACGGCAAAATAGCCTGGGTTTTACGATCACGGCCCTGCTTTGCAGAACCACCAGCAGAATCACCCTCGACTATAAAAAGCTCGCTAAATGCTGGATCTTTTTCTTGGCAATCTGCCAACTTACCCGGCAAACCACCTAAATCAAGTGCCGATTTACGCCTGGTCATTTCACGCGCTTTACGCGCAGCTTCTCGAGCCGATGCTGCCTGGACAATTTTAGCCGTTATGGCTTTAGCATCATTTGGGTTTTCTTGTAAAAAGTCTCGTAAAAACTCACCAACCAAAGATTCCACCACCGGACGCACTTCAGAAGAAACTAGTTTGTCTTTGGTTTGTGAAGAGAATTTTGGATCCGGAACTTTTACCGATAACACTGCGGTTAAACCCTCTCGCGCATCATCCCCTGTTGGGTTTACTTTTTGCTTTTTAGCAATGCCCTCTTTTTCAATATAAGTATTTAGAGTTCTGGTTAAACCAGAGCGAAATCCGGCCAAATGCGCCCCACCATCTCGCTGTGGAATATTATTGGTGTAGCAATAAATATTTTCGCTAAAACCATCGTGCCATTGCATTGCTAATTCCACCACGATATCCTCTTTTTCACCGCTAATGGCAACGAGCTTTTGATTGATAATATTTTTATTAACATTAAGATGCTCAACAAAGGCACTAATACCACCTTCATAACAAAAAACATCCTCTCGAGTATCATCACGCTCATCGCGCAAGGTAATTTTAATGCCTGAATTTAAGAAAGATAATTCACGTAAACGCTTGGCTAAAACATCGTAATTGAACTCTAAGACATTATGAAAAATTTCCTCACTGGGCATAAAGCGAATTTCTGTTCCAGTTTCATCGGTTTTACCCACATTAGCAAGCGGCGCTTGCGGCTCACCCATTTTATATTCTTGTTGATGTAACACATTATTACGCCAAATACGCATAGTTAAGGTTTTAGATAAGGCGTTCACCACCGACACCCCAACCCCATGCAAACCACCTGATACTTTGTAAGAATTGCTATCAAACTTACCGCCTGCATGTAAAACCGTCATAATAACCTCTGCTGCAGAACGTTTTTCTTCTGGGTGCATATCGGTTGGAATACCACGACCATTGTCTCGAACTGAAACCGAGCCATCTAGGTGAATGACCACATTAATAGTGTCACAATGTCCTGCCAAAGCCTCATCGATACTGTTATCCACTACCTCAAAGACCATATGATGCAAACCCGTTCCATCATCGGTATCGCCAATATACATACCTGGTCTTTTACGAACCGCATCCAGGCCTTTTAAGACCTTAATACTACTTGAATCATAATCTTGCATTGTTTCTACTCCAGCTTCTACTTCTGACACCGCAACTCTCTTTATTTACAAAGCATAGAGTATACCACAAAGCACCCCAAAATAGCTATCTGATATAGCACAAAAAACACAAATTTATAAGCCATCAAGCTTGTTTTGATACAGAAAATCCTCTACCATCAGCCACAGCGCAATAAAAAAGGTTCATAATGGAAACCAATGAAGTACGTTTAGACCAATGGCTCTTTGCCGCACGTCTCTTTCGAACGCGAAAACTTGCCAAAGCTGCTATTGAAGGCGGCAAGGTAAAATCTGATAATATGCGGGTTAAATGTGCTAAGATCGTTGCAGAAGGTCAAAGCTATACCATCAATAAAGGCAGCATTAGCCTTTGCATAAGAGTATGTAAAATAGTTTCAGTTCGTAAAAAAAGCGCGCTTTCACAAGACATATACCAAGAAACTGCACAAAGCATCGCAAAACGCGAAACTGAAAAACAAATACGCAGTCAGCTTAGGCAAAACCAAGCACCTGAAACCAAACCAAATAAAACCCAAAGAAAAAAACTGATTCAAATGAAAAAGAACCAGTAGCGTTAACTTTAATGCCACAGCATAAACCATGAGCATTATATTTTATCTTTTCTTAATCACCAGGGTCTTTCGATGGATCATCTGGGCATACAGGACAAGTTGGGCTCCTCACAATCCACTTTTTCTAGAAACGGCTTATGAAACGAATGTGCACAGTGCAACTTCAATACTTCTTTTTCTCCCAGAGTAGGCTCTTGAAATATAGCACAATCCAAGTCTTGATTACCTTCAACATTTTGGCCTGCTTAGAGAATATTATCAGTAATCATTAGCAATCGTTACCCCCGCCGCTTGTCGCCAATCGTTTATTTGTTTTATATTTTCCTGGGTCTGTCGTAGGTGCTCTTGTAATTGTCTTATATTATTGTGGATCTGTCCTTGCAATTGTTCCAAATTCTCCTGGATTTGTGGTTGTAATTGTTCTAAGTTCTCCTGGGTCTGTCTTATCCGACCTTGCAGTCGTTGTAATTGTTCTATACTCCTCTGGTTCTGTTGTACCTGATCTTGTAATTGTTCTAAATGCACCTCTACAAGATTTTGTATACGCTCTCTAGGTCCTGGATCAGGCAGGGCAACACCTGAAGCTTGCTCATCTCTAGCGCTTAAAATATTATTTAAAAATGCTCCTGAATTCATGACTCTTTTTCAATCCATTTTAATAAAACACAAACACACAATATCACAAACACTTATAAATCCAAACCAAGCACCATCATATTTTTTATCCAGCCACAAAAAAATAAATCTAAGTAGCATTAACTTTAATGCCGCAGCAGAAATTAGTAGTACTATATTTTATCTTTACTTAATCACCAGGATCTTCCGATAGATCTTCTCGGCATAAAGGACAAGTGGGGCTCGACATAAACCACTCCTTTAGACACGCTCTATGAAACAAATGTGCACAGCGTATCTTCAATACTTCTTTTTCTCCCAAAGTAGGCTCTTGACATATAACACAATCCAAATCCACTTCACCATCAGTATTTTGACCCGACTTAAGAATAATCTTATCTATGCGCCTAGATCTTTTTTCAAAGTCATAAAAACTTGCGATAAGTAATAATTGAGATAATACTTGCACCCCCATAGCCACCAAGACTGATAAACTAATTCCCCTATTAACAAATAATATACCACCCCAAGATAATAACTGACTTAAACCAGAAAATATTATTAATGTTCCCTGTTCTTCAATATTAACAAACGATCTTGAAATCATATTTTTTTTAAATTTATTTCTTATGAAACACAAAACAATATCACAAACACACACAAATCAAAACCAAGTACCGTCGTACTTTTAAAACAGACACGAAACAAGAGAATCATTTGTGTTGATTTTAAAAATCAAAAAACCCCGAAGAAAAAAACTGATTCAAATAAAAAAACACCAATAGCTTTAACTTTGACGTTAGTAGAGCGAAATAAAATTATACTTTATTTGTATTTTAAGCTTTAAGAACGCTCTTAAAATCTGCCAACCATAAAAGATACATTCAACCCCTCACAAACCACTTCTTCTAGACAAGATTTATGAAACGAATGTGCACAGCGCATCTCAATACTTCTTTTTCTGCCAAATTAGACTCTTGCCATATAACACAATCCAAGTCTTCTTTACCTTTAACATTTTAGCGTGCCTTGAGCATATCATCAGCAATCGATACCGCAGCTTTGTCGCGAATCAGCATCTCTAATGCAAACAAAGACTATGGATAATACTGTTACTACCAGAGAGATAAATCCCCAGGCATTATATTACCTTGAACTATATTTATAACAAGAGTGACAAATAAAAATAACATTAACCAAGCAAAATAACATGTACATAGACATGCATCTTGTTCTCTTAGACTAACTGAGACCAAACGGTCTTCTTCCGTGCTTTGTGCATCTCTTATTCCTTCGCCATCGGATGGATTTGGAACAACTCTATTGCTACTATCAGGCCAAAATGTATTCATAAGAGCCTTCATTATACAGCAATAAGTGATATTTCTAACTGCTGATCGCGAAGCACTACTGTCATAAATGGTTAGTGTGCTTCTTGTTTCTGGAACTCCTGTTTCCTCGTCAACGGATGGATTTGGAACAACACTACCAAGCCTAAAATCATTCATAAAATTTTTCACTAAATCGACCCAGCAAGACACAAAACATACCACAAAAATATATAAAAATCAAATATAGTATATAGTATTTCAATAATTTTAATTAGATAAAATTAGACTTTTAATATATAAGTCAAAATCAAGAAAACCAGAGCCACTTTCTGTGTAAACTGCCCTAAGACCAACCTAGCCCCTTCCAAATTACCGGGTATATTTAAGCATATACTTGCGTGAGAGTACCGCCAAAAGAATAAATAAGCCTACAGAGAGGACTAAAACAATAATTGCCAACTCTTGATTATAGCGTTGGTGATAAAATTGATTACCCCAACCAATAACCGGCTGATAATGTGGGGCACGAGGGAAATGATACACCCCTATAAGCTCATGCATCATATTATGCGCATTCACCACAGGCACACCCTGATTTAAAAAATGCATCGCAACGGAGTTGGTATTAATAAGACTAATTGGAACGCTGCGAATTAAGCCTGAGGCAAGCGACTTGACAGCCACCCCTGAAATGGCAACCTGGCCGCTGAGTTTTTTTTCAAACCAAAACTTGCTATGGAACCAGCAACATCAATACGTGAACCAGTAGCTCTGTGAATGCTCTTTAGGCAATATACTTAAAAATGCCAACACAAGCGTAATCGACGATCATACGCAAATAATGAGCATTTATTATTGGGGGCTTTGCTCTTTCCCAGAATGATAAGACGAATAATTGCTTTCATCCTTAAAATAATAAACATTGTTCTTACTATCTTTTGCAACAAAAGCCTGTGCTTTATCAACAGTGGACCCATCAAAAGGATCTATTGCATACCTTGATTGTGATGTGTGCCTTAATGTCTGCTTACAGCTTTTACAACACCCATAGTAGGTTTTGTTTTGAACATGCACTTCAATTTGCGGTATACCCATGAATTTGTCGTTAACCATACATACACTTGATATTTCTTTAACCGGCTCAAGCGCAATAGTCAATTTAGCAAAACCTAAAAGTAAGCATAAAGCTATTCCAAAAACAAATAACACTTTTTTACTCAAACACATAACATACTCCTTTTAAAAGAACCTAACATTACGTTAGTACAGTTTCGAAAAATATCCAATACAAGCAGTACCAGCTTAAAGTGACGAATTCGTAAATGCTATTTTTGTAGATTTGAAAAAGTATTATTTTCAAATTACCGGGTATATTTAAGCATATACTTGCGTGAGAGTACCGCTAAAAGAATAAATAAGCCTACAGATAACACTAGAACAATAATTGCCAACTCTTGATTATAGCGCTGGTGGTAAAATTGGTTACCCCACCCTATAACCGGCTGATAATGCGGCGCACGTGGAAAATGATACACCCCTATAAGCTCATGCATCATATTATGCGCATTCACCACAGGCACACCCTGATTTAAAAAATGCATCGCAACGGAGTTGGTATTAATAAGACTAATTGGAACGCTGCGAATTAAGCCTGAGGCAAGCGACTTGACAGCCACCCCTGAAATGGCAACCTGGCCGCTGAGCTTCTTCTTGAGACCCACACTGGCTCCAGAGCCACCAACATTAATATAAGCACGAACCGGATTTTTAGATGCTGTTTCTAACAAGGCAATGCGCTTGGCAATGCCATCACGGGTATGGAGTGAATCAATAAAAGGATAGTTTGAGGCAGCAATATGGGCTACTAATTTTTTACGCGCTTTTGGATTCATACCATGGGCTCTATCTCGCGAACCACCCAACGAAACCCCAAGTACCGGGTATGTAAAAACTTTATCTTTGACCAAGGCTTGATACATATCCAGCCATGTAAAATTTGGTAAATTAGCGCCATAACTAGAGGCAGATACCGAATAAACAATCCTTGGCTTTAGCCCCAAGGTTTTAATTGCAGAGAGCATCGCTATATTCAAGGCTGGAAAAGAACCCGTTGTGTTTAAAGCTACCGTATCCCCCTGCTTTAAACCTGCCTCTTTTAGCCAACTAACAAATAAAGCTGCAATGTTTGGGTTAATCGTAGTTTGCTTGGTATAGATATCACCTTGATCGCTGGTAATATCGGTAAGTTTTTCTCCTATTAAACCACTTTGTTGCGGATCAACAAAACGGTTAATGGCGATTTTCTTTTTTATGCGTGCGGCTTTCACTGCAAAAAATGCCTGCTGGGCTAACTTACTTGCCGCTACTTTTTCTTGATAATAATCTGCCTTAACCATGACCGGGTGCGTTTGCACATAACTTAAACCAAGCAAATTAAAAACACACAAAAGTATAATAAAAATTCTAGGTAAATGATGGGCGTGCCAATATACTGCTTTCATACTAAAGTCCCCAACAAGATAATTAAAATTAAACGCACCACCACCGCGGCACTTAAAACGGATGTAATGGTTTCTATTATGCCTTGTCTATCCATAGATAAGGCAATTAAGCCAGGGATAATATAACCGATAATGGTATAGACCTGCCCTAAGTGCGACACCACCATTACCGAAGCCAAACTCGTGCGTAATAAAGCCCCAAATAAAAAGGCAATCAGCATGATTAAAGCAATCCGGCGCCGGCCATAAATAATTAAATAGCGCGATAAAAATTGCATAAAGGCATAAATAATTAAGGCATCGACTAAGGTTAAAACCACCGTTCCAGCATGGGTCATATCTAGTGCAATATAGCCAGGAACCACCATACCCCCTGTAGTTAAACCCAAATAATCGACAAACAACAAACATACTACCAAACCTATTCCAATAGATAAGGTAAGCGGATCAATACCACTAACAATCATTTTTATGCTCCCTAAAAAATTCTACGCATTGTAATCCCATCTGGGCAATATTTAATGCCCCAACCACTAAAACTTTATCACCCTTAGTCTCTTTCACCATCGCCTCAAGCAAGGCTTCCATCTCATAAAAGTCTCCTTCTACTATAGGTGGCAATGCTTGAGGATCCGGATATACCACCGGCAACTTCTTCGCAAAAACTTCGCGCCCAGTCCCCATAAGAAGAATATTATCTGGCAGCGACCAATTACTAAAGTCATCGACCAACTGCATGGTACGTTCTTTACGATCCACCCGCGTATTTACCAATAACACACACGTTGTGGCATCTTTGTATTGCTCTCGCACCCGCTCCCATAAGGCTCTGGTGGAGATAGGGTCATTAGCAGCAAAACCATTAGCAAAATAAATAGTTTTACCACTTTTGGGGTCCATATACGTGTACACGGACAAGGCACCAGGATCTGGAATAGCTTGATGCATGCCTTTTAGCGCAACAGACTTTTCAACCCCTAGCGATTGACACACTTTTAAAGCCAAAGCCACATTGGATGCATATTCCTGATAAGAAAAACCCTCTAGATCTTGTTTTGTTATCGCCTCTATATCAGCCTTAGAAATATGCTCAAGCTTACTGTCTCGATCTGCAATAGCCATTTTAAATGTCTCAAGATATTTTTCCTCTGGCGTAAAATACATACCCTTAACTGGAACAGTAGCCGCCAGTGCTAAAGCCACATCTGCCTCTGTTGGACCCATTACATCAAGGTGATCTGCCCTGGCATTGGTTAAGACCCCATGGGTAGATTGAACAATTTTAAGCTCACACAACGATTGCAATAAAGGCTGAACGGCCATACATTCTATTACCAATGCTTTGGACTTATGCATCAGCGCCCATTTCACAACTTTGAGCTGTTCAATAATGTTGGTATGACCGGGTCGATAAATGGGTGTTTCTTTCCCACCTGGATCAATAAAACGCGGCAAGGTTCCCGTTGTTTTAGTCGAAGTTGCAATACCACCAGCACGCAAGCCCGCGCCAATTAAACGCGCAACCGAGGATTTACCCCTGGTTCCATTAACGTGAATGCGATAAGGAATACGCTTTAAACGCTTATTATGAAAAAGTGACTCAAAGAAAATATATACAATGAGGAAAACCAAAATAGCTAATAAAACCAAATAGCCATTTATCTGTGCCGGAAGCGTTATCATTACACTAAAAACCTTAAAAGCGTATCACAAAATCATAACGCTTCTTTCACCAACCTACAAGGACTATTTTTTTTCTCTATTTAGAACCACATTACAAATTTTGCTTTATGTAACTGCGCAGCCTTGAACCCACACGCGCATCTAGAAGCGCAACTTCTAAATTGGCTAAGACATAGCCAAGCTTACTTCCACAATCAAAACGCCTTGCCTTGATCCGCTGGTGCAAAACCGTATTTTCTTTCATTAGAAGATCCAAAGCATCCGTGAGTTGAATCTCCCCGCCAGCACCGGTTCCGATATGCTCTAGGAAATCAAAAATTTGCGCATCAAGCACATAACGACCAATCACTGCATCGCGTGAAGCGGATGAACCCACTGGCGGTTTTTCTACAATACTCACCACCTTGTTTTCAATTATTTCTATCATGCCATATTGATCAATTTGATCTGCTTCCACTTTGTCAGTTGCCAAAACAGCCTTCGCTTGGCTATGCTCAAATTGCTCCACCATCGATAAAAGCGGCATATGCGCATTGTCTCCAATTAAAAAATCATCAGCCAACAACACCGCAAAAGGATCATTGCCCACCACCGGCTTGGCACATAAAATCGCATGACCTAAGCCCAAAGCTTCTTCTTGACGTATATAAATACAATGCACCCCTTTAGGAACAATAGATTCTAAAATTTCTAAAGCGTCAAACTTTTGGCGTAAGCGACAATTCTCCTCTAACTCAAAGTTACTATCAAAGTGGTCTTCAATTGCACGCTTATAACCACTAGTGACAAAAATCAATTCACTAATACCAGCAGCCACCGCCTCTTTTACCGCATATTCAATTAAGGGACGATCAAGAATTGGAAGCATCTCTTTGGGAATAGCCTTGGTTGCCGGTAAAAACCGTGTTCCTAAACCCGCTACTGGAAAAACTGCTTTTTTTATCGCTGGCATTAAATAGTCCATTTTCTTACAATGCCATAATTTACCAAAAAAAAACCTTCTTGACTAGTGAGAATTATCCTTGCACTAAAGCAGCAAGCTTGGCTATAATCAGCACACTTCACCTTAAGGAGAGCTCTATGTCTAAAACGCGCAAACACGGCCTCAACGAAATGCGTCCCATTCGTTTTGAACGCCACTACACCAAACATGCAGAAGGCTCCGTATTAGTCTCTTATGGCGACACCAAAGTTTTATGTAATGCCACTGTCGCACCTGGCGTACCTAAATTTCTTAAAGGCAAGGGCCAGGCATGGCTTACCGCTGAATACGGCATGCTACCCCGCGCCACCCATCAACGGGTACAACGTGAAGCCAAGGCCATACACCCAAGTGGTCGCTCGCTAGAAATTCAACGCTTAATTGGAAGATCCTTGCGCTCTGCCATGGTGTTAAACCTATTGCCTGAATACACAATTACCATAGATTGCGATGTCATTCAAGCTGATGGTGGAACGCGTACGGCCTCTATTAGCGGTGCATGGATTGCCCTGGTTGATGCTTTAGCCTATTTTAAGAAAAACCAGCTGGTTAGTAAAAAGATGTCCCTACCCTTACCCGTTAAAAGTATGATTAGCTCGGTTTCTGTTGGCATTGTCAACGGCCAAGCATGCTTAGACCTTAACTACGAAGAAGACTCTAATGCGCAAACGGATATGAATATTGTCATGAACCACCTTGATCAATGGATTGAAATCCAAGGAACTGCTGAACAAAACGCTTTTAGCAAACAAGAGCTTGATCAAATGCTTGATTTAGCCCAACAAGGCATTGCCCATATTCGTCAGGCTCAACTTGATGCTCTTGGTCTTAAACAATTTAAGCACTTAAGCTGGGAAACGCTAATGCAAATGGCTACCAGCCACGCTTAGTTAATCAAGGGCAGATAAAAAACGATCTTTAATACAAAAGCCGCTTAAAACAAAGCCCAACAAGTAGCACAGCGGAATAATCGCTAAAGCAAAACGATAATCTGACTCTAAATAGCCCATACTTTGGGCAAGATGCATCAGCACATGATGACGATGAATGAAGTAGCCCACTAAAGGCTGAAATAATGCCCCGCCAATCACTACCGCCATATTAATAAAGCCTACAGCCACTGCAAGGTTTTGTTTAGGAAAATGGGCTTTAATCAAGGCAAAGCACAGGATTTGCCCAGAAGCCGCCACCCCAATTGCAATCATACAAAAATTTATAAAATACGGTGCTTGATAGTGACTATAAAGCATAAGAGATGAGCCTAAAAAGCCAATGCCACAGCATAGTAACATTAAACTTCGACGCTTTTGTAAACGATCTGAGAGCAAACCTAAAATTGGACTTGCTATGGCCAATGCAATCCAAATGGTCGCGCTATAAGATGCTGCTTGAAGATTATGAAGATGTGAACGCACCATTAAATAGGGCACGCCCCACAGCTCTGCAAAAAGTGCAATAGGCGACCAAGCTGAAAAAGCATACAGGGCTATAAACCAGGTTTGCTTGTGACATAACACTTGTTTTAAGGATGCCCATGGTGCAAGCACATCACAACAGGCTTTTTTTTGCGGGTGCTTTAAGCCAAACATAAACAAAAGTAGTAAGACCAAACCTGAGATAGCTATACACTGTGCAGCACCCTGCCATTTAAAATGTTCCACCAAATATGCCAGTGGCATTTGACCAACCATTGCGCCAAATGCGGCAATTAATTGCGCCAAGCCCACCAAAAAAGCAAAATGCCTACGATCAAACCAATCATTGGCAATAACCAATACGCCAATAAAAGCAAAAGCCGATCCAAAACCCGTAAAAAAACGCGCTAAGGCCAAAAGCCAAAGATTGGTCCCAAATGAAAATAGAAAAGTACCAGAAACACAAAACAAAACTGCAATCATTAAAAGATTTTTAGCCCGATAACGATCAAACAACAAGCCAACCGGAATTTGCATTAATGCATAGCTAAAAAAATACGCCCCCATTGCCAAGCCAAACCACTGTGAGGAGAGTGCAATATCATGCATCATATTGGTAGCCATCACGCTGGGCGAGGACTGCACTGCCATTTCATACCATAAAAACAAGGCACCGAGGAAGTAATAAAAAACCGGCTTTATCCGAGATACACCAAAAGTCATTGTATCGGTATTTTGCAATAAATTAGGGGTTATCATACGTTTTATTAGGGCCATTTGCAAGTTATAAGGCAAGCGAGAAACTACACCCTATCGGTTTCTTTATGGCGTTGTATATCTGCACCTAATGCTAAAAGCTTTTCCTCCACATGCGCATAACCACGATCTAAATAATTCAGGCCATCTATTTCTGTAGTCCCCTCTGCAGCAAGGCCCGCTAAGACTAAGCCAGCACAGGCACGAAGATCTGTTGCCGTAACTGGAGCCCCTACAAGATTATCTACCCCAACGGTGGTTGCCGTATCGCCCTTAACGCGAATTTCAGCGCCAAGCCTTTGTAGCTCAGGAACATGCATAAAGCGGTTTTCAAAGATGGTTTCCGTAATCATTCCCACCCCATCAGAAACACTGTTAAGCACCAACATTTGTGCTTGCATATCGGTTGGATAACCAGGATACTCACCGGTTTCCACCGTAACAGCCTGCAGTTTACGCTTATGCATATCCAAGGTTACGCTATCTTTGGTTTGTGAAATTTTAGCACCAGCCTCTTTAAAAGACTGCAATACGATTTTCAAGTCACTTGGAATGACCTTCTCTACTGTAATTTTGCCACCAGTTATTGCCGCAGCGGTTAAAAACGTACCGGCCTCAATTCGATCAGGCAACACGCTATATTCACAAGAATGGAGCGCCTTTACCCCCTCAATAGTAATGGTATCAGTTCCTGCTCCTTTAACTTTTGCGCCCATGGCATTAAGTAAATTTGCCAAATCCACCACTTCTGGCTCTCTGGCAGCATTTTCTATGGTGGTAACCCCAGCAGCCAAGCTTGCAGCCATCATGATATTCTCTGTGCCGGTAACGGTAACCTTAGACATAGAAATACTGGCACCTTTAAGACCACCTGGAGCTTTGGCTATAATAAAACCTTCGTTTAAGCTAATTTCGGCTCCCATACGACGCAGTGCACTAAGATGTAAATCCACCGGGCGCGTTCCTATCGCACAGCCACCGGGCAATGCAACTTTCGCTTCACCCGTTCTGGCTAGAAGTGGACCCAATAATACAATAGAGGCGCGCATAGCACGCACCAACTGATACGGCACTGTCACATCACTAATATCCTTAGCATGAAGTTCTATAGAGCCCTTGCTGTAAAAACAAACCCTTACTCCCAAATCACCAAGCAATCGAATCATTAGGTGGATATCGGTTAAATGCGGAACATTATCAAGAACAACTGGCTCTGAATTTAATAAGCTTGCCGCTAACAATTTTAAAGCAGAGTTTTTTGCTCCAGAAATTTCCACCGCGCCACTAAGACGCTTTTTCCCCTGTATGACGAACTTATCCAAGTTAAAACCTTATATATTTTTGATAAAAAGCACCGTTAGCTTTGGTTTTTCTTTTGCCATTCTTCAGGCGTATATGTTTTCAAACCAAGCGCATGTAGTGTACCATCAAGAATCCATTTATCAACGGCATCATAAACCAAACGTTGCCTCTTAATGGGCATCAAACCTTCAAAATCGGCACTTACAACAATCATATCAAAATGGATATCGTCATCACTTTCAACTATCACCTGGCATGATGGTATATAGTTTTGTACTTCCTGGACTAAAAGGTTCTTATTCATGTTTTCCTCACATATTCTAATACAAATTCTTTGATGCCATGGATATCCATTAGTTCTATGTCTTCATCCTTAAGGCCCTCGATTGAAATAGCTAACGATTGGCTTTTGCTATGAGCGATACACTCCACCAAATAAGCTAAACCCGAAGTATCCATAGCATTTACTTTATGACAATCAAGCTGCCAGCCCCCCTCTTGTGGCACATTGTCATGGAGCTGTTTTTGCATTTTTGCAATATTATGCATCACCAAACGACCTTCAAACTGCCAAGAAGAAGCTTGTTTTTGAACGAGCAAGCCTTTCATTTACGTATCCTTGTTCATTTTTTTCAAACGATCAATTAAGGCAGCAATATTAGAAAAGGACTGAAATTGCGAACGATAATTCTCAACCAAAGAGACCCCTTCAATAGCCATATCGTAAACCTGCCAATTTTTGCCTTTTTTAACCAAGTAATAGGTTACACGCGAGGGTGCACCACCGTTTTTAGACGATACTTGGCCTGCGATACTTATGTGATCACTATTTTCCCAAACACTCTTGGGTAAGGCACGAAATTTCAACTCATAGTCTGAAACCGTTAACAAAGCATCGGCATAGCGCTTAGTCAGCATTAAACCAAAAAAATCTATAAACTGTTCTTTTTGTGTATCTGAGGCTTCTTTCCACTTTTGACCCAAGGTTGCGCCCGCCATTTCCTCTACGTCTAAAACGGGTAACAGTACATCTTTTACTAATTGGTATAGCTTTTCCGGCGAGGCTTTTAAGCTGGCATGATCTTGGCCAATATCTTCTTGAAGCAAATACAATGTTCCTTTAAGCATTTTATTTGGATCAGAAGAATCCTGCTGTGCAGACTTTGCCACTGCTTTTGTTGTATCTGCCGCAGCAGCATATATGTTTATATTTAAAGCCCCAAACCCCAACGTAAACAAAAATATTAATAACTTCACTGGTTTATTTCGCAATAACATGATTATTCTCCTTTCTTTTTACTACCTGAAAAGGTAGAAAGTAAGTTTAAAAGATTTGTAGCAGAGTATGTGGTAATGAGTTTATCATTTGGCTTTAATGTTTCACTGTCAAAGCCGGGATTTAAATCCACATAGTTATCACCCAGCAAGCCTGCCATGGTAATACTAGCACTGGTGTCTTTCGGCAAAGTATTGACATTGTTATTGATATCCAAGACCACATCCGCACGATAAGTTTGGTTGTTAAGGACAATGGAAGCCACTCTTCCTACTTGCACACCACCAACACGCACCGCAGAACGTACTTTTAAGTTTCCAACATTATCAAACTGAGCACGAATCGGATAAAAATGGCTTTTTAAAAATCCATCCTGAAAAGATAAGCCACTAACTTGAATCGCTAGAAATAATAACGCCAAAAACGCTAAGAATACAAATATCCCCACCCAAGTTTCTATGGTCTTTGTAATATACATTTTAATCCCCTTATTTAAACATCATCGCAGTTAATACAAAATCCAAACCTAAAATAGCCAAAGAAGCATACACCACACATTTAGTTGTTGCCCTAGCAATACCCTCTGAAGTTGGCACACACTCATAACCTTGGTATACCGCAATCCACGTAACGACAAAGCCAAATGCAAGGCTTTTAATAAAACCATTAATAAGATCACCACCAAAACTTACCGCTGCTTGCATCTCACCCCAAAAAGGACCAGAACTCACCCCTAGCCATAATACACCAACCCAATAACCTCCAATTATAGATACGGCACAAAAAATTGCAGTCAATAAAGGCATGGAGAAAAATCCAGCCCAAAACCTGGGCGCAATCACTTCGTTGATAGGATCCACACCCATCATGCGCATACTGTCAAGCTGTTCTGTGGCTTTCATAAGACCTATTTCAGAGGTTAAGGCACTGCCAGCACGACCGGCAAAAAGTAAGGCCGTAACCACAGGACCTAATTCGCGAATAATACTTAAAGCCAATAATTGGCCCAAGGCTTCTGAAGCCCCAAAGCGCGACAAGGTATAATAGCCCTGCAAGCCCAAAACCAAACCAATAAAAACACCTGAAACGACAATGATACTTAAGGATAAACAGCCAACAATATACATTTGACCAATCATAGCTATCGTCGACATCCGCGAAAAAATCGTATCAAGAAGAAACAAACCAAAACGCCCAGTGCGCCAGAAAAAGTGCAGTACTTTAGCACCTATTGCGCTAAAGAAATTACATCCACTAGCTCTTTTCATCAGAAACTCTCTTACGCCTTTTTCGGGCTATATCTTTGTTACTCGATAGTAAGTCTTCGCTTAAGGGACCGGCAGGATAATGAAACGGCACCGGACCATCTGGCAAGCCATGAATAAATTGCTGCGCACGATCTTCTCTTGTTGCTGTAATTTCCTCAGGCGATCCTGATTCAACTAACTTACCCTCTGATAGGATAAAAATATGGTCTGCAATATGCATAACATGCGATACATTATGGGAGACCACTACTGAAGTTAAATGCAATAAGTCGTTTAAAGAGCGCATAAGCTTGATAAGCATTCCACATGATATAGGATCTTGGCCGGTGAAAGGCTCATCGTAAAATAAGACTTTAGGATCTAAGGCAATCGCTCGCGCTAAAGCAACGCGTCGCGACATACCACCAGAAAGCTCACTAGGATGCAAATGCATGGCACCGCGAAGCCCCACAGCTTCAAGTTTCATCACCACAATGTCTTTAATGATAGACTCAGGTAAACCACTGTGCTCTCTTAAAGGAAAGGCAATGTTGTCAAATACGTTCATATCGCTAAACAAGGCGCCACTTTGGAATAAAAAGCCCATGTCTTTGCGCAAGTGGAATTTATCCCTACGTGAAATTTTGGTAACATCTGAGCCTAGAATGTTAATGGTTCCTTCTTCTGGGCGAATAAGGCCGCCCATTAGATGGAGCATGGTTGTTTTACCGGTACCACTTGGGCCCATAATAACGGAAATTTTTCCTTTTGGGATAGAAAAGGAGATATCATCAAAAATTTTACGACCTTCACGCTTGAAAGTTAAATCTTTAATATCAATTACAGAATCAGCCACTAAAATTTCCACTAACCTTATACCACCAGAATATGATATCATCTTTAAAACAAATAGAAAGAATTTTATCAGCATATGAACAAAAATTTTATCAGCAGCGCTCAAAACCTTATAGAGATAGAGCAAAAAACCATTGCCAACTTAAAAAATCAACTTGATGGAAACTTTGAAGATGCATGCCAAAGTATCCTGGATATCTCTGGCAAGGTTATTATTATCGGTCTTGGCAAATCTGGCCACATTGGCAATAAGATTGCGGCCACTTTAGCCTCCACCGGAACCAGTGCTTTTTTCATTAATGCAGCAGAGGCCAATCATGGCGACCTTGGCATGATAGATAAAAACGATATAGTCATGGCTATTTCCTATTCTGGCCGCACCGATGAGCTCCTTAACCTTGTTCCACGCCTCAAACATATCGGCGTTAAGATGATTGCTATTACCGGCAATCAAAAATCTCCTTTAGCCCGCAAGTCAGACATTCTTTTGCATATTCCTATTGCAAAAGAAGCTTGTCCCCACAACCTTGCACCAACTTCTAGCACCACCGCAACCTTAGTACTTGGTGATGCCTTAGCTATTGCTTTATTAGAAGCTAAAAACTTTAGTGCTGAAGATTTTGCTAAATCACATCCAGCAGGACAGCTTGGCCGTCAACTTAACCTTCGCGTAAAAGACCTTATGGTTACAGATGATGCTATACCCAAAGTTGCCGAGTCTACTTCCTTGCGTGATGCGATACTAATGATGAACGAAAAAAAACTTGGCATGACCTGTGTTACCAACGATCAACAACAAATGCTTGGTGTCTTCACAGACGGCGATCTGCGTCGTGCCCTAACAGCCCACTCAAATCCAAACAGTGTTATTATGAATCAAATCATGAGCACTTCTGTAAAAACCATCAGCGCCAATACCCTTGCTAAAGATGCGCTTTCAATTATGCAAGAAAATAAAATTACCTCATTAGCCATATTAGATCAAAATAAACATATAGAAGGCATTTTACATATTCACCACCTACTCCAATCAGGCATCATCGAATAAGGACCACTTCATGGATCAACAACAACTCTACCAAAAAGCAAAGAACACACAAATGCTCCTTCTAGATGTCGATGGCGTGCTCACAGATGGAAGCTTATTTTTTGATCACCATTTCAATGAAGTGAAATCTTTTAACGCTCAAGATGGCTTAGGTTTACAAATGATTCGCCATCAAGCAAATATAGAAGTCGCAGTTATTTCAGGCAGAAAATCAAGTATAGTCGAACATCGCCTGCAACAACTAGGCCTTAAACATGTATACCTTGGTGTCATGAAAAAATGCCAAGCTTTAGAGGATATCCAGAAAAAAACCAATATTGCAACCGATGCCATGACCTATGTGGGAGATGACCTTATTGACATTCCTGTCATGAAAAAGGTAGGATTGGCCATTGCCACTGCTAATGCAACAAGCCAAACCAAAGATCACGCCCACTGGGTCACCCAAAAACCCGGAGGCTTGGGCGCAGTGCGTGAGGTTTGTGATATATTGCTCGATAGCAAAGGCTTGTTAGAACAAGCATGGCAACAATTTCAATAGGATATGTAAATGATTGCATTTTATAGCAAACGTTCTTTGTTTGGAATCCTAGCACTAGGGCTATTAGTGTGGGTTTCTGCGTGGTTTGCTATTGATACAGGCAGTTTTGAGAAAATTGCCCCCAAGCCCAATGATGTAAGAGCCTATATTGAAAACGCACATATAAAACAGTTTAACGACCAAGGTGATCTACAATATGAATCAAGAATTGCGCATATCTTTAAATACTTTGATAATGCCTCTGATCTCCAAACCATCAAGGGTTCTTTGATAAGTGAAAATGCCAAGCCAAATTGGTTTATACAAGCTCCCAAAGGACGCCTTAACCCTAGCGGAGACCTGCTGCACCTTCAGGGCGGTATTTTAATGTACCAACCAGCAAGCGCCAATCAAGCGCAAACCAACATAAGCATGGACAGCTTAGATATTTTCCCTAAGAATGACAAAGCCACCAGTGATGATCTTATCACCATTAGCCAAGAAAATACGCTCAATAAAACAACCGGCCATGGCCTTGAGGTAGATAATAAGCAAAAAACTATTTTATTAAAAAAGGATGTAAAAAGTACCTATGAATCTGATATCTTTGCTTTTTAGTCTACTAGGACTAGGCTGTAGCTTTTTAATGAGCAATGTTGCGCTCGCTTCAGATGCGCCTAAGCTTATTCACATTAAAAGCGACAGCTTACTTATAGACTACAATAATAACACTGCACATTATCAAGGGAATGTAGAGGCACATCAAGAAAGCAACCATCTACAAGCCAAGACCCTTACCCTTAGTAAAGCCCCTAAAGGAATCAAAAAAATGCAGGCCTGGGGCTCCCCGGCCACGAGTGTTTTTACGATTGACCCTCATGATGACCCTACCCATACGCAAAGTGACACTATTATTTTTGAACCGAAAAAAAATCTTCTGTCTTTTCAAAATCACGCCATTATTACCAATGACGACAACGTTTTCCAAGGACATTTAATTACCTACAATACCCTTAGTAAAGTTATATCCTATCCGAGCGATCAAACCAAACGGGGCACGATGGTTATTGAACCCTACCAAAAACTGCAAACCAAAGAGGACTAGCAACATGAATAAACTAGAAGTACATCAATTAGGCAAACGCTATTTGCAACGTTGGGTGGTCAAAGAGGTTTCCTT
Organism: uncultured Gammaproteobacteria bacterium; assembly: GCA_902563055.1. Classification (GTDB taxonomy): domain Bacteria; phylum Pseudomonadota; class Gammaproteobacteria; order Francisellales; family CACEW01; genus CACEW01. Next base: position 46,074 of record CACEWE010000003.1, on the reverse strand, counting down.
AAGCGTGCATAGTGGTGAAATTGTTGGCCTACTTGGTCCAAATGGCGCAGGCAAAACAACCTCTTTTTATATGACCGTTGGGCTTATTAAAGCTAATCGTGGCACTATTACCTTAAATGGCGAAAACATCACAAAGCTTCCCATTCATCAGCGCGCCAAAATGGGTATTGGCTACTTACCACAAGAATCCTCTATTTTTCGCAAACTAAGCGTCTATGATAACATTATGGCCATCTTAGAAACGGTGCCAGATTTTAGCAAAGAACAGCGTGTGGCAAAATGTGAATCTTTATTAGCAGAGTTTCATATTGAACATATTGCAAAAAATCGCGGCAATAGTTTATCTGGTGGCGAACGCAGACGGGTAGAAATTGCCAGAGCTCTTGCAATTGAGCCACAATTTATGCTTCTAGATGAGCCCTTTGCTGGTGTGGATCCAATTTCTATCATTGATATTAAGCGCATCATCAAACAACTCAAAGATCGCAACCTAGGGGTATTAATAACTGATCATAATGTGCGTGAAACCTTAGATATTTGTGACCGAGCCTATATTGCCAATGATGGCAATATTATCGCTGAAGGCACCAGCCAGGAAATCTTAGCCAATAAACAAGTACAAGATGTGTATCTTGGTGAAAAGTTTAAAATTTAGATGCTTGCATATCTGAGCAACATATACTTTTAAAGTTTTTATGATATCAATAAGCTTAGCCAAGCGCCTGAGATAAATCAGCTATGATATCCGCCGGATGTTCATTACCGACACTCAAGCGAATTAAATCGACATAAAAATTTGAATTAAGCAAAAATAAATATATAATAATAAACAAATCATTTATAGAAAAAACATGCCAGATCTTCCAGACTGTCAGATTATAATGACCCCAGTCACAAAGAAAGAAGGTCTTATAGTTCGCACCCAATCGGATAATGATAAGATATTCGTTTATTTTATCTCCAGTATGGATTTGTTACATAAATTACATAAATGCCCAAAAACACAATCTGCAATAGCCTATGAATATAAAAAACTAAGGGATTTAGCGCCTACCTTACTCGAAAAGATTAAGAAATCTTAAAGTGATAGCGAACTCAAAAATTTAGCACAAACAATTGATTTTGAAGAAGGTAAATTTACACCACAAGAGCCGCGACCAGAAGCACAACAGGCACATATACTTATGGGCCAACAAGACTTTATAGATTATAGCCTAGGTAGTCCTTATATAGGATATAAAAACGCTCTACAGTACGGGTTAGAAATTTTAGTTCTACGTTTATGGCTACTCACCCCTGAATCAAATAAAATGGAAATACGCCTAACAGATATATCAAAGCTGTTTTTATACTCAGCCATGGGTACTATAGCTGGACTGTTTATTGAGCGAAGTAATAAAAGCCAATTAAATCAAATCCAAAGAATGCTCCAGGATAACCCTGATTTAAATAATCGTCGACTTTACATTAATAAAGATATTCCCATTAGAAATTTTATAAAAATTGCCTGTTTTTTTACAATTTTCCTTGATTTTAGCTACTTATTTTTTAGCTACTTATCTTTGAACAATTATCGTACAAGCGACATTTGGGACAATAACGACCCAATGAACACCGCGCCGGAATTCTAAACTACCAAGACCGCATTCCCCCCATTAGTATAAAGAACAATACCCACAAGAAAAGGAAAGCCTTTACGAATATTCTTTAGCTTAAATATTATGATACAACTCAATTCAAGAAAATCGCGTATCAGAACTTATAAAAAAACAATAAGAGAATGATAGGTTTTAGCTAAAATGGCAAAAGACATTGAAATCAGGACCAGATTTTCTTACAGCTAAAATAGAAATGGATTAAATAGTAACATGAACGACCATAAGTAATGGACAGGGTATTTCTATCGTTCATGTAACGGGCTTATTTAACTCAAAGCCTGCGATAAATCAGCTATAATATCCGCCGGATGCTCATTGCCAACACTCAAGCGAATTAAACCATCCTCAATAGAAGAAAGCGCTCTGCCCTCATCACCTTGCTGTTGATGGGTAGAAATACTCGGAATGGTCGCAACCGATTTAATCCGCCCTAGATCCGTTGCGCGCCAAATAAGCTCTAAACGATCTAAAACTGCCATAGCCGCCCTTTTACCCCCCTTAACTGTAAAGGATAATAAATGACCGTAGGCCTTTACTGAACTGTCAACCAAACCAAACATCTCCCTTGCAAGTTCGTGTCCTTGGTGCGAGGCTAAACCAGGATAATACACCGACTCAACCTTTTTATGTTGCGCTAAAAATTGCGCCACTGTCAAAGTATGGTGGCTCAAACTAGCCATACGCATTCTCAAAGTACGCAAATCATTGAGAATCAAACTTGCCTGCAAAGGTGCCAAACAGGGACCATTATCACGGTTAGGCCATAACTTCACATAGCTTGCAAAATCCTCCCGCTGCGAATTTTCCAAATAATGTGCAATTATGTTTTTGCGACTAATAAGCGCCCCACCAATCGCCATACCCGAGGCGCCAATGGATTTAGATAAAGAATGTATCACAATATCTGCACCCAGTGACAAGGGCCTAAGCAGTGCCGGCGTAGCCACAGTGGCATCAACAAGCAAAGGAATATGGTGCTTATGGGCAAGCGCTGCCAAAGCCTTGATATCACACACACTTAAATTGGGATTGGACGGCACCTCAATAAAAACAAACCGGGTGTGTTGATCAATCTGTTGCGCCCACGTTTCTATATTCTCAGAAGGCGCAACAAAACGCACCTTTTTGCCCTGTTCTTGTTGCCGCGTGGTAAATTGCATAAAGGTTCCACCATAAACCTGAGAAGATGAAACAAAATTAATCGGATCTCCTGCCTTATTGGGCACTAATAAAGGCTCAATCGCTGAACAAATCGCAGCCATTCCAGAAGCACACACACAACAACTGGCATTTTCTTCCATACCGTAGGATTCTAATAAAGATAAAGTCTGCTCCAAATAAAAAATAGTCGGATTGGCAATACGACTATATGCCCAGGCCGGCATTTGATAACTTAATGCCGCTTCCATTTGCTTACTATCTGCAAAATGCTGTGCAGAAGATAAAAAACTTGGCTCTATAATCGAGCCTTGTGCATAAGCTGCTGCAAAATCACCACTGTATATACCAGAAGTAGCGATGGTATCAAATCGACATTTTTTTAATCTTGCAATGGTTTTTTCAATCATTGCACTTTGTTTTTTTGCCGCTTTTAAATGTGAATTAACTGACGCCATAGTTTTTATCCTTATTCATAAGTCCCATCGATCATAGAATCTTTTGATACAAAGGTCAATTTTACATTTATTTTTTGCGATTTTAAGATTCTTTTCTACACTTAAAGTAATCGTTTAAACAAGCCAGGAGAAATAAAAACATGATCCAATTACACCAATACCCTTGCTGCTGGGATGCTACTGGAATCAGCCCCTTTTGTATGAAACTAGAAACCTATATGCGCATGGCGCAAATTCCCTTTGAATGTCATAGAATGGCACACCAAACAAAAATTCCACTTCAAAAACTCTCCTATATCCAAGATGGAAATATTATACTCAATGACTCTAAAGTCATTATCAAATATCTTAAAGAAAAGTATGGCGACCCACTGGATGAAGACTTAAATGCAAAACAGTTGGGCACAGGACATGCACTGGAGAGAATGCTTGAAAATCATCTTTATTGGGCTATTGTCTACAGTCGCTGGCTTGACCCTGAAAACTTTAAATTTGTGAAACCCCACTTTTTAGGTTTTCTTCCTAGATCTCTTCAACGTATGCTGCCTAATATTATCTATCGCAATATGAAAAAAGCCCTCCATGCTCAGGGCCTAAACATTCATGATCCTGAGGAAATTTACAAAGTATCAATGCAAGATATCTATGCCATTGAAAGCCATTTACAAGCGCATCAATATGTAATATCTGATGATAGCCCAAGCTCGGTAGATGCCACCGCATATGCATTTTTATGCATGATGCTACACACACCGCTTGATTGTCCATTACATCAATATGCTCAAAATTCTGAAGCCATATATGATTATTGCAGCCATATTACCGACCGTTACTTTAAACCAAAGTCGCATACTTTAGACCCCGTACATTAAAAAATATAATTAGATGAAACTATCACTTCGGGCTTTATTCCAGTATGTCATATAGGAGACATCCGCAGTTTTATCTAAAATGCTTCCAGGCTCTAGATAATGATAGATTTGGTCGTAGCTAAGTACTTGATCAGGCGCGACTCTGCGCATAATAAGCGAGGGCCGAAGCTGGGATGGATTATCCAATCCCATGGCACCAATAAGTTCCAAAAACACATCCATAGTACGCTCATGGAAACTCTCAACACGATGCTTTTTCTCACTGACAACCAAGCCTTTAGCCAAACGACGATCGGAAGTTGCAACCCCCGTAGGACACGTATTGGCATTGCATTGCTGCGACTGGATACAGCCTAAGGCCATCATCATAGCTCTAGCACTATTACACATATCAGCACCTAAGGCGAGCTTAGTAATCATATCAAATCCTGTTACCACTTTACCACTGGCAATAATACAAATATGTTCGCGAATACCCGCTCCAACAAGAGAATTATGTATAAAAATCAAAGCATCTACTAATGGAACCCCAATATGATTACTATATTCCATTGGTGCAGCCCCAGTGCCACCTTCGGCACCATCAACCGTAATAAAATCTGGCATAATATTCGTTTCAAGCATGGCTTTTACAATGGCCATCCACTCGGTTCTTCTGCCTAAACACAATTTCAAACCAACAGGCTTGCCTTCAGATAAGTCTCTAAGTTCTTGAATAAAATCCATAAGCTCTAAGGGATTTGCAAAAGCACTGTGGGTAATGGGAGAAAGCACATCCTCGCCCATAGGAACGCCACGAATGCTAGCAATTTCAGGGGTGATTTTCGCAGCAGGTAATATACCGCCGTGGGCAGGCTTAGCGCCTTGTGAAAGCTTAATTTCAATCATTTTTACACTGGATTTCTTAGCATTTTGTACAAATTTTTTGGCATCAAACTGGCCATTTTCATTACGACAACCAAAATAACCGGTACCAATTTGCCATACCACATCCCCACCTAAAAGATGAGAATAACTAATCCCCCCTTCTCCCGTATTATGATAAAAGCCACCAATCTTAGCGCCCAAATTTAAAGCTTCAATGGCATTATGGGACAAGGAACCAAAACTCATTGCAGAAATATTTAAGCGCGATGCATGGTAGGTCTGTTTACATTTAGGGCCACCAACCATCATTCTAGGCTCTATCTCTTTAGGACTTTTAGGAATCATAGAATGTAAAATCCATTCATATCCTACTGCAGTAATATTTTGCTCCGTTCCAAAGGGAACTGTCTCTCGCTCACCTTTACTCCTGCGATAAATAACTTCACGCATTTGACGATTAAAAGGCCTCTCCTCAAGCGGACCCGCTATAAAATATTGGCGAATTTCAGGACGAATAGACTCAAGCAAATAACGAAAATGACCCAGCACTGGAAAGTTACGCAGTATCGCTCGCTTGCTTTGTAAAATATCATGCAACCACAAACAAAGAATCGGAATTGCGATATACAAGAACCAAATATGCGAGTGATACAAAACAACTAAGGCGCTACCAGAAAGCAGTAAGGTTCCAGCTGCAAGATAAAGTTGGCGTCTCATCACCCCCTCCCTGTACTAATTATTCGTAACTTACTTGCGCCAAAAATTGCACCAATACTTTTTGGTCTATGGTATAGCTCACAGGTCGTTTCTTTTTAGCCACGTGTAAAAGTAGCTTATCACCCTGTTTTTCTATTTTGGTAATAGCAGGACTAATAGGTTCGCTTTTACCCTTGGCAGATTTTTTACGCAAATTAGCAATCACTGTACGGTAAGAACCCGAAACTTCATTTTTTTCTATTGCAGCAAGAAGATCCTGGGCCTTCTTGGGGTGGTCGGTTTCAAACTTACGCAGCTCATGGAGTGTACGCACATCTTCAATAAGACCATTTTTTACCAAGTTTTGTATCCGCTCACTCGCTTGTAATAAACCAAGACGAATGGATATCCAGCCTGCATCACGGCCTAATTCTTTGGCCATCTGTCCTTGAGTATAATCTTTAGCAAGCACAGCTAGTGCCTCTGCCTCTTCCAAAGGAGAAACTGCTTCACGCTGATCGTTCTCAAGCAATTGTAATACTAAAAGCTTAGCCTGATCTTGACCAAGATCACTGCGTACTATACAAGGAACGGCCTCAAGCTTAAGTTGCTTTGCAGCCCAATAACGCCGTTCGCCAACAATAATGGTATACTTACCAGCACTTTGCTCTTGCACCACCAAAGGCTGAATAATGCCATTTTCTTCAATGCTCTTTGCTAGTTGATCGATGCTTTTAAAAACTTTACGTGGTTGATTAGCGTCCGGCGCTAAAGCATCTAGCGCTAACATATTCAAAACGCCACGGTTTTGTGCATCATCAGATAAGGCTTGAAGCTTTAAGGATAATAAACTCTCTTTCTTGTCTTCCATAACGACAGCACCGCCACCATCACCTAATTCACCCGTACGCTTGCGGCCAAATAAAAATTTCTTAGTCATGCTTGTTTTCCTTATTGAAAAAATGCTACGATTTCTTTTGCGAGCGCTTGAGTATGATGATGCGCTGGACACTGGGGTGCATACTCACCAATGTAAAGCCCCTCACTCTCAGCCTCAACAAATTTTACGCTTTGTGGAATGGCAATTTCAAAAGCATCCCCACCATCTCTTAAGACATCAAGCAAAGAGCGGCTCATAACGGTATTTTTTGCAATACGATTGGCCAATAAGCGATAGGGCCGACCCGCAGTTAATGCCAATTCTTTAGCTTCCATTAAACCCGATAAATCCATACCACTTGGCGCAGTTGGTATTACCACTAAATCTGCTAACAATGCTGCTTTTAAAGCTGCGGTCTGAAAATTTGGCGGTGTATCAACAATAATGTAATCGTATTGGTCCTTGAGACCAGTGATAACCTCACGCGCTTGTTTTTCGTTAACTTGAATAGCCATATCTTTGAGCTTGTCAGATTTCATTGCCCAAGACCACGCATCAGGCTTGTCTTTGTCCATATCGGCAATGACCACCTTGTAACCAAGCTCACTTAAGCCACCGGCTAAGTTTACAGAAGTGGTGGTTTTGCCTGAGCCACCCTTTTGTTGCAATAATGTAATGGTCTTTGCTGGCATTGTGTTTTCCTCTTTTTAATCAAGTACACAAAGCGTACAAAAAAAAACCTTTACTGTCTAGCAAAATCACCGTCAAAAAAACCTTTTTCTGCTTATTCCTGCCATACAAGGATAAAAAGCTTCCTTTGTAAAAAAAAGATATTCTTACCGCTTGATTCTTCCTTTATTTTTATGATTTATAATCTAATGATGCAATCAGCAAAGCATAAGATACACAGCTTGAAACAAAGAGTATAAAAAAGCTACACTACTCTCAAACTTATTTATAAAATCACTCCTAAATGAATAGGGATAATAAATGATCAAATCAAGCAGTTTATTTATTGGCGCAGATGGCGGAGGCACCAAAACCAAAATGCGTCTTGAAGATGCAAAGGGCCAATGTTTAGCCGAAACCATCTGTGGACCAAGCAATATCAGCACCAATATCGAACAAGCCTGGGAATCTATTAATACCGGCGTTGCCACCATGCTTGAATCTGCCAACATAACTGCAAGCATACCACTTTATTTGGGCCTTGGCCTTGCGGGCGTCGAACTTGAAAGCGCAAGAAACCATTTTCTTAATCATAAAAGCGCACAGCGCTTTGCTAAAATCACCCTTATTTCCGATGCGTATGCAGCCTGCATTGGCACCCATAATGGCCAAGATGGCGCCATTATTATTGTTGGCACAGGCACCAATGGTTTTTTATGCCAGGGCCAAAAACAACATCAAGTCGCCGGCTGGGGCTTTCCGCACAGCGATGAAGGCGGTGGTGCCTGGCTTGGAATGGAAGCAATGCGAGCAAGCCTTCGTGCCATAGATGGCCGCATTGCACCAAGCATCCTCAGCGCACATATTTTTAAGCATTTTAATCAAGATTTTAACCATATGGTACACTGGGCTAATCGCGCGGCACCGGCAGATTTTGGTGAATTAGCACCTCTAGTAGTCCAATGCGCCAAAGAGAACGATGTGCTAGCCAATGATCTTTTGAATAAATCCGCACATTATATCGACTTAATCAGCCAAGCTTTGCTAAAACAACAAGCACCTAATTCCCAAGCGCTCCCGCTGGTTTTATTGGGCGGTTTAGCACCCATTATTCAAACGCGTACTAGTGATGCAACTCAGGAAAGAATTGTGGCACGTCAATTTGGCGCTGCAAAAGGAGCATTAATGTATCTGCAAAACCAATTATAAAAGGAATCCTCATGTCCGTAACCTTAATGGAACAAGAAACACGTCAAAGCCCAAGTGTGATCGCTAAACAACTTCAACATAATGATGCGCTATGGCAAAAGATTACTCAAACTATAAAAGAAAAGCAGCCGGCCTTTGCCCTGACCATTGCCAGGGGAAGCTCGGATCATGCGGCCAATTTTGGCAGGTACCTCATAGAAACAAGCTGCAAAATGATTTGCGCCTCTGCTGCACCATCTGTGTGGACGCTATACGATGCCAAACCTAAGCTTGATAATGCCCTAGTTATTGCCATTTCTCAATCTGGCAAAAGTCCTGATATCTGCCAGGCATTAGAATACGCCAAAAACCATGGCGCCATCACCCTTGCCTTGGTCAATGATATGGATGCACCTTTGGCACACATTGCCGAATATGCCATAGATCTATGCGCTGGTGCAGAAAAAGCCGTTGCCGCAACTAAAAGTTATATTGCAAGCTTAGTGGCCATGCTCCATTTTTGCGGCCATTATACCAAAGATAACCAACTGCTTGATGCACTTAAAACGCTCCCTGAAAACCTAGAATCCAACCTAAATCATAATTGGCAAAGTGCGATAGATATTTTATCTCCAGCACAAAGCGCCATGATTGTTGGGCGCGGCCTGGGCTACCCCATTGCTCAAGAAGCAGCACTTAAACTCAAAGAAACCGCCACCTTACATGCTGAGGCTTTTAGTAGCGCAGAAATACTACACGGCCCCGTAGCCTTAGTTAAACCTGAATATCCTATATTGCTCATGCCACAACAAGATGCTACCTTTGAGCAAAACATAAAACTTGCAGCACATCTTAAAGAACTTGGCGCCCATTTACTCATTAGCGCCCACAGCCAAACACAAAAACACTTTGCGCCCTATACCAAGCACATTCTGCCTATTAGCGAAGCCGCACATCCGATGCTTGAGCCATTAGCAAATATTACTGCATTTTATACTATGGCCAATAAACTCTCACTTGCGAGAAATTGTAATCCCGACCAACCACAAAATCTTAAAAAAGTCACCAAAACACAGTAAACTAGGATTTTTTCTCTTTGACAATCTTAATAGCATGGGCTGCCCATTTTTGCTTAGCCTCATTGATCTTAGCACCATATTCATGGGTAAGCATCATATAATCGTAGGTTTTTACCTCTTGGTAATGGCGGGCAATACGCTCTTTTACTTCTTTTAAAAGTTGCCCCTGACGCTGCATTTCAAGCTGGTAGGCTTGCAAATGACCCAAGATTGTATCCAATCCCATGTGTTCGCCCAAAGACACTTTCAATAAAATTTCTTCGCGATAGGTGGCAAACTCCACAGGCTGCGCCAACCAATGTAATAGTTTTTCCATTCCTTGAGGAGTGATGGTATAGACCCTACGTTCCCGCTTACCACTATCAGCACAAAGCTTAGATGTTAAACACCCGGCCTCTTCCATCGCTTTTAAAATGGGATAGATCTGCGCATTAGACTCAGCCCAATACCAGGATGAAGTTTTAGCCAATATTTGCTTAATATCATAACCAGACAAAGGCCGACGACTGATAAAAGCCAATAAGGCATAGCTAGATTTATTACAACGGGCCATAAGTTTATCTTTAAATTAACAAACCGTAATTATAAAGAAAAATTAAAACTTGACAAGCCTGTACAAAATCTGTATACTACACAGGTATTTTAAACCTATATAAGAAACATAACAGGAGACATGTATGTTTATTCACAAAAGAAACACCTTTCTTATTGCTATTTTAGCGGTATATTGCAATGGAATTACACCCTTATGTAATGATATTTATCTCCCATCACTACAAAGCATCGCGCACACATATCACACTCACCATGTTACTTGGATGATTAGTATCTTTTTATTTGGTCTTGCGGTAATGCAACTAATTTTTGGGCCAATCTCGGACTTTTTTGGTCGTAAAAAAACCCAAGTCGTTTCTTTAATGCTGGTCTTTACAGGGTCTATCTTGATAGTTTTCAGCCCCTATTTTTCAATTTTACTACTTGGACGCCTCCTACAATCGATTGGTTGCTGTGGCCTTTTGATTAATGGCTTTGCAATCATTCGTGATAGTTTTCAACAAGAGGCAAGAGTAAAAGTATTAGGGATCTATTTGGGCCTTTTAAGCTTTATGCCAGCAGCTGCTCCAATGATTGGCTCTATAGTTGCAAACTATGGGGTTTGGCAACTAGACTTTATGATTATTGCTAGCTTATCGCTATTTTTTCTATTAATTATTACAACAAATTTCCAAGAATCTATGCTACAAACCAATACCCAAGCACTTAATCTAAAACCGCTCTTTGTTACTTATAAGAACTTGCTTAGCAACAGTCAATACCTTCGCTACTGTCTTATAAGCTGCTTATCTTATAGCGCACTCTTTACTTTTTTAGCCTGCTCTCCCTATTTATTGATTGGTTTTTTAAAATGCACTGCGCTTGAATATGGATATATCATGATTATTGTTGCAACTGCTTTTTTAATCATCGGTTTTAATATTGCAACTATTATAAAAGTTATTCCTCAAAAAACCCTTTTAGCCATTGCAGGTCTATTCATGATGCTTGGATCAGTCTTGCTTTATACCTGGAACCATTTTAGCCAGCCAAGCCTTGTAAGTGTAATACTGCCACTTTATCTTATTTATATTGCAATAGGATTGCTTAGAGCAACCGCCAGCGCTTTGGCACTGGACTGTACCAATTCAAAAAATGCTGGATCGGCAAGCGCTTTATTTGGGTTCATTTCTTTTATTGGCGCCAGCCTAGCAGCTAACCTTGGCCCATTTGCCGGTTCTCATCCGATACATTTAGCGCTTATAGTATTTGCCTTTGGTATGAGTATACTTGTGCTTGCGCTTTCATTACTATGTCGTAGGAGCCAGCCCTGAAGTCTTTGGAACAGCTTTTTTTTTCCTCGGCTCAATAATTGAGCCACGAAGGACAACAGCAGGGACAATAGCTAATGCAGCCCCTTGGCTTAATGTATGTGCGTTTTGACTTTTATTTTGGTTTTGCTTTTCACCTTGCGTATTTGCAGAAGGAGAAACCGTAACTTTTTTTGATCCATGCATCATTTTTCCTGATAAAATAAAAGTAAGCAAGATAACATAAAAGCCGTCTACAAAACAATAAGATCAAGCCCTATTGGTTCATATTAAAGCAAATATAAAGTATAATAACCAAATATAAGGCATCGCCAAAAAAAATTGAATATTAATGAAATGACTTTCCACCCCTGGATAGTCAATTGCTAAAAAAACGCATCCATACTGTGCTGCTCTAATTGTAATTTTTGAGTTTCATTTTTTAAACAATCAAAGTAATCTTTAAACATATTTCTTACTGCATCGTTATATGGAAATTTCTCCCATGTTTCATCAACAATACTAACAAACTCTTTTGAAAAAATAAAAAGCGATTCTAATTGTTTTAAAACACTATTATGTTTAAGAGCCAATTCCTTCCTACTTTCTTGTAGTGCATCGCCACTTAAATCCACCTGCGCATTGTATTTTTCTTTAAGTTTAATAAATTCTTTTGTTGAAACTAGCCTCTGTATTTCATGAAAAAAAAATGGTGTTAATGAATTTAGTGCACTTTTAGCTGCCGTCCCGGCAGCAAGCGTACCTAAGCCCCTCTCTTGCGCATTTTCTTTAAATACATCAATAACTTTCTGACCTTTACTAGTAACAGCCACATTAACGCTTTCAAGTACATTCAATAGACTTATACAACCACTCAAAATAACAACCTACGTCAAAATAACTATATAATATGATATATATCAATTTACTGAATTGCAAGTATTTTTTATACTTCACGTTATAGCACTCATATTTTTCATGCACAGAAAGGTCATAACTTTATGAAAAGTTACAATTTTAAGGCAATAGAATGTATTAAAAATAGAAATGCAAATGTTTTCAGGCGCTCTCTGATACATTTAGCGCGTATATACTGCTACTTTTGATAGAGGTATAGAAAGTGCTGCGATCTTATTGTGTTGGGCCAAACCCCTCACTATCATTTACATCTAAAGATACTCCACTAAAAATAGATTGCAAGTTTGCGGGACATCTTTTTTTTTTTGCACAGGACTCATCATCAGAAGTATCTGGATAAGATGAAGTCAGCTCATCGCTTGCAGCACCAAGACTATCTCTACTACCAAGACTATCTCTACTGCCTATACTGCCACCTCTACTTCTTTTCCCTAATGAACTAGACTCAGAACCAAAAGAACTAGAATCTGAAAAACCATCTAACTTAAACTGAAGTTTGCGATCAAAACTACCGCCTTGTGCTGCAACTCGATGTATCCTTCTATATGCTAGCTCACGCTTAAGTTCTTCTCTATAAGATTTACCATCAGGATGAAGTGGCGGCAACTCCAAATTTTCTGGAGCACTAGGTGCTACTTGAGATCTTGCCTCGGGGGTTTGATACCTTTGATCACTATCTTTTGCAGTAGCTATGTTCATTGGCTTACTTTTCGTTGTTATCGTTTTCTTTAGAGGCATTTCTTACTCCATACTAAGTTAAATTTGCCAGATAATACGTAAAAACAAAATGTAACACAAGAAAAACTAGTGTTCACGTTTAAAATCAAGCCAAGCTGACAATATATAAGACAAGAAAAATAGTTTCATTTTATTACATTTTTTATTGTGATTGTGACTCTAAAACTATATCAGATTTCTGTGAACCATCAATAGACATGTCCCATAGCCTCTGATGATCCGGGTGTTCTTGACTAGGGTTAGTAGGCTGACTATCAAAATCTTCACTTGCAACATCACCATCTGGCTGACTTGCACCCTCACCATCTGGTCGACTTGCACCCTCACCATCTGGTCGACTTGCACCCTCACCATCTAGTAGACTTGCAGTAAAAGGAGCAGGCGATAATCTAGAGTAGGCAGGAAAGTTCCTTACCGGCGTAATTAAAAGGGCTCGAGCCCCATTATCAACTGCGCTTTTATCTCCAGCAACGCCACCCCCAACAGCTTCTTTTGATGCCTCATCAGATCTTCCATGTGCCATATCATTTCCTTACTATAAGTTTAGATTGTTACCATATACCATACCGTAATTAACAGACTCAAAGCAAGAAAAAGTATATTTTTGGTTTAAATAAAAACAATATGATAGCATATAATACAAGCATTTTGGCTTGCATTAAGCTATTAAAAATAAAACAACAATAGGAATCAATATTTTGCACAATGAAAACTTCATGAGCGTAAATCAAAAACAAAGCACACCATTAAATATAGCCTGAAGACTGACACTACTTTAAAGATTAAAGACAAGACTCTCAAGCCAGGAAAAAATAAAAGAAGATATACAACTAAAAGGATTTTTTGAAATAATTATCTAATAGACATTCCAAACTGCACATCCTCACCTGAACCTTCAGAGCTTAATGATCCATGAGAACTTAGAGTAGATGCAAATGTACCACTACTGCTACATGTTCCTTTTGTAGAATTAAAACTCTCCGTATCGAACGAATCACCCACCTCATCTCCGTTAAAGGCCCCCTGACTTCCTGGTATAGGCCGGGCAAAAGAGCGCTGAGCACCATTAGGAAGCGTTCTATCTATCCTCAATCGCTCTGCTATAATTCCCACAAAAGCATCTTGTTTCTCTTTGTAATCATCGTCATTTTCGTCTTCTACTAATGTCCACTCCTCATCCTCCTGCTCCTCTTCATGCCTTAGCATTTGTGGAGAAGATTCAGGCTGGAAGCTACTCTCGCTTATTCTATTAATCTGTGGATGTATTAAAAGCTTAGATAAGTCACTCTCACCCTCTGGCACATTACCTGGAACTACTTCAGTTTTCTCAAAGAGTTCTTTTTCCCTAATAATTTTAGCTAGCTTCTCAATTAGTTCATGTTTTTCTTGTTCACTCTCATCTGAAACATTCGTTTTTTTTATCGTTTCAAGAAAACGTTCTAACTGAGGCAGATGAAAAATTTCTTTAAATTTTTCATCTGTTATCGCAGCCAATACACCACGAAATAATTTTATAATTTTTGCCTGATAAAGCTGGCTTTCTGCGTTAAGAACCAGTTGCTTAAAATCATCATCTATCCATGTTAAAGGAATCGATACACTATCGCTTTTGATTTTAAAAAGCATGAGCCATAAGGCTATATCTACTTTTTCTTCAGCAAGAGATAAAAGTTGAACATGATCATTGGGCAATAATCTTAAAACTTGCGACATCACATTTGCACTATGAAGAAGTTTTAAAATACCATTATCCACGTATTCTTTAGACTTTATATTACTTTTGTATTGAGACCATAAAAATCTTATTCCTTTAACTTTTTGACGAACCAAGGCTCTTTTATTTTGCACAAGTTTTAAGTAGCCTTTATTTTTAATTCGGTTTGACATCCTCTTTCCTTTATAGGTAATCCATCTAAAAAAGCACTATACACCAATGCCCTATATCTATCACACATTTTAAAGTAAATTTGCGCAAATTAAAGCAGTATCACATTTATTTTGCATCATATTTATACTAACTGTGTTGAAACAAGCACTCTGTAAAAACCGGTTCTTATATTTCAATTCACTATTTTGAAAAATTCAGCAAAAAAAAAACACTAAAAAACAGTAATTATAAGGTTATATCCATACATGTGATAAGATCACAGCAAAGTAAAAGTTTCATAGCTACATAAAATCATGTTCGCTTGAAGAAGACGAGGAACAAGACATAGATGATACAATTGAATTATCTTGAAATATAGGCTTCTTTCCTTGCCCTTGAGGATTATCCAGAGATGTTGAGAATTGAATCTCATCAGAAGGAGAAAAAGCAAAGGAACTTCCCGGGTCTACAGACACCCGTCACTAATTGTGCCCCATACTTGTATTATAATCAGTATTACTTCTTGGATTATTGTAAAAGTCTCGCATCCATATTTCATTTTCTGTTAGAGGTCTTTCGCTAGATGAAGACCCTGTTGAAGATCCTGAGTATCCAGATAACATAGAATCTAGAGAATCTTCTCTAACAAGAGCTTTTGGTGAAAGGGAGTCTTCTGATGAATCCATTTGAAACTGAGTTGAACCTGGAGAAGAAAGCGGAGGAGAAAAAGCAGAAGACCTTCCTGAGGAGTCTATAGACCTCCGTCTCTTTCGCTCTGGACTGGGACTTCGTCCCCCTTCAAGTGGATGTTTCTCTCCTTGTTTAGAAGCTTGTAGTTTTTCATTTGCCTGATGCCTTTCAACAGAATTAAACAATAAACTTAATTCAGGGGCTGCTTCCTCTTCGCCATGCCCTAATTGCTCTCTAGCTATACCAGCAGATCCTGGATCAAAAGCACCATCAGCAGCAGAAATGGGCAAAGCACTTTTTGGTGAGGTGGCATTCAAGCCGGGCGCAATTTGGCCTTGCACAGCAGATTTATTTTGTGGAGATTGAAAAGGAATGGCATTTTCACATTTAACAGGAGTTGTATTTAACTGAGGTGGCATACTAACAGATAAATTAAGAGGAGAATGCGTAATTGGACCCTCACCAGAAGCCCCATCAGAGCCAAGACGAGAAGAACGCGCACTTAAATCCCCTCTAGCAGAACTTGGAGAGTCTGTTATTGCATCCTCCGGACACCGCACTGCAACAGATAAACCAGGAACCTTAACTTTTGGATAATTTGGAAGCTCAATCGACGTACTTTCAGACAAACTCTCCACACTCCCAGACATGCCTTCTTCGCCTATACCACTATACATTTGCATTCCTTGTTGATTATTTTTTTTCACAATCATAAGCAATTGCTTACTAAGCTCAAGAAAATGTTTACTGAGCATCTCAAATAAGTACATTTAAAAAACAATATGATTAGTTTATGGCTTTTTATTGCAATATTATATGCAATAAAATTTCATACAATAATTAGCCACACTTGCACTATGAACAAAAACACTCTAGGGTAAAAGCCTATTATAATAAACAAGCCTCTATGGCTAGGGAGCTACATATGAACAAAAGATCCTACTATATGGTAACTAGTCTTGTAATTATACTTTTTTGTAATGTCCCAATCCTTGCCTTTAGCCAAAAGCTTACCCCCCTCACGATTATCAACCATCTAGCACATCCTATCAGATATCTCGACTATACAAGTGAAAAATCCTATGATATTGCTGCTTTTAAACAAACAAATATTTTGGTATACCAGGATAACTATTACCGGGTGATAGAAATTCCAAGCCAAGAGCACAATGCATTTTTTGGAATTAGCTTAGCCGGAAAAAAAATCCAAATCCATGGTTATATTGACCACCAGCTCGCCTATAGCTATAGCCAGAATCCAGCCCCATATGGGTCTATTACCTTCTGCACCCCAAGTTACTATCAAAAATATAATAGCTGCGCTTTAAAAACCTAAAGACAGGGGTAATAGAATCCATAAATTTCCAAGCAAAAAAATAGATAAACAGCGTATCACTTTACAATGCATTAGCCCCTTGGCTACAGTCCCTATCAAGCCTATCATTTTCCTCAAGCGGTGGTCCTAATACAGCAAAAACACTATGACCTAAAGGCTCCTTACGAGCAGGAGTGTTTTCTCTTCTATCAAGGGGCGGCAAAGTGTTATTCCTAAAAAGGGATTGACAAGTATCATCAGATTGCCTCTCAAATTGTTTTGGCAAAGCCCCACTATTCTTTTTAAAATTTTGCTCTAATAAGGCCCTAAATTCTAAACGAGCCCTCTCATTGTTAACTCTTTCAGCTAAATTCGCACTACCCGAAGCTGTCGGGTATCTTTCACAGGGAAGTTTTGGAAGATTGTGCGCAGCTAATGGGCTTAACTTTCCTCTGGGCGCCCCTGTAAAAGCTTGGCCAGGAGCATCTATACGCAATGGCTTTCTCGTACTTGGACGATGCTGTTTTAAAGCATCGCCTTGAGCTTTTAAAGCATCGCCTTGAGCTGCTTTTGAAAAACTATCAGAAAACACCACGAAGGCTCTCCTTAATTATTTTTAGTATAAATTGACTATATTGCGCAAGGGTAAGTGTCCCTCATGGGCATAAGCCCAAACAGTACCCTCCGATTTTTTGAAGTATTCTATCGAATCTATAATAATACTGCAAGTTGGTTTGGCATATAATAGAAAAAATATAAAGCCAAGCTTTCAATACAGCACATTACTGAAGTTCATAAACATGAACAACAAACCTTTTTATCATAAGCCACAACCAGCACCAGCATCACAAACAGCTGCGTTTTGACCATGACCGCCAATCAAGTTTTGCGCAACTGTATTAAATGGACGCCCTTTCCCTAGAGCACGAGAGCCCAACGCGTTTGGTGGAACTATACCAAGTGGGCGCAATTTCCCTACAGGATTTTTGGCAGAACAATCGCCTATACTGCTCATACTTTTAGTATTTTTTAACGAAGCAGATGAGGCTTCCTTCCCTTCTAATACCAAAGGTCTATTAAGCAATGATGGGGCTTGAGACTCCCTTCTCTTTAATAAAGCCCCATCACCAAGTATTTTTGAACCCTCACCGGAAAGACCTGAAAAGTTTAATCTTGGCAACATCGTCTTGCCCATAGGAATTCGCCCAGAAAAAGCTTGATCAGTCCCATCACCCTCCAAAGAAATAGGTTTAAAGTGCTTTAATGCAAGTTTCTCTTTTGCCTCTTCACCCAAGCGCCCCACCAAAGTATCTCTTTTGGGCTGCAACATAGACTTAGCAGCTGTGGACAAACTACTAGAATGCACCGCTTGTAAATGCCGTGCCATAGGATTTTCCCTACCTTCATGGGCCATATTAACACTGCCTATAAGCATCTAATGTTTCAATAATGGCCTTATCGCCATGATGCTGTTTAAGGTACGTAATGAGCGCATCAACACCTACCATACTGAAAATATCTATGTGATGCTCTGCCATTAAAGTCTCTGAAACGGTTGCGCCTGAAGCTGCTTTTTCTTGACGATCTAGCGCAACCAGCAAAGCCTGCACCTTGGCATCAGGATAATGCTTTAATAAGGCAAGGGTTTGGCTAAAGGCACTACCCTTGGTTAAAACATCATCTACCACAACCACGGAACCAGATAATGCAGCACCCACAATACTACCACCTTCGCCATGATCTTTTTTTTCTTTACGATTAAACGCAAAATCCAAGGCCCTCTCATAACGTTGATAAAATGCCATTGCTAATGCAGTAACCAAAGGAATGCCCTTATAAGCAGGGCCAAAAATCATTGCCTGATCAAGGTCAAAATGCACCATAGCCTGCGCATAACAATCTGCCAACTGATGCAACCTTGCACCATTAGACAAACAAGGGGCAATATTAAAAAAATACGGACTTTTTATTCCCGACTTTAAAGTAAAATCTCCCAGCAATAATGCCTTTGATGTCAGTGCTAAATCTAAAAACTGTTTTTGAAAACCTTCCACAACTTTAATCCTTCTTTGTTAATGGGCTATTTTTTGACGCAAGCCCTGACGCCAAACTTGGCGCGCATGGGAAAGGTCAATATGGGCAAATGGAAAAATAATACTCGGATCCTTTGCAGTTTTACCACAATAACGTATATCTATTTGCATTGCTTTAGCACGTGCCACAACTTCATCTTGATTTTTTTTATCTAGCGCTAATACAAAACCTGGTGTCTCATCTAACCAAGGCTCAAAATCGTCAAATGGATCTTCCAAAACCATACCACAGGACCCCAAAAGCGCCATTTTTATTAAGGCAAGCGCAAGCCCACCAGATTCAATAATCTTACATGCTTTAAGCATCCGCTCTGTGGTCATTTGATCCATAAACCTCATCTGTTGATTGATATCTTGATAGTCGATATTTAAAATACCGCCATCATCACGCCCGGCATATTGATGGAATAAACTGCCGGCCAAACGGCCACTTCTTGCGCCTACCATATAAAGCATTAACTCTGTCTCATCCACGGCGGGTAATAATTTATTATCCACATCTTGCATATTGCCAACACACGCCATCATCGCACTTGGAACCACTGCAGAAGTTTTACTTTGGTTGTATAAGGAAACATTACCAGCAACAATAGGGATGCTCGCCTTGGGATAATCAATCAAATGTAACTGATTGCTCGCATCTTTTAAACCTTTAACCGCTGCTACAAATGCCGCCATCTGCTGAGGATCCTCCGGATTTCCAAAACATAAGCAATCTGATAGTGCCAAAGGTTTTGCTCCAACACTTACCACTTTCAACATCGACTCCACCACCGCCAAAGCTGTGCCCCAGTAGGGATCAATCGCGTTGTAATGGGGCTTGTGGGCACAAGCGAGCGCCACGCCAGTTTTGGCGATATTATCGGGAAAACGTGCATCATTAAAGGGTGCAAGTAATCCTGCATCTGCTCTCATACGCTCAATAATAACCCGTCCCCCGACCTGTTTATCATATTGCTCTGCAATGCATTTATCACTTGCTACACTTGGATCAGCCAATAGCGTATATAGAAGCTGGGCTAAATCAGTATAGAGTTTTGGTGCTTGTTGCTTCTTAGGCTTGGGCACAGAAGTAAAGGGACGATCATACACCAAACCCTTGGTAATAAGCTTTGCCGGAGCATCAATTAAACAAGCACCTTGATAATGAACTTGGTATTGCCCATCATCTGTAATATGTCCCACTTCCACCGCGCAAGCGCCTTTGGAAATGGCAGGCAAATCATAAGTACGGTTATAATGATCCAAAACCCGCTGCTTGAGCGTTTTTGGCACTACCCACATATAACGTTCTTGGGTTTCTGAACACAAAACAACTGAGGGATTGAGCTGCTCCATCGCCACATGAACGTGATCTAGATGAAGCGTAGCACCATATCCGCCGCCTTCAGCCAATTCCACCGAGGCACAGGCAATGCCACCGGCGCCTAAATCCTTAAAGCCAACCTGGTCTTGCAACTGATCCTTACAAATTTGTGCACATAAATCGGCATTGGCTTTTAAAAGCACCTGACCTAAAAAAGCATTGGGTTCTTGCACCGCACCGCGATTGGCCTGTGCATCGTCTTGGTCTAAATCAAAGGAAGCAAAACTCGCCCCACCAAAACCAGAATTATCAGTAGCCTTGCCCACTAAGATCAACACATAACCATGTGCATTTTTAGGCGCATAAGAATGAATAATATCAGATTCCTTTACCGCACCAATAGTAACCGCGGTTACTAAGGCGTTATCTTGATAAGAAGGATGATACGCCACATCTCCAGCAACATTGGGCACGCCAATAGCATTGCCATAAGAAGCAATACCACTAACCACCCCATCGTGAATCCATTTGGTTTGCGCCGAATCAATTAAACCAAAGCGCAGGCTATCTGCATTAGCAATAACCGTAGCCCCCATACAAGAAACATCGCGCACATTACCACCAATTCCGGTTGCCGCACCCTCAAAAGGTACAATTTGCGAGGGATGATTATGGCTTTCATGACTGATAGCAATGCAATAATGTGCACCTTGATCATCTTGTGCAACGCGAATAACCCCCGCGTCTTCCTTGGCGCCGATCACCACGTGCGGCCCCTTGGTGTTTAAAGTTGCCAAATGATTTCTAGAACTTTTATAAGAACAATGCTCAGAACCTTGAATGCCCCATAAAATTGACTCTGATAAGCTTAAAGGCCTGCCCAGTTGTTGTTGAATCTCTCTGGCTTCTTCAAGACTTAAGGCTATGCCATATTCTTTAAGTAAGCTTAAAGCTTCTTGGTCTTTAAGAGCTAAAAAATCAAATGCTGTGGTATCGGACATCTTTTTCCTTACTTTGCTTTAATGCAGCAAAGTATAACAAATGGCGAATCAAATGCCTACTTGTTTATCAAGACTGAAATAAGGCTTGCACTTACTTCTTTTTTCTCTTATCGGCAAGCCCTAAAAGCGCAAGCACATCAGGCAGGATGATAGATCCAAAAATAAAGCCACCCCCAATAACAATAGTCCATGTCAAGGCTTCTTGGTGCATAGAAATAGAAAAAATGCTTGCAAATACCGGCTCAAGTGCATAAATCAACGCAGCTTTTGGAGCAGTGGTATATTGCTGATAACGCAGCTGCCAATAATAGACTAAACAGGTTGCTAGCACCGCACAGAAAATTAAAGGAATATACACCTTTGGCATTAAAAGCGGGGTAAAATCACTGCCAATTGACAGTAAGCCTGCAATTGGAATGGTGAAAATCATTTGATAAAACACAATTAAGCGCGGATCATCAAAACTCTCAGATAAGATCTGAATAATAATCACGGTTAGTGCATAAGCAATTGCACAGCCAAAGGTGTATAAATCCCCAACATTAAAGCCGGAAAAGTCCGCTCCAGTAAGAATATAAAGGCCAACACAGCACAAAACAGCACAAACAAAATGCATAAGGCGTATTTTTTCAATTTTCAGGATAAAGGATAAAAAGGGTACTAAAATAACCCCAGTTCCGGTGATAAAAGCAGAACGTGAAGCAGGAATGGTCATTAAGCCAATTGATTGAAAAATATAAACCACAGAATTGCCCAGTCCCAAAAGCAAACTTCCATATAATAATAATTTAGACGTTTTTCTTAGCAAGCTTATGACAAAAGGTAAAAAGAATAAGGCCGCCATACAAAAGCGGACAAACACAAACACATCTGGATCCAAAAAACCCACAGCTTGATGAATCAAAGGAAAGGTTAAACCCCAAATTAAGGCCACAAGAACCAAATAGCATTGTGCTTTTGTTGAAATATGCATTGTGCGCCTCCTTGAAATTTGTATATAAATGACTAAATGACGGGCCATTATACAAAAAAAACGTCTTTTAGCAAGCCTTTTTTATCTGCGGCATTTTCTCCGTAGCTTCTTATAAAAAAGCATGGTATGATAAGCACACTTTTTACTGTGGATTTTTACTGATGAATCAACTTGAGACCTTAAAGCAATACACTACGGTAGTTGCCGACACTGGCGATATTAACAGCATCAAGGCTTTTGAACCGCAAGATGCTACGACCAATCCCAGCTTGTTGTTTAAAGCAGCACAAATGCCTGAATATCAGCACCTTGTTGCAGCGGCTATGGATTGGGCAAAAAGTCAAAGCAATCAAGCTCAAGAACAAACCGAAAAAGCCATACTTAAACTGAATGTTCTTTTTGGGCAGGAAATTCTTGCTATTGTTCCTGGGCGCGTATCTACTGAAGTTAATGCCGCTTATTCTTTTGATCAACACGCGACTTTAAACCAAGCCAGAGAACTCATCGCCATGTATGATGCAATAGGCATTGATAAAAATCGTATCCTTATTAAAATTGCTGCGACCTGGCCAGGCATACAAGCGGCACGCATTCTAGAACAAGAAGGCATTTGTTGTAATTTAACGCTTATGTTTGATAAGGCCCAAGCCATTGCCTGCGCTCAAAATGGCATTACCCTTATTTCACCATTTGTGGGTCGCATTTATGACTGGTATAAAAAGGCCAATCAAACCGATTACAGCGCAGATAATGACCCTGGCGTAGAATCAGTCCGCTCTATTTATGCCTATTACAAAAAATTTGATTACCCAACAGTGGTCATGGGCGCAAGCTTTCGTAATATTGGTCAAATCAGAGCACTTACTGGCTGTGACTACCTTACCATTAGCCCAGGTCTTTTAGATGATCTAAAACAAAGCCAGGAAAACCTTGAGCCAAAACTCTCCACCAGCTGGGCTAAAGATCAAAACATAGAGGAAATAAAGGTAGAGGAACCAAATTTCTACTGGCATATGAATCAAAACCCCATGGCAACCGAAAAACTAGCAGAAGGCATACGCTTGTTTTATCAAGATCACCTTAAATTACAAGATTATATACATAGTCAACTGTAAAAAAACAAAAATAAATTTGCCAAACTGCCGACATAAGGCAGTAATGTGCATCTTAATGCCATACATCAACAAAACGTAAATATATTTATTATATTCAAAAAAAAATGCTATGCATCAAGGTCATTCTAGCGAATAAGCTATAGGATGTTGGTTTTTCAATAGGGAAAACCATGCTCATAAATTCAGATCCTGACAATACTTATAAAAGAATTCGCTTACTTAGGGCCATGTGCATCCATTTTCAGCTCTGGCAAGGCATAACAAGATATGATAATTTTATAAAATTTAATTTAACTTCAGCACCAGATATTCTTAAAGCTAGAGAAAATATTTATCAATGCATGACCAACAATGACCACCAAACCTTATGGGGCAAAGATGATGCAATAGAAAATATTTATCAACAATTGGCCAACAATTACCACCAAACCTTCTGGGGCAAAGATGGTACAATAGATACATACACACAACAAATTAAAAACAAAAGCCTTCAAATAGCATCACAATATCCCAACACCCTCATGGCATTAAATCAATTAATTCAGGACCTTTGCTTTCAATCTTATATAACCCTGTTGTGTTCAGCCAAGATGAATACCGACACGATAAGAGAAATGGGAAATAAAGTACGGCAATATAAAGATGCTATAAAAGAATATAAAACATATTATGCGTGCACTAGCATCCAGAGTGTGTGGCGCGGTGCACAATATAGAATAGCAAAAAGTAAAAGCATAAAAAAAGACGCAGAACCACAAACAAGGTATCAAGTACCTATTGCTGATGCCGATTAAGCACAAGCCTTGGCTTTCTATAATGTTTTCATCTATGAGGCTATCATGGACACGATAAAGGTTCATGCAAAGAGGGACTTTAAGTGTTGGTTTTTTATACTACAAATACTATAGTAGCCTCATATCTATGGTGCCGACACCCCGAATTGAACAGGGGACCTACTGATTACGAATCAGTTGCGCTAACAACTGAGCTATGCCGGCACAGGCGGCTATTGTAAGCCAATCTTTAAAGCAGAACAAGTGCTAGTGTAAGACCCTAGCGTCAATATCTAAAAGCCAGCGCACCGTGCCATGGCGTTTTTTAAAATCCCGCACCCTATTAAGCAAGGCACTGCGCAGCTTATGGCTAGGGGCTAGAATTAATAAGGTATAACGAAAATAACCCTTTTTCTTTGCTACCAAAGCCGGAGCTGGGCCTAAAATAGCACAGTGCTCAAAACCCTGGTCCAGTTGTTTTTTTAATGCTCCTAACAAAGATTCTAAATGGGCCATTTTTTTTCCCTCAACAGCAACAATCGCTATTTTACTAAAGGGTGGCCAAAATGCTTCACTACGCTGGGCCAATAAAGATTTTGCAAAAGCACTATAACCTTGCTCTAATACTTGTTTCCAGATCGGATGATCCTGATGCTGGGTTTGAATCATCACCGTTCCGGGCATTTGTCCGCGCCCAGCGCGCCCTGCCACCTGGATAATTTGCTGAGCAAGTTGCTCACTAGCACGATAATCACTACTAAACAAACTACCATCAGCATTTAAAACTGCAACTAAGGTAATGGCCGGGAAATCATGGCCCTTGGCCAACATCTGGGTTCCAATAATAATATCAGCCTCAGCAGATGAAATTCGCGCAAGCTGTTGTTTAAGTTGCTTGTGGGTATGCACTAAAGATCGATCAATACGTACCACCGTGGCTTCTGGAAAAAGTTCAACAACCGCTTCTTCTAATTGCTCGGTGCCTACGCCCCAATCTTGCCAATTAGAAGATTCACACACTGGACACTGTTGCGGCACTTTTCGCACCCGACTACAGCGATGGCATACCAGTTCATGCTTGGCGCGATAATAGGTCATATCCACCTCACAATCAGAGCATTGCAAACGATGACCGCAATCCCGGCATTGATAAACCCGGGCATACCCTAAGCGATTAAGAAACAATAACACTTGCTGTTTTTGAGCAATATGTTCGCCTATGGCATCAATTAAAACTGGCGCCATTAAAGCTTTCGTCCGCACACTTTGCGTGTTAATGAGCTTAAAGCTTGGCATTTTGGCATCACCATAGCGCTCTAAGAGTGAAACATATTGATAACGCTTTGTGGCAACATTGTGCATTGATTCCAATGAAGGCGTTGCTGATCCTAATAAAACCAAACACTTGGATAATTGTGCGCGGTAAATTGCGGCATCTCTAGCACAATACAACACCTGAGTTTGCTGCTTAAAAGATAAATCATGCTCTTCATCTACCACAATTAGACCTAAGTTGGGCATGGACGTAAACAAAGCTGAACGGGTGCCGATAACAACAGAAACCTTTGCATGGTGGGCTAAATAGGAAGCATTGGTTCGCGCTTGATCGCTTAAACCAGAGTGTAACATCACCACATCTTCACCAAAATATGCACTAAAACGCGCCATCGTTTGCATGCTTAAGGCAATTTCTGGAACCAACACTAAAACTTGCTTTCCTTGTGCGCGCACTTTCTCAATCAACGATAAATAGACCTCGGTTTTACCACTGCCTGTAACGCCTTCTAATAAAAAAACGCCAAAACCTCTCCCATAGCCTAACAAGGTATCAAGCACTTCTTGCTGCTGCGCATTAAGGACAAGCCTTGGCTTGTGGGTAGAGGGTTTTTGTATCTGAAGCATCTGTTCTTCCATCTGCACTAAATCACGCTTTATCAGCTCTTTAAGTAGCGCAGCGCTAAACCCCTGGCCTTTAATTTGCTCCATCGTTAAACAAGCTTCTTGCTGCTGCAACAAGGTGTATAAGGCCAGCTGCTTTGGCGCACTTTTTAGTGAAACTATGGCATCTGGTTTTTCTTTTGCCTTATAGGTTTTAACAGTACTATGGGCAAAAGCGATCCCTTTAGCCAAGCCACCGCCTAAGGCCAACTGAAACATATCGCCAATACTTGCTTGATAATACCCAGCCATCCAAGTAATAAGCGCACCAAGAGATGGATCAAAAATAGGCTCCTGATCCACAACCTTAATAATAGATTTGATTTTTGCAACATCAAGCTCAGTTGCTACATTAATTTGTGTAACCACTGCAATGACTTTGCGCCTTCCAATAGGAACTTCCACCCGCATCAGCGGCTTAAGATCTTGGCCGTCATATCGATAACTTAAACCATCAAGGAAAGGCCCAGGTACTGCAACTTGAATGAACATTTTTTATACCGCAGAAATGATAGCCTATCATAGCCTATTTTATTGCCATAGACGAGACCTACACGCCTGTGTTTATTATGTAGTAATATTCTGAAAGATCTTCAGATCAAAATAATCCAACACCGCAAAGATATGATCAAAAATATCCGATTGAATACCTTCGTATTCTACCCAATTAGTCGTATTGGTGAAGATATAAATCTCCAAGGGCAAACCATTGGCATCAGATGCAAGTTGACGGATTAAGAAGGTAAACTTTTGGTGAATATCTTCACGTTGGCGAATATAGGCTTCTATGTAATGGCGAAACAAACCCACATTTGTTAATTGGCGCCCATTGGCCATTTGTGTGGTTGAAATCTTTTTATCCTGGTTATACTTATGAATTTCAGCCATTTTACGCTCAAGCACAGGACACATAATATCTAGTGTTGCAATTTTATCTAAAAGAGCCTGATTACAAAAACAAATACTAGAAATATCAAGATGAATAGCCCGTTTAATACGCCGTCCACCAGCTTCACTCATGCCACGCCAATTCGTTACCCCTGTGGTCATCACCGCAGCGGTTGGAAAGGTAGTAATGGTTTTATCAAAGTTTTGTACCTTAATGGTGTTTAAGGACATTTCAATCACATCGCCATCAGCACCATATTGTTTTACGACTAACCAATCACCAACACGCACCATATCGTAAATCGAAATTTGAATACTGGCGACCAAACTCATAATTGTGTCTTTAAAAACCAACATTAAAATTGCCGCTGCTGCACCAAGACCGGTAAGCAAGAACATTGGTGACTTACCAATTAAAATCGCAATAGCAATAATAATAGTGATAAACCAGGCGATAAGCTTTAAGACTTGAACATAACTGCGTATGGAATGCTTTTTAGCACTTGGTCTTGTAGCATAAATTGCCTCAGCAATATTTAATAGAGAACTTAAAACAATAATTACTGTAAAGAGTATATATAGCAAGGATACTGTACTTAAACCATGACTAAACCACTTAGTCCATCCCAACTGCTCAAAATATAAATGGCTTGCACTAAGATAGATAATGATTGCCGGAACCAAATGGGCTGTTTTATGAAATAATCGCTGATGCAAACATTCTTTAATTGAATTTTTATTCGCCCTACCCAACAAACGTCTTACTACAACGACTAAATAACGTTGGGCTAGAAAATGGGCGAGACAGCTTGCAAAAACTACAAGCAACAAAATACTCGCATAGCTAAACCAAAAGGCATATACGGGCCCCACCAATGCACTGTAAAAATCCCCTAACCAAATTTGCATACTACTCTCCTTGGACCTTAAAAAATATTGATTCTAACCAGAATAAAAAGGTTTGGCAATAACAGTGCCAACGACACGCTTTAACCTTTGCCAATCAGCAGCTGCCTGTTTTTTATCAAGAGGCACAATGTGCTTCGTATTGGTGTAATGATAAACATATACTGCTGGAATCACACTGTTAGAAGGGGCATATGCCGCTGCAAAATCTTGTACATTTTTGAGGGTATCATCCAAAAACACAATAGTATCGATCTGTTTGGCCTGATCAGACTTGGGTAACAAACACTGTAATAACAAACCTTTGTTTTGACCTGCTGCGTAGTATATACCGTTGAAATATGCTACAGGCCGCGTAAGGCTTTTATCACATGGCATAAAGGTCAAGGGTAGAGAAGTGGCTCCTGAAAAACTCAGTGCATCTTTTTCCAAGTTCAGCTTGGTAATTTCTTCATAATGCAACGCGCGAAGCTGATCATAGGTTACCTGAGAGGCTGGGTAGCCACGGGCAGTTAAAATCATGATCTTAGCACCTTGGTCTTGCAGCCAAGTAAGCACACTTGTTTCATGCTCAGGATCGGTTAATTTCATTTGTGATAAACCAAACAGCACTTTTTGAACCTGAAAAATATCACTAAAATCCGCACCAACCAAATCGGGACTGTTTGGGTCATGCTTTAAAAGATCCATCTGCCAATTCCACCACGCATCTCCCCCTAAGGCCTGCGGCATAGTAGTTAAAGTATTATCGTTGTCTAATACAAGCAAGGTATGCTCAGGCTTATGATATTTGAAAATTTCCTCAAGCTTAAGCTTAAAATCTTTATAATCTTTTACTTCGCCTTCGCCCATCAAGCCCGCAAAAACAATAGTACTAAGACAAAGGCCACACAACATAGCCATTGCACTTTTTATCAGTCGCATTAAAATGCCTCCTTTTACACTAAACCCCAATTTTATCTTCTAAATAAAAAAGCTCAACCTGTTTGCAGCGCCATGACTTTGTCGATATAATCGAATCTCTTTTTGCAGCAAAAAGGTATCAGATATGAAAACGTTTATAAAAAACAATCGCAAAGCTCTCATCATTGGCACACTTGCAGCCTTGATTTTACTGGGTCTTATTTTTGGTCGCTTGGGCTATTTTATGCATAAGCTTAAAGGCATGGATTTCACCCCACCAGCCACCAAAGTTTCTATTGCTACCGCAAAAGCCTCAAGTTTTGACCAGAGCATTGAGACAGTAGGCTCTTTGAAAGCATTAGATGGAGTTCAAGTAACCAATCAAGCAGGCGGCCTGGTTGAGAAGATTTTATTTAAAGCTGGCGATAAAGTTAAAAAAGGCCAGGCGCTTATCCAATTAGACAACCGTACACAACGGGCCAATGTTGCCAGTGCAAAAGCGGCGCTTAATAACGCACAGCTAAGCTTCAATCGTGTTGAAACACTTTTTCAAAAACAAGCTATCGCCCAATCCAATCGTGATGATGCCCTAAGCACCTTACAGCAAGCACAAAGTGCGCTTGAGGTTGCCCAAACCAACCTTGATTACACCGTTGTTAAGGCACCATTTGATGGTCAAATTGGTATTGCTCAAGTGGACCTTGGACAATATCTCCCTATTAATACCAGTATTGCTAACTTACAAACCATTGACCCCATTCATGTAAACTTTTATATCTCAGAACAAAACTATGCCAAAGTCCATCCAGGTCAAGCCATTAGCTTAAGCGTTAATGCATATCCAAAGCAAACCTTCACCGGAGTGGTAAGTGCACTTGATGCAAGTATCGATAACAATACCAAAAGTTTATGGGTACAAGCTGAGGTAAAAAATGAAGACCCTGCCCATCCTTTGGTCGGAGGCATGTACGCCAATGTAGACCTTAAACTCCCAGTAAAGGAAAATGTTATTAGCATTCCCCAGCAAGCGATAAACTACAACCTTTACGGCAACAGCATCTACCTAGTTGAAGCAAAAACAGAAAAGGGTAAAACCAGCTACCAGGCTAAACTTCAATACATCACTCTTGGTCAACAACATAAAGACCAAGTGGAAATTACCAAAGGCTTAAAAGCTGGCCAACAATACGTTAGTGTTGGCTCGTTCAAGCTCCAAGATGGCAGCACCATTCGCTTTGATAGTGCAAACAAAGAAGGAAAAGCCTAATGCGTCGCTCTTTTACCGATCTTTTTATTAATCGCCCAGTTTTAGCCACCGTTATTAGCCTTTTTATTTTCATGGTGGGACTTGGTTCTTTGTTTAAGCTCCCGCTGGAGCAATATCCTGCCATACAAAGTGGTAATATTTCCATAACTACCAACTACCCTGGCGCAAGTGCTCAAGTTGTAGAAAGCTTTATTACCACACCGCTTGAAAAAGTTGTCGCCACAGCAGATGGTGTCGATTACATCAGCTCAAGCAGCGACCTTGGCCAAAGCTCTATTACTGCCCACTTAAAAATGGGTTTTAATGTTGAAAATGCCATGAGTGATATTAGCAGCAAAGTCAATGCCATGGCCTCTACCTTGCCCCAAGGCGCTTTTACGCCTGCGGTGAGTAAAAACACTGGACGCGGCATGGCCGACCTTATTGTAAGTTTTACTTCTAAATCGCTCAGCCCTGAACAACTAACCGCCTATATCAACAATGTTATACTTCCAGAAATCAATAGTGCTGGTGGAACCAGTACGCAAGTTTGGGGGGCGCGTGATTATGCGATGCGTATTTGGCTCAATAATCAGCGTCTAGCGCAAGCAAACCTTACACCGCTTCAAGTAAATCAAGCCCTATCAAGCAACAATGTACAGGCAACACCCGGACAATTACAAAGTCATAATGTATACACCCCCATCGATGCTAAAACGACTCTTAATGATGTTAAAAGCTTTAAGAACCTTATCATTAGCAATCAAAATGGCCACCTTATTCGTTTGGGTGATGTTGCTAAAGTTGAAATGGGTGCTAGTGATAATAGCTTCCAAGTATATTTTAACCATCAAAAAGCCATTTTTATCGGTATCTCTTCCCTTCCTGATACCAACCCTTTATCAACCATTAGCAATACTATCAGCAAATTTCCAGCGATAGAGAAAAAACTGCCTCCCGGGGTTCATATGGAAGTGGTACATAATGCCACAAACTTTATTCGCGATTCTATTTATGAAGTAATCGAAACCATTTTAGAAGCCACCGTTATTGTCATTGCCGTTATTTTTTGCTTTTTAGGATCCCTGCGTGCGGTGTTTATTCCTGTTGTTACTATTCCACTTTCTCTAGTTGGTGTTGGGTTCTTAATGCTCGTAATGGGCTTTTCACTCAACCTTCTTACGCTTCTGGCGATGGTCTTAGCGATCGGATTGGTGGTGGATGATGCCATTGTAGTGCTGGAAAACATTCATCGTCATATTGAAGAAGGCAAAACACCCTACCAAGCTGCGATTATTGGCGCCCGTGAGATTACGATTCCTGTTATTGTCATGACCACAACCTTAGCTGCAGTTTTTGCACCCATTGGTTTTATGAGCGGTCTTACCGGTCAGCTATTTACTGAATTCGCCTACACTTTAGCAGCTACTGTTATTATTTCTGGCGTGGTTGCACTGACACTATCTCCTATGCTTTGTGCAAAAATCATTACAAAAGAAAGCTTGCAAACAAAAAGTGCTGTCTTTATTGATAATGTTTTCCATAAACTCAAAACCCATTACAGTCAGGCGCTTAAGCACGTTCTTAATTATAAGAAACTAGTGTGCTTTATTGGAGGATTGGTGCTGGTATGTTGTTTTTTACTTTTCAACTTCACTTCTAAGTCGCTTGCTCCTCAAGAAGACCAAGGTTTTGTTGGAGTAGCCAGCCAGGGGCCAAACTGGGCAACCTTAAACTATCTAGAAAAATACAATCCTAAGCTTAGTAAAATTTTTGATACTATTACTTCTAAGAAGAACACGTTCAGTATTGATGGCGGGATGGGTAATAACACGATTTTCAGCGGTGTCATTCAAAAACCTTTTGGAGAGCGCAAACAAAGCTCCCAAGAAGCGCAAACACAAATCACTCCTGCACTGAGTAATATTGATGGCCTACAGACCTTTGTATTTACTCCACCAACCCTTCCCGGTGCTGGCGGCAATAGCCCTGGCCTTGATGTTGTATTAAAAACCACAGGATCACAAGCGCACTTAAACGAAGCCTCACAAGCGCTCATTGCAGCCATGAAAAAAACCGGCAAGTTCCCCTATGTAAAAGGCGATCTTGATTATAACAACCCCAAGCTTAACCTTCATATAGATCGTAACCTTGCAGGTCTTTTAGGTATTAATATGAGTACGGTGGCAAGTAATATAGCAGTGGCGATGAGTAATGGCTTGACCAATTATTTTGATATTAATGGTTACAGCTACCCTGTTATTGCACAGTTACAGGACCAGGAGCGCTACAGTGCACAAAATATCGGTCACATACCTGTTATTAATGGCAACAATCAAACGCCTATTACACTTGAATCTTTCCTAAGCAGCTCTATTGAAGCAACCCCACCAAGTTTAAATCACTTTCAACAGCTCAATTCAACAGATATTCAAGCTGCATTTTTGCCAACCCTTTCTGAGTCTAAAGCCATTACTTTGGTACAGAACCTTGCAAGTAAGCTCTTACCTGAAGATGTATACCTAGACTACGATGGTAGTACCCGCCAGTTTATGCAAGAAGGTAATAATATGATCTATATGTTCCTTTTAGCTCTTGGGGCAATTTATCTGGTATTATCAGCGCAATTTGAAAGTTTTAGAGATCCTTTTATTATTCTCATTAGTGTACCAATGAGTATTTGCGGCGCACTTTACCCTCTATTTTATAGTGTGGGTGGAGCTGACATTAATATCTATACTGAAATTGGCATGATTACCTTAATTGGTCTTATCTCCAAACACGGTATTTTAATGGTTGATTTTGCTAATCATCTGCAAGAACAAAAAGGCTATAGCATCTACCAAGCCATTTTAGAAGCAGCCTCAATTCGTCTTCGACCTATTTTAATGACCACTGCTGCGATGGTTTTTGGCGTGGCGCCCTTGCTTTTCGCTTCAGGGGCTGGCGCGGAGAGTCGTTTTAACCTTGGCTTAGTCATTGCCTCCGGAATGCTTATTGGAACCTGTTTTACCCTATTTATTGTTCCTACGGTTTACACCATCTTAGCCAAAGATCGCCACAAGGCTTTGCAAGAAAAAGCTCAAACCCAACAGATGCCACCTCTAACAGAAGGATAAACCATGCTACTTAACTGGCTTAGCGAAAGCTTTAGTACCTCAAACTATATTTTATTTTTAAGCGCTTATCTTCTTGGCTCGGTAAACTTCGCCATTTGCATTTGTGTTTTAATGGGGCATCCCTCACCAAGAACTGAAGGCTCTTTTAATCCAGGGGCGACAAATGTATTGCGCATTGCGGGCAAAGTTCCTGCAATCTTAACGCTACTTGGAGATATAGCCAAAGGCATTGTGCCCCTCATTATTGCCCATGTTTTGCATTTTTCTCCCTTTGCGCTGGCGCTAACGGGCTTTTTTGCCATTTTTGGCCATATGTTTTCCATCTTTTTAGGCTTTAAAGGTGGCAAGGGCGTTGCCACTAGTATTGGCGTATTGTTTTTAATAGATTACCGTTTAGGCCTAGCCTTTTTAGCAATGTTTTTCCTTAGCCTAGCAATTTGGCGCTTTGTTTCGCTCTCTGCAATGCTTGGTATGATTTTTGCGTGTGTAGCGAGCTATTTTATACTGCCGTTTCAAGCTCTTATCTGTTTAGCGCTTATAAGCCTTTTAGTTATCATCAAGCACCATAAAAATATTGCCCGCTTACTACAAGGCCAAGAAAGCAAACTTGGCGCCAAGAAAAAATCGCCTGCATCTTAAACTAAGAAAAGTGAGCACTTTTATTTTTTATTCTGTGTAATTGCTTTACTTGGTGGCAAACTTAAGACCCAAGCTTTTAAAGCCTTGGTATTGCTCATATCTCCATTAAAGCGATACTGCACCTTATAAGGAACTAAAGAGCCTCGCTCCCGAAATCGCATTGCTTTCATAGGGTATTGCATACTTAAAAAAGGACCTAAGTTTATTTCATGCACCTCACCGTAAGGCGTATCTGCTTTTGTATCTTGACCTATAAGATAGGTATGCGGTAGGTGATGGGTAAAGTCTAGAAAATTCAAACAAGCACTCATACAATAGCGATCGGTTAAAAGATACAATGGACCTTTATAGGCTATTTGATTCGCCTCTAAATAAACAGGCTTGCGTTTTATGACTGTTTCAGGCTCCCAGATTTGATGTTTTTTATAAGCTGTTTTGTAATAATCTATCACACTAAGTGGAGCTGATAAATTTAGAGGGGTTAAACGCATCTGATCTACCTTGGCATGAGTCTGCTGCCTTTGCTCAGTGCTAATACCCAATATATTTTCCATCAAATTTGCCCAAACTTTATCGCTACCTCCACCATTGCCTCTTAAATCAATAACAAGGGGTTTAAATGCTCTCATGGTATATCCAAAATGGCCAAGCCAGTTGGTAAAGGGATTCACTTTCATTTCGGGTAAAAAAATCCAAAGACCGTTTTCTCCAAAAGTACTTAATCCAAAATCTTGTTTAGCTTGATACAAGAGATTAAGAGGAAAAAACATGGCTTCATCAGGTCTCTTTTGGTAGGTTATTTTGACGGTTTGCATGTTTCCCTTATAGGAAAAACGACAAGATTTTGGATAGCTACGCAGTGGATTCTTATCAAAAAAAATAAAATGCGCTAGATCTTGTGCGGCGTAGCTTGTACTAATGACGCCATAATAAGGCATCAGGTTTTCTTGAACAAATTGTTTTATCGGTACCTTATCACAATCAACTAAGCGTGAACCAAGAGGAAGATCAAGGTGTTTATTCGTATTCCCAAGCACAACATAATGACCATATTGATAGGCCATTTTAATCCCAGCATCATAAACGGGTACATCTTGAAACCATGTGCTTTCGCGTTGATGAACCGAAATATGGGGATCGTTAAAACCATGAAAATAGGCTTGCATTACATAATAATAGCCAGCTTTGGAAGTTATACTTTGACAGTTTTTTTGAGCTTTTTGATAACCCTTTCCCAGCTGCTGCATAAAGGTGGATTCTTGGTCTAAAGCCTCTGGAGCATTTTTATAAAATATATCTTTAGCGTATGCAAGGTCTTCTTGGCAACGCTTAGACCAGTTTACTTTCTTGGCCGAAGGCCCATGAGCCCACAGTGCGCCAGAGATACCCAAAAGCAAACAAGCGATCAATACTTTCATCATACTACATCCTTTTACTAAAATGCTTAAGAGTGTAAAAGATTCAAACTCTAAGATCAAGACACACAAGAAGATGAATCTATCTCAAAGAAGATATAATGTGTTATGTCAGGCTGCTCAATTTTGTATCTAGCCACTAATAGCCAAAGCCAGGCATCGAAGACTTAGCTTTCTCTTTCTGTTGGCTTATAACTAATGCAGATCTAGGCTCAGGTGCCTCATCACAAAGGTTAGATGCAGCTTCCCCAAAAGCTGAAATATCTTTTTGCAATCTCCAAATATATAAACCAAAAACCTTTTGAGCTGATTCTTCTAATGCACCACATGCTAACAATATCGGCAGACTAGGAACAAAAGCCTCCCGACCCTTCACGTCACTATAGGCATCTTTAAAAAGATTGAACAAGGATATAGCCGCATCACAAATTTTGAATTGTTCACAACACCACTCTATCATGTCCTTTGAATTTCCAGTATCAATTTTAATAAAATCAGGCGGCATAATTGAATATCGACCCTTATACTCAAAAGGCGGATTTTGCGTCATAATAATTCTAAAACAAGCATCAACACTACGGATCTTTTTATAAAGCTTTGATAGCTTACGCCAATCATCCTGCATAATAGTATTGCCCTCATCTATCACCAAATCCACGGCTAAAGCTTTATCCTTTATCTCTTGAAGTATTCCAGTTATATCACTTTGCGGAGTTAGTACCATAAAAAATCGATTCACAACTATTTTTCTTTTTTTATCTGTAGCAGCGTGGGGGGTATCACGATACCATTGCTCTAAAGTTAAACTTGAATCCTCTTTTATGGCATCCATAGCCTCATTCCAATCCTGCTCACAAAGATATATTTGACCCTTATTATGAAAATAATACATCGCAGCCCACGACTTACCAGAACCGGCCTCATCTTCAACTAATACAAACGGTTCCTGCTTGTTAAATTGTTCTTCAATCCTTTCAATTAAACCATTTTGATAAGGACTTAAAACCAGCAAGCTCTTTCCTACAGGGCACCTTTCATCAGCTTGAGATCTAAGTGTAATACGCCTACCTGGATCATCAATCACTTCTGGCTTATCATCGCTTAAGCTTAAACGAACACCTTCATTAAGAAACAAAGCTAAACGCACCTTCTCTTCTACGGACAATTTCTCATATGCGTTTTTATTAAAATATATGGTGCCAGAATCTACTTCGAGCAGTTTTGGTCGACCAAAATCTGGTGGGCAAGGATAGAGATCTTGCTCAGTGTATATATAGGCCCCTTGAGAATCTACATCCATAGCATCTGAACTAGGATCTTCTAGCTTAAACTCTATAGCTAATTTAGCAAAGTCTAGGTATGGAATATGCAAAATATTTGAAAGTTCCTGGTCTGTGGTATACGCATGTGCGCCCTCAACCACACTACGCATTTTAACATATGGCGAGCTACTCAATAGCGCTTTTACATCAAAATCTGAGCTGGCAGCAAATGCCGAATCAGAGGCCAAAGTCGGCAGAAGAATACCATGAAGTGCCATCTTACAAGTAATGCGTCTCATAATAGAAGGATCCAAGTCGCTCTCTACTACCTGCTCTGTTGCAAGCATAATAAAGGTAAACCCAAAACGTTCTTGCATATGCCTAATCTTTTCTATGCAAAGCAACATATTACTGGTTTCTATCGAGGAAAGATTCAGGATTACATATGTCTTTTTATCTAATATATGACAATCGAGTGTATCAAGACCTCTAGGACTATTGCTCCAGATATTGTCTATATAGATAATTAAACGCGTTTGACGCCCAATTAAATAAGAAACTATATCATATTTAGCACTATCTTCCTTGAGCAAACAAAAAGCATCTTGGCTTCCATCAGGAAAATTTTCATTAAAGCAAGAAGTAATATCAATACGCTGCACTTCTTCTAAGTCTTTTCTTTCCAAGACCGCCTGATTAAACCATAGACTACTCTTAACCTTAAGTAGGTGCGGCCAGGAAGATGAAGACTTCACCAATGAAGACTCCACCAATGAAGACTCCACCGATAAAGACTCCGCCAGAGAGTGTGTCAAAGGTTTAGTTGGAGAAAGTTCCCTAACAGAAAGGCTTACCCCACCTAAATCTATTGTTACAAAACCTTGCTGCCCATCATATCGAGCTAAAATGCCTAAAACTACATGCATTGGAGTACCCAAGGCATCACGACTTGTTGCAATATAAGATTGCACTCCCATTGTCTTTAAAACAAGATGCATAAACTGGACACGCATTAAACAAGTGCCACGTTTACGCGTATAAAGATACACTAACTTTTCAAATGGATCTGTTATTTCATCAGGAATAGACTCTTCCTTATTTTCCGAGGAAAACCCTTTAAATATTTGGGTGCATTTATTGATAAATTCTACCAACTTAATTTCAAATTTTGCATAATTAGCCAGCCATTCTTCATTTTCCTTAGATTTTATTTCTGCTATGCGTAAGCGGAATAAACTATGCCAATCTTCCATAAATTCATTAACAAGTAATGCAAAACCCTCTTTCCTTGTATCATATTGTCTAGCAAATTTTAAAGCATGATTTATCTTCTTCGTTAACATTACATCACATTTAGCCAATACAATATCACAAATACTTAGGGGGCTTCTATCATCCCATGATTGAGCGTAAAAATAAGACTTTCCCGCGATCTTGGTATATTGAAATAGTAAAAAACTATTTTCCTGCATAGGCACACAGTCAGATTTAATGGCTTCGATGGATGTAAAACCATCCATACTAGGTTCTGGACTTTCCTTAAGACCCATTTCTTCAATGTTTGCAGTAAAAACTTTACCTTGATAATCAATAGTGTAAAAACTCCTAAAATCTATTGTATTACATCTGTATTTGCTATCATCGACTATAAAGTCTGGATAAGGGGACACAAGATACTCGCACGCGCTTGTATATGAAGTTGGATTTAGCTGATTAGAAATACTAACATTGCGAGGCTTTTCTACTTTACCGGTTACCAGAAGGTTTTTTAATGCCTCACTGCCCTCTCCTAAAAAGCCTATAACACCATTTATCAACTGAAGATTTGCTATGTCGCTAGGCTCCAATAATGAAGAACAAATCCGCTTTAAAGAAATCATGTTTTTAAACCACTTCTCAAGAGATTTCAGACGACTGGTATTGATAGAACCCTGATTGACAGCTCCTTGTTTTTTTATATTTTTTATATCTTTTATACCTTCAGTAATAATTATGGCCAGCTTTTCTTCTTTTGCACCTTCCGCTAAAATTTCTTCTATGGCAGATGCATTGACATATGATGTAAATTGGAAATTAGCCAAGGAGTAGAACTTGGATAGTATACCCCCAGTTTCAATAGTAATACTTACCTTTCCATCAATAACTAGCTGTTCTGAAACTTGATTAACATGAGATACATATACAGTAGGATATACACCATCAACCTTCATATCGTACGAATCTATTTCTAAAGATCTACTACAACAAAAGGACAAATGGACGCGCTGCGGCAATAATTTTTTTATAAGAAACGAAGAAAAAAGTAAATCAAAGGTTTGCTCTGAATCTGAATCTGAATCTGAATCTGAATCTGAACCTTGAAGAAGTACATGTTCTAAATTGTTGCCATCAAACAATTCTTTCAAATCTTCCCTACAATCAATTAATGTATTTTGAAGCCTTACATGTTCTAAATTATTACTTTCACACACCCATCCCAAAGCTTTCTCTAGTCTACTATTAACCATTGTCTTTTCTAAAGATACAATTTTCAAATGATCACATTGTAATAATTTCTTACACATATCCAACTCTGCTTCATCAAAACGATTAAAATTAAGATAAAGACGCTCAAGGGATGAAGATCGCCCAACAATGCTTGCCAGATTCCATTCATATGCAGATAGTGTTTTAAGCTTTGGAAGCAGGCTTAAATTCAGATTGTGTTTAAAATAAGAGTCATGGAAGTCGTTTTGAGTTAAAATAAGGCTCTCGCAGTTGAATGCTTCCTTGAACTCAAATACACAAGTAAGAGCAAGGCTTAATTGTAATATTTTTGCTTCTTTAAAATTTTTTACTAAGTTCCAAAATTTTTCATCTTCTAAAGGAGATTCATACCAGTCAAAATCCGCTGATACGTATTCCAATTCAAACGCATCAAAATTAATCGTTTGGCACTGCTTTATTATTGAGTCAGTATCACAATCAATATCACAATCAATTTGAATAAATAATTTAACTTTTTTTTCTTTTTCGATAAGTTGTATTGCAATATTAGATAAAGTAGTTAAGCCTTCATGAATATCTTTATAGCTATCACTTATAAAAACTAATGTTTTATCGCCAATTGCATCTATATTACCTAGACACTCTTCCACAACAGTATAATAGGATTGATGCAGCTGCTTATATGTCCCTTGATCCTTAAGCCATTCAAGATTAGTATTTATGTTTTTTTCATTAAGCCAAGAGCACCCAAGAAGCAATTCGCTTGGCAAAAAGTATTCCTGGAATAAGAAATCTTGATCAATAAATTTTGTTACGGCAGATGTTTTTTTTGTATTTTTTAGCAACTGTGTTATCTTATCAGAACTACTATCTTGCATAATATCGCTTGGATCATAAGCCATTAAATCGCTATACAAGGCTTTTATATTTTCATATGTTTTTGGATCTCTACCATAGACTGATATTGGGATACTATTGAGTATAACGCTTAAAAGGTCCTGATATATTTCTTTAATTGACATAGCCATTAATAATATTAAAGGACAGCTAATAACAATTAATTCCGGTGCTATTTGAATCATCTCACGTTTAGTAGATTCACTTTCTACAGGCTTATATTGACCATTACTAAATTCTAGTATTTGCGCTTTTTGAGTAGAAATAGTACAAAGCTGCATGACCTGGATAAACATACAATGAGGTAAGGGTGGTGCAGAATCAGAAGCAGATACAGATGCAGATGCCGATGCCGATGCCGATGCCGATGCCGATGCCGAGCGGTTTTCCAAATTCTTATGCATAGTATTAACTCTTATGTTCTAGACATATTGCTTCATGAAGCAAACTTAATATGTATTAATACACGCTAAGCTTCTTTGAAATTGCTTTAACAAGCTATAATAAGAAGGCGCTAGGTGATCCAAAATATTAAAAAAGCATATAAAAATAAGTATACAACACTATACAAAAAAAAATCAATATAAATATAACAATATACTATAAGATATCGGGCTGCTCAATTTTGTATCTAGCCACTAATAGCCAAAGCATTACTTTTTAGATGAGCAGGATTGATGGTACCGGTTACGATACTTGATACACAGGCTTGCTTTAAGATAAATTGCAAGACCGCGCTCACTGGATCCTTTAGTGCAAATTGATCTAAATGACCACTATTAAACGCTTTTTTAATTAATATCCCGCAGTTTTGTGCTTCGGCACGTTTTAAAACCTCTGCATGACTTTGGTCTTGTGGATGATACATCAACATTAAAACCTCTGCCTGGGATAAGGCCAGTTGGGCTCCAGATACCGTTTTACCAGAAAAACCCATCGCGCGAATTTTACCCTGTTGTTTTAAGTACGCCATAGTGTCAAATACTTCATCTTCTTGGATAATAGCCTCATCACGACCATCTGAGTGCACCAAAAGCACATCTAAGTAATCGGTTTGCAAATCACGTAAACTCTTTTCAACACTGGCTATGATACTGTGGCGATCAAATGCATAATTGGACTGTCCCGCTTGATAATTTTCCCCTGCCTTACTCACTAAAACCCAATCTTGGCGTTTAAATGCTTTAGAGCGCCCTAAGCGTTGCTCACTTATACCATAGGCAGGTGCTGTATCAATTAGGTTAATTCCTAAATCCTGTGCTAAGGCAAGCAAATGATCCATCTGACTATCACTGG
Source organism: uncultured Gammaproteobacteria bacterium (assembly GCA_902563055.1). GTDB lineage: Bacteria > Pseudomonadota > Gammaproteobacteria > Francisellales > CACEW01 > CACEW01. Next base: position 4,920 of record CACEWE010000003.1, on the reverse strand, counting down.
GCAATTCAAAACCTTGCGGATACTTTACCCCGGTATTGCGCCCAAACTTTACCGTGCCCAAACCTAAAACTGAAACTGAAAAACCCGTATTTCCTAAATTTCTATATTGCATCTCTAGCCTCCATCCCATGGCGCTAAAGCACAAGGAGGGCTTGGCCAGTCTTGCACATCACAGGGCGCAAAATTGGTTTCTTTGCTCTGCTCAACGTGATCAACTATGGACTTTGCCACCAGCGGCGCCAAAGTTAATTTGCTTGGCCATATAATATTATAATTGGCATGTACTTGATTAAAGGCCCGTAAAGGACGGCGACCTTTGGGCTGTGCATCCTCTGCTCGGTCAATAAAAAAACAACGAAACTGCGCTTTTTTCCATGTAATATCCGGAAAATGACTTTGCATCTGATCCATAACATAGGCTATTTGCGCCTGAGAAGAACGCGAGGCTGGATCTTCTGCAACGGCACCGCCAATATACCACACTAATTCTTGCTTAGCATTGACATGAGAGGTAATAGTAAAAAGTGGCGTGGTGCCGCCTTTTAAGGCATGCATAAATAAAGGCTCAGCTGTCTCTTCTTTTGTAAAGGTATAATACACCATCTGCAAAGGACGCCGCTGCATCAAGGCAGAGTTAGAGCCTGGCTTAAGTTGCTCTAATAGCGCTGCATTACCTGCTCCAGCCGTAAAGTATACGTGACGCGGAATAATTTTCATACGTTTAGCACCATGAGCAATAGTCACTGCAGTAATATGCCCATTCTTATCTTGATCAAAATTCTGCGGCACACCAAGCAGTGCATTTGACCCAAGATACGATGCAAAATGAGCCAATAAGGCCGAAACATCCACCACCTGCTCTGCAACCTCAAGCACAAAACCCTGTTTTTTTGCATAGGATAAAGCCTTAGGATAGGCCTCAGGCGCAACAAGCTTACTTACACTTTTTAAGGCGCGCGATAAAATAGCTTTTTTTATCGCACCAAGACCCACCTGGGGCAATTGCCATAAATAATATACCGAACTTAATAAAGGTACACTAGATAAATCGAAAATGCCTTGACCTAAAAAACACTTACGCCATAAAGATGCCGCCAAAGCTACCTCTTGCTGCAACTGATCTTTCTTATTTCCAAGCTGATATTTGACCCCAGCATGAATAATCCCTTGAGACACCACCGTTTGACCTTTCCCTAAAGCTTCCTGCTCTACCAGCAATACCGAGCTTCCTTGCTGCTTGAGCAAACTTGCAAGCCATAGACCTACAATGCCACCGCCAATAATAAGGTGATCACAGTGAGTTTCCATCATACACGCGCCCTTAAGGAAACCTGTGAGCGCTTAAATTCATGCTCACAATAATGGCATTTAAGGATAATATCCTCCCCATCAGTATGAATATGAAAATGCGGTTCTATGGCCTCATCAATGCTAATACACTGACTGTTTTGACATTGGAATAAACCTTTTACCTCTTGTGGCAAGGCAAGTTGGACTTTTTTGACTACTTTAAAGTTTTCAATAAAATTGACCGTTGCCCCTGGCGCCAGCACACCCATAAGCTCAAGCTCAGCGTCACTAGGATGATAAGCATGCATTTTGATAATGTCTTTTTTTTCATGGCGCGCACTTGGTAAATACATTCCAACAGTAATGGCTGACTGCTTTAACTGGGAAAGGGCCAGATTTAAAACATCTAAGGCACAACCTGCTTGAATATGATCCATCACCGTACCATTTTCTAATGCGGTTACTTCTAAGGTTTTCATGCCATAAGCTCCTGTTGTAAAATTAATGATAATATGGCCTGGCGCACCAAAACCCCCTCTTTTGCTTGCTGAAAATAATAGGCATAGGGGGTGTGATCGACCCGCGGGTCAATTTCTTGTACCCGTGGCATAGGATGAAGCACTTTTAGATTTTCTTTGGCCTTGGATAAAATTTCTGGGGTAATGATAAACGATTGCACAATACTTTTATACTCCAGTGGATCAAAACGCTCTTTTTGTAATCTTGTAACATAAAGAATATCAAGCTGTGGAATTTTTTCTAGCGCATCATGACAAGAAAAGCGCACGCCCTTGTTTCTTAAATCACGACAAAGATGATCAGGTAAACTTAAATGCTCTGGCGCAATAAAAAACAAACGCATATCATACATCGCACAGGCTTTAACCAAGGAATGCACGGTGCGTCCATATTTTAAATCGCCCACAAACGCAATATTAAGACCCTCTAGACTACCTTGAGTTTGGTAAATTGCATACAGATCCAACAAGGTTTGGGTTGGATGTTGATTGCCACCATCTCCAGCATTAATCACCGGAATATCTAGAATTTCACTCGCCAAGCGCGCTGCACCGGCCTGGGGTGTCCTAAGCACCATTGCATCACTATAAGAGCCAATGACTTTAAGCGTATCTGATAAGCTTTCACCCTTTTGCTCGTATGAGGTGTGCGAAGGATCTGAAAAACCGATAACCTTTGCCCCCAAACGATTAGAAGCTGCTTCAAAAGAGAGCCTGGTACGTGTTGAGGCTTCAAAAAAACAATGGCTAATAACCTTATCGCTAAGGGCATTAGGCGCCTTTTTTTGTTTAAGAATATGAGCTTGTTTAAGAAAAATGTTAATATCATCTTTTGATAAATCTGCAATGGATACCAAAGATTGTTGATACCAGGTATTGGTGGTGCTCAATGTATTTATTCCTCCTGTTTTTCTATGGTGCCAGCACAGTATTGGCCATTAATACATGCCCGGCACGGGTCACTAAAATCTTGCTCGCCTCGGCGATCAACTGCCTCAATTAAAGAGGATTCTTCTTGATACAATAAAGCATCCACGCCCAAATGCTCGGCAATATCAGCCTCTGACATTTGATTGGCTATTAATTCTTCCTTGGTAGGAATATGAATACCGTAATAACAAGGGTATTTAACCGCAGGATAAGTGGATGCAAAATACACTTCCTTCGCACCACACTCACGCACCACCTTAACAATTTCAGCACTGGTAGTGCCCCTTACAATACTATCATCTACCAATAAAACTTTTTTATCTTCAATTTCCGTACGTTGCGGTGAGAGCTTATAACGCACCGAGCGTTTTCTCATAGTACCATTGGGCATAATAAAGGTGCGACCTATAAACGGGTTTTTATACAAACCCTCGCTATAACGCACCCCTAATGCATTTGCAAAAGACAGCGCCGCTGTATTTGCTGAAAAAGGTACCGGTATCACTACATCAGGGCTTAGATCCGGGTATTGCTGTTGCCAACTGTAGGCTAGGTTTTGTCCCATGCGCAAGCGAGCACGGTACACGCTTACATCATCAAGTACCGCATCAGGTCTAGCAAAATAAACCTGTTCAAACACACAAGGATGGAAGGCCTCTGCATGAATCACTTTACGATGCATCACCGCATGTTGATCGATGTAGACTAATTCCCCAGGTAAAACATCGCCGATACTCTGTAAGCCTAAACTAAAAAATGGCGCCGTTTCTGAGGCAAACATAAATGTATCTTTTTGTGTTTGACCTTGGCCAATACACAAGGGTCTGATGCCATGAGGATCACGAAAAGCAATAAGACCTTTGCCTACAATAGAACATACCACTGAATAGGCACCTTCTACTTGATGCATGATTTTAGCGATTACTTCACAAAGAATCTTGAAAAAATCTGCACTATCGGCAGTGTCTTCATAGCTGCGCAAATAGTCAGAAAACAAATGGATTAAAATTTCCGAGTCACTATCACTATGGAGATGGTGGCGTCTTTGCTCTACTAAATAACGACGTAAGGGTTCTTGATTGCTAATATTCCCATTATGGGCGAGGGCTATGCCATAAGGAGCTGCGACCCAAAAAGGTTGAGTTTCATTCATACTACTGCTTGTACCAGAGGTGCGGTAACGCACATGACCAATAGCAACAGGGCCAACAAGACGATCTATATCATTTTTAGTAAAGGTATCTTGCACCAAACCGCGACCGTGATGCATATGCATTTTATGACTAGAACTAATGATACCAGCAGCATCTTGACCGCGATGCTGTAACTGTACTAAGGCGTCATAAACCCAAGTAGAAACTTGAGATTGCTGAAGATCCATAGCTGCAACAATACCACACATAGCTTAGCCACTTGGTTAAATCGCCCACATTATAACACATGAGCATAACGACGCAATCAAAGCAAGGCTTAAAGACTTAAATGAGCATACAGAACACTACCCTAATAAGCGCTTGGCAAGCAAGGCACTTTGTTCTCGCAGTGAGGGAATTTGATCTGCCCGAAAAAAGTGTGGCTTATTTAATGCCCCTAATACAAATAATTTATTTCTAACTGGAGCAAACTGGCTACAGGCACTGAGATCTGGGTGGGTTTTAACGCCCAAATATTGATCATCACATTGTATATAACCATGAGCTAATAAATATTCCATTAAGGGGTCCTTTGCACGATTTAATCGTTTGGCAGGACCAGTAGCATTAATTACCACATCACTCATAACACTAAAGGGCTCAGGATTTCCCCGATCAAAACACACTACTTCTAATTCTTTCTTATGTTCTTGGATGCTTTGCACATGACCACGAATCAGATGCAACTTTGATTCTGCTTGAAGGGCCTCTAAACGGGCCAAATTTTCTGGATGCAAGCGATAAGAAAGCCAATTCCAGTAGTCCATAACATGTTCTACAAACTGCTTTTTATGATAAGCTGGCATATTATCCCAGTTCACTGCAATCAGTGAAGAAATTTGATCAACGGTATTTTGCCAAGGCAAATCTCTTTCCTGCTGTTCACGAACTAAACGACGCATTTTAGCAAACACCTGACTCATTGGCAGTGTAAAGTCCAATGTAAGATTATCCTCATCCGCTGAATCTTGTATAGTTTGCGCCAAGGG
>CACEWE010000002.1 GCA_902563055.1 uncultured Gammaproteobacteria bacterium | reverse complement strand
CTAAAGCTTAAACGTATAGCCTAGCAGTAAGAAATTTTCACCATGGTTAGGACCACCAAGCTTTGTAACGGTATTTGCATTAGAAATATGCTTAAAGCTTATGGTCATCATAAAAGGAAGCATCAAACTAGCCGTGGAATAAAACTGTATATGAGAACTTAAACTATCAGATGTTTTATCTACATAGGCCACACCCGTACCGATACGCAAAAAATGGAAATCCATTCCGCCATCCACTGCAAGTATATTTTTGGGATCGGCTTTATTTAAACGATCAAGATTCGCCCCCACATACCAAGGAGCGTCTGAATTAGCAATCGAAAAATGTAGCATCTGCCGCGAAACCGTATTTCCTGTTCGAAGTACATTCTGGCCTACTTGCGCATCAAAGCTCATCGATGCATATAAGCCTACAAACAAACTACAAATAATGCATGTGAGACTAGCGATAATTTTTTTCATATTTCCCCCTTGATAAATAAATCGCATTCATCCTAACAGTAATTTAAATAAAATACGACCAAAACATAAACTCTGCTTATTTTAGAACCAAAATAATGAGATTTTAATCCAATACTGCATTTTTAAGTGCTACAGGATCTTGCGCTATCACACTATATTGCTCTTTTTTTTCAAGCATTTTAGCTAATGTCTCCGGCACTAAAACCTTTTGCTTTACCAGTGGCTCCACCACTGTTTCAAATTTACTTGCATCAGCTGTAGCCACTAGCATAAACGGTGCCTGATCTAAGTGATGTTTCCAAACAGAATAAGCTGTTGCCGTATGCGGACACAAAAATACCCCATACTTTTGATGACAATCAACGATGGCCTCCTCAATCTTTGAATCCTCTACCGAAAAGGCCCTAACGGTACTTTTAAAATGCTCAAAATCACCTAGCAAATGTTGCAAACGTACCAAATTACTTGGATTACCTACATCCATTGCATTTGCTAAGGTCTCTATGGAGCCCCTAGGCTTAAGCACGCCACTTTCAATATACTCTGGCACCACTTTATTGGCATTGGTGCTTAAAACAATTTCACGTATAGGAAAGCCCATTTTCAAGGCATAATACGCTGCGGTAACATTGCCAATATTGCCAGAAGGTACAATAAAGCCAATTTTTTGCTGATGCTCCTTGTAATACTGACAACTACAATAAGCATAATAAACAATCTGTCCTAATAAACGACCTATATTAATGCTGTTGGCAGTATTAATCGCAAATCGTTCTTGCCACCATGGGTCCACCAAAGCAGACTTGACCAACTTTTGACAATCATCAAAGGTCCCCTCCACCGCAAGGGCAATAATATTATCACCAAAAGAGGTAATCTGCTTTTGCTGGCGCTTGGAAATTTTATCTTTGGGGAATAAAATCATCGCCTGGACACCCTCAATTTTATGAAAAGCCGCCGCTACCGCAGAGCCGGTATCCCCAGAAGTTGCCACCATCATCAAGCGCGGCTTTGTTGTTTTAATGCGAGACAAACACTGCGCTAAAAACTGTGCACCAAAATCTTTAAAAGATAAGGTTGGGCCATGAAACAACTCCATAAAATATAATGCATCATGAACCTTTTGCGTCCATACCGGAAAAGAAAATGCCGCTTTACAAATAGAATTCAACTGTGAAGCCAAGGGATCCTCTTCAAAAAAAGGTGCAAGAACCTGATACGCAAAATCACTATAATCCGTAATTCCTAAAAATGCTTCCATATCCACTTTGGGAAGCGTTTGTGGAATATATAAACCACCATCATCCTCCATACCTTTATCCATCGCTTCACTCAGTGATACCACATGAGCATTTGCAGTATTGGCATATCGCATCGCCTCTTCCCCTATGAAATGATCGCTGCGCCATTTTGATTAATAGCACCACTATAAACACAAGCCCCAAGGCCTTGATCTGAAAAAACCTTTTGCATCTCCTGCCCCATCTTGGGAGAAGGTTTTTCACTTAAAGCAAACACACTAGGACCAGATCCAGAAATACAACACATCATGGCACCATGTTCATAGGCTATGCGCGAAATATCTTTAAAGCCTGGAATAAAATGTGCCCGAGATGGATCAAAAAAACTCTCCCGCGCCACAGCCTGAATCAAGCCCACATCTTGATGCTCCAATGCATATAAAAAGCCTGCAAACTTTGCACCATATTCTGCCATTTGATCCATACTATAGGATTGATCTAATGCAGCACGCGCCGCTTTAGTCTCCAGCTGTATTTCTGGATGGACAAGCGTTACAGACCAAGCAGGAACCTTAATTTTTCTATACCACTGCTGTGCTTGAGGATCCATGATACAAAGCCCACCTAATAAACATGGCAAGACATTATCACCATGTGCCGCACCAGAGGCGACCTTTTCGCCATAACAAGCATAGTCAAATAAGACTTTTTCAGACAAAGGCTCGCGTAATAAATGGTTAAAAGCCACCAGTGCCGCCACTGCACTAGCTGCAGAACCGCCCATACCAGAACCAAGCGCAATCCCTTTTTCAATCGAAATATCCACCCCATAAGGCAATTGATAATCATCTATAAGCTTTATCAACACCGCACTGGCAACATTATCACTGGGGTCCTTGGGCAAACGTGCTGCATCTTGGCCTTGTATTTGAGCAATGCGCACCTTGGCATCACTGCGGCGCTCTAGATGCACCACATCATAAGGCGCCTCTATAGCCAAGCCCAATGCATCAAAACCAACCGCAAGATTTGCCGATGTGGCACAAGCTTTGGCACTACTTTTGAAAATATCTTGCTTATACTCAACATCCGCCATCTTGCTCCCCTATAAACGCTCTGCAATTTCAATCATATCCGATAATACTCCAGAAGCCGTCACCTCCACTCCTGCCCCAGGACCCTGAATAAGTAAAGGCTGCTGGTGATAACGCTTAGAATAAATGAGTAACATATTATCCGTTTGCGATAAACTTGCAAATGGATGATCTTGGCCATAGGCCTTTAAACCAATAGATATTTTTTTTCCTGAAATACTAGCAGCATACTGCAAGATAGGTTTTGCTTTGCTAGCAATCTTGCTACAATTTGATTCTATTTGACCATTGTGCAATCGAATCTGCTCTAAAAACGCCTCAAGGCTTACATTTTCAAGCGCCTCTGGCACCAAAGACTGCCACGAAATATCCTCTAACTCCAGCTCTACACCCACCTCTCTGGCTAAACACACGGTTTTGCGCGCTACATCCAGCCCTGAAAGATCAGACCTTGGATCTGGCTCAGTAAAGCCTTTCTCTTTTGCATCCAAGAGTGCATCTACAAAGGAATGCCCCTGATTATACAAACCAAGTATATATGCTAAGGTTCCCGAAAGTACCGCCTCTAAACGCTCAATCTTATCACCGGTTTTTTGCATATGCTGCAAGGTTTTAATCACCGGCAAGGCCGCCATAACATTGGTTTCATAATAAAAATAAGCACTAAGGCCAGGTGCGCGTAAGTTTTGATACAAATCATACGACATGGTATTGGCTATTTTATTAGCCGCCACAACATGTACGCCACTTTCTAGTGCCTTGGCATATAATCCCACCGGTCTTTCACTGGCAGAACAATCAACAATCATGGTATTACCGTGATGCGCACCAATGAGCTGCTCTAAAAATACCTCAAGATTAGCCTCCTGCGAGGATTGCGCTAAAGACTGCTGCATATGCTTGGTTTTTTTAGGGTCTTGAAAAAACGCCATCTTTTGTGAATTAATCAAGCCTTTAACATCAAAAAAATATGTTTTAGTCCTTTGATGACCATATTGTTCTATTTGCTCAAGCAAAGCCGCACCCACTTTACCCGGACCAATAATGCCCAGCGCAATACTCTTTTGGCCAATATGAAAATGGTCATGCAGTGCAGATAAACTTCGCTGTAAATCACGCTGCCTCACAATAATAGAAACATTACGTTCACTGGAGCCTTGCGCAATCGCTAAAATATTTACCCGCACCCGACCCAAGGTTTGGGTAATTTGACCAGCCACGCCAATATGATGACGCATCGCCTCACCAACACAAGCAATAATACTACATTTTTCAACCACACTTACGCCCTCAAGCATACCCTCTTGAATTTCAAGCGCAAAAGCTTCAGATAATAAATTTTGCGCCAAATTTGCATTTGACTGTTTTAAAGCAAGCGTTATAGAATATTCGCTACTAGCCTGGGTAATTAAAATAACCGAAAGATGATGATCACTTAAACATTTAAAAACCTTTGCTGCGATGCCTGAAACCCCAACCATGCCTGCGCCTTCAATGGTTACCAAGGCAATTTCTTCAATGCTCGTTAAACCCTTCACCACATGAGAACTATCACGCACCTGCTCACAAATGATCGTACCTGGCTTATCTGGGGCAAAAGTATTTTTCATTTCTAATTGAATAGATTCAGCACGCAAAGGCAAAATGGTTTTGGGATGCAAAACCGCCGCACCAAAATAAGCCATTTCCAAGGCTTCTTTATAGGATAAATGCTCCAACACCACCGTGTTAGCAACATAGTTAGGATTAGCACTTAAAACCCCATCAACATCACTGTATATACACAAACTTTTTACTTTGGCTAAGCGCGCGACAATAGCAGCAGAATAATCACTGCCATTACGCCCTAATAAACTCAATTGCCCCTTGGTATTTGCAGCAATAAAACCCGTAATGACAATATACTTACAGCGCGCATCAAGCTTGGCGATACATTGATCAAACAATTCCTGGCTTTTGCGCCATCTGATTATTGCAATACTTGGATCTTCATCCACCACTATAAACGACTGTGCATCAAGCACCGCACTCTCTGGTAAAAAAGCGGCAACAAGTGGCGCACATAAACGCTCCCCTGTTGCTAAAATGGCCTTATAGCTCTCTCCACACGGCCCATTATCCTTAACTTTTAAAAGATACACACGCAATTGCGCCATGATAGCTTCAAGCACTTTTTGATATTGGCTCAAACAAGATACCGACAATAAGGCCTGTGCACATAAAAGATGCTGATTTTTAATTTTAGCAAGGCCTTGCTCAAGATCCTCATGCGCCTCTGCAGCCTCATAGAGCTTAATGAGAAAATTAGTGGTTTTACCCATAGCAGAAACCACTACAAAACCAGGCTTCGTTTTTAAAATACGCTGCACCTGCTCTAGGCACGCAATATTTTCTAAACTTGAGCCCCCAAATTTACAACAATGCAAAGCTGAGCAATCTTTCATAAGCCTCCCCACTATGCTAAGCTATATAGATTCTTTCTATCATAGGGAAATACACATGAAAAAGCTAGGCATCATAGGCTACCGCGGCATGGTTGGCACCGTTCTGTGTCAAAACATGGCTCAAGCAGATGATTTTAAAGACTTTACGTGTCATTTTTTCTCATCCAGTCACATCGGTGAAAAAGATCCCTATGGCCAAAACACAAGGGTTAAAGACAGCCACAAGCTTGATGGCCTGCTTGATCAAGACATCCTTATTTGTACCCAAGGCAGCAGCTATACCTCAAAAATACGCCCTCTTTTACAGGCACATAACTGGCCCGGCTACTGGATTGATGCAGCGAGCTTTCTGCGTAACGATCCACAAAGCACTCTTATTTTAGATCCAGTCAATCAAGATATCATCCTGCAAGCCCTTGATAAAGGCATTAAAAACTTTATTGGCGCCAATTGCACCGTTAGCCTCCTCCTGATGGCTATTGCACCATTAATTAAAATGGGACTGATTGAAAACATCTTCACCTCTAGCTATCAAGCCGTCTCAGGTGCAGGTATGGGCGCTGTACAAGCACTGCTTGCACAAACTAGCCACTTAAACAGCCATCTTGATCAAGACGCTAGCCCCCTTGAAAAAATTAAAGCCCTCACCCAAAACCAATACGATCAGGCACTTAAACATCCTAGCCTTGAAGCAAACCTCGCTTATAATGTTTTACCCTTTATTGATGAAGCGCTAGAAAATGGTCAATCCAAAGAAGAACATAAGGCCGCACAAGAGACACAAAAAATCTTAGGACTCCCACAAGCTTTGCCTATGGATGGGTTCTGTGTTCGCACCCCAACGCTGCGCGCCCACGCCCAAGCGGTAGAAATAAGCCTTAAAAAACATCTCCCTCTTGAAGCAATAGCCAACATGCTTCACCAATGGCACCAAGATGTGTATCTTATTGCTCCAGATAAAAAAAGCACCTTAGAGGCCTTAACCCCCCTTGCAGTAAGTGATACTTTAAACATTCACCTAGGCCGCTTGCGTACTTTACAACACCGCCCTAATACCATCGGCCTTTTTACTGTTGGCGACCAGCTACACTACGGCGCAGCTGAACCGCTGCGACGATTTTTAAAAATGCTCACCTAGCCTATAACTTACAACACAAATCATCACTTGAAAGCAAGGGTGCCTTCTTTGAAGATTGAGATCTAACTAAAGATGCCCCGCCATAAGATTGAGTTTTATTCAAAGATACCTCATCAGAAGATTTAGATCTATCCTCAGATGCTCCACCAAAAGCTTTAGAACCACCTAAAGATGCCCCATCAAAAGATTGAGACCTTTCTAAAGACGCCCCATCAAAAGATTGAGATCTTTCTAAAGACGCCCGATCAAAAGATTGAGGTCTATCTTGCGAATATCCAAGACATTGCCAAAACCATTGTTTTACTGCATACAGGCAAACTGGATCTCTATCTGAATCTGGCTTACCCACAGGATTACATGTTTTTCGTATATGGGGACTGAACTGCAATAGTCCAGGCTTTTTCTTAATAAGACTTTTATATTGCTCATCGATTTCTTGTGCTTGTTTATCTGATGGAAACATACGCCTTCACTTACGACCTTTATCAAATGGATTTTCTGAAGACTTAAAGCCTATTTTAATAGGCATAGAAACCAGCTTAAAACTATTGCGAAAATACTTTTCCAAATACTTAACATATGAGATAGGTACTTTCTTAGTTTGATTACCATGAATCATAACAATTGGTGGCCTTTTGCCCCCCACATGGGCATAACGCAGTTTAATGCGACGGCCATTAATCATTGGCGGTGGATGATCCTCTACGGCCTGAGCTAAGACTCTGTTTACCATTGATGTTGTTAAAACCGTGGTTGATGCAATATAAGCCTCATCAATAGCATGAAATAATTTGGCCAAGCCCTCACCTTTCTTACCAGATAATGCCTGCATCGGCACAAAGTGGGATACAAATCCCAGCTTACGATCTTTATCTGCCTCTAGCTGGATTCTGGCTTCACTACTTAAAATATCATATTTATTCAGCGCCAATACCAAAGGACGGCCAATACGCAAAGTACGGCCAATCAAATGTAGGTCTTGATCGTTAATACCCTCAGTTGCATCCACTAAAACCACCACCACATCAGCTACTTCAATGGCCTCAAGGGTTTTCATAATGGTAAATTTTTCTAAGGTATCACGCACCTTAGCACGCTTGCGCACCCCAGCAGTGTCTATGAAAGTATAGTCTTGTTCCTTATACATAATTGGCAGAAAAATACTATCTCTAGTAGTGCCAGCCAAATCAGACACCATTAAGCGGTCTTTTTCCAATAAGCGATTAATCAAAGTAGACTTACCAACATTTGGTCGACCAATAACGGCAACCTTAGGTCCTTTTAACTCAAAATCTTGCATTAAGTCTACAACACTAAGATTGATAGAATCTAAGCGCTCAAAGGTATGTTTAAGCAAACTCAAAACGCCCCTTTTGTGCGTTGCGCTAATTGGCTGCGGCTCACCCATGGCAATATCGTAATAATCTAAGACCACCGCCTCTTCATTTTGACCATCGACTTTATTAATCACCAAAACCGTGGGCTTTTGCGAGCGTCTAAGTTGATCAATAATAGAAGATTCCAAACTGGTTAAATTATTTTTTGCATCCATCATTAACCAAACGATATCCGATTCTTCAATCGCCAGCTGTGTTTGCGCCATAGATTGAGTCGCTAAAGATTCGTGCTTATCTACAACACCTGCTGTATCAATCAACCAGGCTTTATACTCATGATGCTCCATCAGCGCAAGTTGACGATCCCTAGTCACCCCAGGTTCATCATATACCAAGGCATCGCGGGTTTTGGTTAAGAAATTAAATAAGGTAGACTTACCAACATTAGGTAAACCCACCAGTGCAATCACTGGAAGTCTTTGAGTCATGCGTTTTCCTATTGTACTTTTAGTGCAGCAAGCGAGGCAGATTGGCTATAGGCATAAAGCATGTGATCTTGATTGCTACTTAAAAGCAAAGGCAGTGATCCAAGCTGCGCACGCGCTAAAATATGACCATCATCTCGTGCTAAAAAGTGTATAAAGCCGGCATAATCTGCCACGGCCACACTAGAGGATAGTAAGACCGGAGCACTTAAACGACGATTAAGTAAATCTTTTTGCTGCCATAGCACAGAGCCGGTGTTTTTATCCAAAGCAACAAGCACACTTTTATCATTTACAACAAACAAAGCTTTATCACTAAGGGCTATATTACGAAAAGAGGATAAAGGCTTTTGCCATAGCAATTGGCCATCGCGCAGCTGCATAGCTACAGCATTACCATGATAGGCCACCAGGTATACGATACCATCGCGCACCACAGGATCAGCAATAATGTCAACCATTTGCGCAACTTGATTATCTCCTGAAACAATTGCAATCGGTCTGGTCCATAAAAATTTACCGGTATCTAAATCAAAAGAGCTCACATCACCATTATGATAGGCCATCACCACTTGATCATTGGCGATAACTGGAGAACTATCCCCTTCAAGCAAAAAGTCATTGTTTACATGCGGCACTTGCCAAATTAATTGGCCTGCTTGTTTTGAAAAAGCCGATAGATCGCCATTGTGACTGTATACCACCACTTTATCACCACTTACTGCAACCTTAGATTGAATACTTCCAGCAGTTTGGGCTTGCCATAGGGTGCTACCATCTTTAAGCGCAAGCGCATAAACCTTGCCATCGCTCGTACCAATGTATAGCGCATCTTCTCCAATACTTGCACCACTACTGAAATTAGTTTTATAGGTTTTTTTCCATATGACATTGCCTGTTTGACTGTTAAGCAAGCTTACACTTCCATTATAGGCACTGACATAAATATTTTGCTTATTTTGCGCCAGCTGATAGCGTAAATTTGCTACAAATGCTCCATTACCAACACTGTTTTTCCATATAGGCTCCACTTTTAAATCTGCAGCAATGTTTTTAGCTAAAGGCTTAGGCGTTGGGGCATTATCTTTATCTCCACAAGCACCAAGGCTTAAAAACGCAAGTGCAAGAACGGTAACTTTTAATATATTTCTCATCATTATCCCCTTCTGGAGGCTGGTTGAACGGTAGGTTTTGTTTCACTGGCATCAGAAACGGTGTTTGATACTGGTAAATCTGCTAACTTCATGGTCAAATATTGCTGCTCTATAGCTTGGGCATCAAAGGCACTTTGAGCTATTTGATAATACTTTTTCGCATTCGCATACTCTTTAAGTTGCGTGTACGCATCACCCTTAACCATATTCACATAGGCGCCAAGCTCAGGCTGGTGCATTTGTTTAAGTAAAGTGAGAGCCTTTGCGGCTTTGTCTTGATCTATATCTATTCTTGCCAATCGAATAATAGCAAAATCTCGAATGACCTTTTCTTTGGCATGTTCTACAACCCAGTTTAAGGATTGAGATGCAGCATCAAGCTTTCCTGCCTGTGCCTGTGAACCGGCTGTGACCAAGCTTGCTAAAGCAGAATAGGTAGCACGTGGATATTTTTTTTGCATCAGTTCACTCATAATAACCTGGTTATCAACATTGCCACTTTGCTGATTATTCAATACTTTTTGATAAAGTGAAAAAAGCTGATCTTGATTGTTTTGCTGGTATGATTTGTACCAACTAATACCAATAATCGCTAGAAATGCCAGTGCAATACTAAAAAGAATGCTTTTACCATTTTTGCGCCAAAAATCTTTAACAATATTGGCTTCTTCAAATTGATTTAGTTCATGATGCATAAACCGCTCCTTTATGATGAATATGTTGCTGCAAAAATTGTTGCAGTGCTTCTTGTGTCATTTTTTGTTCTTCGCCTTGGCCTCTTAGTGGCTTGAGAATAAATTGGCCTTGTTGTAATTCTTCCTGTGCGACAATAATCGCAAACGGTGCTCCGGATTTATCGGCTTTTTTAAATTGGCTTTTTAAGGACGCGCCCGAGGCATCATAACGTACTCGGCACCCAGGAACGCTACTACGAATAGCTTGGGCTAGGTTTAATGCACTAGAGAGTTGGCCATCGTCGAGTTTTACCACCATATAGACATCACATGCATGATGCTGGGAATTGGTTTCATTAGCCTGCATGCTTAAAATCATCCGCTCAAGACCCATCGCAAAACCTACTGCAGGGGTACTATTACCACCAAGTTGCTCCATAAGTCCATCGTAACGTCCTCCCGCACAGACTGTGCCCTGTGCACCCAAATCAGCACTGACCCATTCAAATACGGTATGGTTATAGTAGTCTAGTCCTCGCACCAAATGAGGGTTGAGCGTGTAAGGAATTTTTGCATCGTCAAGAATTTTTAATACACCTTCAAAATGTGCTTTGGAGGCATCGTCCAAATACGCATCTATCGCCGGAGCCTTTGCAATAATATCTTGTAGATCTGGTGATTTTGAATCCAGCAAACGCATAGGATTTTCTTCCAAGCGCAGTATTTCAGTTTCATTAAGTAAATTTTTATGATCTTGAAAATAGCTTTGTATTTCTTTGCGATACAAACTGCGCACCGCACTAGAGCCTAGTGTATTAATTTGAAGAGTAAAAGCATTTTCCAAACCGAGCACTTGCCACATTTGCTGACACATTAAAAGCAAAGCAGCATCCATTTGAAAATGACTATACCCTACCGCTTCAACTCCCAGCTGGTAGAATTGCCGCTGCCGACCTTTTTGAGGACGTTCATAACGAAACATGGGCCCCATATACCATAGTTGTTGTGGCCCTTGATGACGGATTAGTTGATGTTCTATCAAAGCACGCATACAACTTGCCGTACCTTCTGGACGCAAACATAAACTTTCTTCATTACGATCTAAAAAGCGATACATTTCCTTATGCACCACATCAGAGGATGCCCCTACCGCTCTTGAAAAAACGGCACTTTTTTCTAAAAGTGGTAAACGTATTTCTTCAAAACTAAACGCATCCAGGACCTGTTTGAGGCCCTGCTCTAAAAATTGCCACTTTTGAATCTGGGTGGGCAAGATATCATGAAAACCTCGAATAGCCTTTAGGCTCATGCACCATCCTTAGGTTTTTGATCTGACAATTGTTGGATATGATCTTGAACTTTGTCTAGTTCATTGGCCAATTCTTCTAAACGCTTTTCTAATTGTTGTTGTCTTTGCGCACTAAGGCCTGGTTTTTTAATTTGCGTTTGCACTGTATCGATTTGAGTTTTAAGCTGGGAAATCTTTTGGTTTAACAGTGTTTTTTGATATTGAGCAGCATCACTTTGGCCCTCTTCTTTGGCAAGTGCTTTAATTTCTTTGCTGGTATAGGTTTTATCAAAACCAGGAGGATGAATGGATACTGGCGCAGCAGCAGGATACGAATCAGGACCTTTAGGCAAACGATACAGTGGCTTAGTTTTGATAGTATGCATACCCTTAGGTGAAGCTAAAGGCTTGACCTGATAAACCGGATGAACTTGGTAGTCGTTATCGCGATTTCTGAAGGTTTTCATGCCGCAGGCACTTAAAGAAAAACTTATCATAAGGGTAAAAAAGCCAAGGAACAATTTGTTGTTGTGCATAAGGTGTACTCTCTAGGTATTTAAAAATAGCTGTGCTATATTATACACATCTTCTTGAATCAAAAAAGGAAAATCCATGCAAAAATACTTAAATATCTTCCGCTGTGCTACTTTAGCCTGTATTACCGGCATTTTTTTATCAGGTTGTGGCGCAGCCTTATTAGCAGGAGCCACTGGAACTGGGGCAAGTTTGATTGCCAACCATATGGAAAAACCTCTACCGATTAAAACACAAATTAACGATAAGAAAATTAAAAACACCGCTTATAGTCAAATCAAACAGCAACGTAACAAATTTCATCAAAAAGCCTATGTAAGTGTCAGCGTTAGCCAAGGAAGAGTCTTATTGGTTGGCCAAGTTGAATCTGTTGCTCTTGCTGATGCCATTGCAACCCAGGTGAGCAAAATTGAAGATGTGACTTTGGTCTATGATCATATGAAAATTGGCCCTAAATTAAATGCAAAAGTCCGTGCCCATGATAGTTTTGTGACGGCCAAGGTAAAATCGCGATTAACCCAAGGCGTTAATCCTTTTCACTTCAATGTTACAACTAATGATAATACGGTATATCTCTTAGCAGACACCACTGCTTTTGAAGGCAAAAAAGCAGCGCATATTGCAAGCTTAACCAAAGGGGTTAACAAAGTGGTTACCTCGTATCATCTTCAAGATCAAGCATAAAATGTAAGATTTCAGGCTAGCGCAGTGTCGCTAGCCATTTTAAAATTTTCAATGAACAAAAAATGGTGCAAGATATGCGTATTGATGCGCAAGACCTAGTTTTTCAAGCAATACATAGAGCGCCACTAATAAACCTAAAGTAAAAATTCCTCAGATAATGATGGGTGCTATGCATAAGCGTATCACGGCTTGCAATCTTGGTTTCAAGAAAAAGGTTATAGCGCTTTCCTCTTTTAACACATAGAAGGTATGCTCAAGTCAGAGTTTTATATGAAAAATCATGAAAAAATATTTTTTGCAATAGTCTTTTTTTAAACTACCATTAATACGATCGTTATAAAAACAAGGCAAGTGATGAATATTGTGAGAGATTTTACTTCGGCTTTATGAGCAATGGAGGTCTATGCGCTCCTGAAGGAAAAAACCTTACATAAGATGGAATACGTAATGTATGGTTTCATTTGACTTGCCCTTTGAATGGGGTTTAAGGGCACGTGAATGCGGGCATGGGTTGGTGATGAGTCTTGAAGGAGGTAAGGAGAGTGAGATGAAGATTTTTTTGGCGATAGTAATGATAGTTATGACTAGTGCGATGTGCATCTACGCAGGTCGAAGTGAGAATGGATGTGAACGCGGTAGCCTTGAAGAGTTAATTGGTAGTTTGCTAGCTACGAAAATGCAGAGTTTGGGAGAGGACTGTCAAACGATGATGCGGAACCGCGGCGCTGACGGCAATGACGGGGGGGTACGCGTAGTCTGGGCAAGCGGATTGAATCGCTGGGATCCGATGATAGTAACGTGGCATTGCGGCGACTTCGAACCGTTGGAACTAATATTTTCATATAATGCGGAACCGGAGGAGGGATGTATTGTTGATATATTATCGTGCAAAGGTCGTGGTGGGAGAGAGGAAAAGTGCGATCTTCCTACGCTTTGGGTTGAAGAAATAAAGCCGGTACGGGATCTTCTGTGTGAAAAGTTGGGGTACACTGACTGGATGATAGTAAAAGGAGAAGGGGTGGGTAAGTGCGTTCATGAGAGTGAGAAACCGACCCAGTCTTAACCTTTCTCGCGATGAGTTAGAGCTGTGTGGACCTCGGGAGATCGATTTTACTTAGTTGGCTACGATTAATGATCTAGAATTTTGAGCGTGAGGACGGCATCTATTGAGATAGGGATGACTGAGAGGACATGCTTGAGCTGATAAGCCATTTTCAATGAACAAAAAATGGTGCTAAAAATGCGTACTGATGCGCGAGACCGAGTTTTTCAAGCAATACATAGAGCGCCACTAATAAACCTAAAGTAAATATTGCACCGTACATAACACGCTTGCGGCGACTTAGGCTTTGTCTTTTAGAGAGCATAATCCAGGCTGGGACCATTACAAAAAGTACCACTTCGCCAATACCCCCAACCACATCTAGTGCGCTTAAAAAAATATGTGGGTATACCATTGCAACCAACAAAGGTGGCATAAAGGCCACGGATGCGATCACTGCTTTATGCTCACAATTAAAAAGAGAATAACAAAGATCGGCAACAAAATCATACAGGCCTCGACCATTGGCTAAAAAGGAGGCTGATACGGCTAATAAAGCAAAAATTACGCTGGAGGTTTTAAACAAAGGGCTATGTAAAAGATGCTCCAAAGGAACATTCGCTGCCTCACCTAACTTATAAGCGTGGTAAATATCAATGCCAGCGCCATCTGTTGGCAAACTACCTAAAATAATAAGCAACCATATTCCGTTTACGAGAAGACCAAGCAGCATACCCCGAAGCAGCACTTTTCGAATCATTCTACGATCATGGTCTAAATGGTGCACTACCGTTGGGATAATATTTTGATAATGAAATGCAGAGATGGCCACGGGCATGCCTATCATAAAAAAAGACCAGTGGGTTTTAGTAAGTAAATGGGGAGAAAAATGTCCCATTCCTGAAAAAATCAAGACCACAAAGCACAACAGCACTAAGCTTACTATAATAAAAGAAGCAGAACGCAGTATTTTCACCCCTCCCAAAACTAAGGCGAACATGCAGGCAGCATAACATAGCTGTATCACAGGACTATAACTTGTAATGTGGTAAAGCTCCGTAATGACCACTGCAATACCGCTGATATAGGCCGTAATAACGCCGTAAAGAATAATGAGGTTACAAATCACGCTGATATAATGGCCAATAGGGCCAAGTTGATCACTGAAAAAAGATGGTAAGTTATAATGTTTTGATTTACCGATAATACGATCGGCGATAATAAAGCCCCCCAAAAGCATTATCAACCATATAAGCAAAATGACTACAATCGAGGGAATAAAACCACTTAAGCCTATTTTAATCGGCAGCGCCAAAACCCCTACCCCCAAAAGATTCCCAGCCACTAAAGTGGTAAAAAATGTACTTTTAGATAAAAAAGAAATGCGCATCTCTTCCCTGAATTAAAAATAATTGCGCATCATAGCGTAAATATTGGTTTTTGGCTATGAAAAAGTTTCCCCAAAATGCTCGTGTACAATTGTTACGCTTTATAGTTTAGGCGACTGATGGGAGGATTTTTATCAAAGGAATGGATGAAACTTTAATCCGATTTGTTAAGTTTATACTCGGCTAGAGTTTCTTGATTAACACAACGACTTAGAATATCTTTTACCAGTGTAGCATTTTGAGCTTTACGCACCAGACTAAGCGCATCTCTTATGAAAGGCTGTACAGGCTCCCATCTTATTTGGAAATCTGACCGCTGACGACGTATTGCTAACTTTTGACCTTGGGTATATGTACCGAAAAGCGTTGAATAGATATAAAATGCGTCACTTAATGCGAATCCAAATCGAACAGCGAAACCTCGGTATACGCTTTGAATTTTTCTAGCTGCTTGCTCCTGAAGTCGTCTTTTCTTTTCTTCTCTTTTTTTTATTTTTTGTTTGCATTCTTTACCACATTTATGGTGATCTACATTACCATGTACTGGAAGATGGGAGCAAGGACAAAGGGGAAGAAGATACATTCTAGATTCATCACGGCCATTTACCCCAGCTTTATCCTTTGCGTCTTTGTCATCAGTATTACTGGCCTTTACCAATTTTTGGATTAATTCTCGTGCTTCATCATAATCTTGTTCAAATTCAGGTGATCTAGTTTTTTCGTAACCTTCACATCCCTTAGGGAAAAGGGCTTTTTTTTGAGCGGATCCATGACGTCCTTGATCATCCTCAGAATCAGAGGTAGTATCTCCCAAACGTGCCCTGCTAACACTTGGATCTGGGGATCGTGGATAAAAGGTAGTAGGGCTAGGTTGCTTATCTTCGGAATCAGAGGAGGCAGTATCTCCCAAAACACTTATTTCTGGATATCGTGAACAAGTGAGCCTAGGTCGTTCAGGACTTTTACCTCCAACTGGCGCTTTGGCTTCTTCTCTACATCTTTTTCCTCGCTGGATAGATAAAGGCCTAGGTCGTTTAGGACTTTCACCTCCAACTTGCGCTGCTTTTTCTTCTGTTTCTTCTCTTGATCTTTTTCCTAACATAATAAACCCCAACCACAAATCAAACTAAACGATACGTTAATATAAAATTTATGTCAAATGTTTTTTTTACATTTAAATTTAATATAACACTACTTTTAGTTATTTCTTTAAATTTTATTAAAAATACATTATGAAAACTAACATTGTTCAAACTACAACTGGACTAGATTGTAAGTTGAGACGAAAACTCAAAACTCCATTGCTTTAAGGAGACGTTAAAGTAAAAAGATAAAGATAAGAACTTATGAGCTTATGGATATATTTATCTCCACAAAATTTTGACTTTTACAAAACATTAATTAAACACAATGACCATATAAATCATATACTTACATCAATATGTGGAGTAAATATAAAAATACAAATTACTTTACTTATAATTCAATTTATATATAATAACATTTTTTTTGAGATAGAGAAATATCCTATGGAATTGAATATGCAAAAATTATCCTTATTTGTTGGTGTGCTAAGCACGGCAATCTTGGCCAATACGGCATTTTCCAGCATCAACATCAATAGCATTAAAACGGTCATAAAGTCAGAAAATAAACAAGTTTTTGATACACTTATTCAGTTTAAAGCATCCGACACCAGTAATGACTGGTCAATTGGATTTTATATGCCTCGCACCTTTAAGGCTCTCTCTATTTCTGCCACTGGCACAAACATTAACCCTGATCTTCAAATGAAAATTTGCAATGATGAAACGGGAGATTGTAGCACAATGTTTTATGTCAAAGAGAACTCAAAACAAGCTGCCTACGCGAATGGCTATACTACCGTACTGACACCAGAAAAATTTTTTCCATTAAAGAAAAATCAACACTACACCATAAATCTTATTAATAATAATCAATGGGCACCTGCTAATATTAACTCCATGCCGCAATCATTTTTTGTAAGCAACTTAAACACGCATAAAATCACGCCAATAAAGGTAGCATTATCTGCTTATGGCGCTCAACATAGCTTCAGTCATATTGGTGGCTATAATGCGCAAACAAGCCAAGCTTTAATAAAAGATCATACCATAGAAAACTGGAAAAATTCTGCACGAAACCAATCTACAATAAATAGTCTAGGTTTAATCCCATCTCCAAAAATTATTTTAAATCTTGATACCGCAAAAGTTATAGATATACATAGAGCCCCTTTTGATTATACTAATGACTTTGATAGCCAATTTACGCCTAAGTATTTAAGTAAAAAACTTGGCATTACATTTAATCATTCAAAGCAAAATACTTATTTATTTTCTATAAAAAAAGTGCGACCATACAAGCTCAACAATCCAGAAGCATATACATTGCGTATTAGCGCTAATGCAATTAGCATTGGTGCTAGGACTAAAGCAGGTGTTTTTTATGCCCTAGAATCTTTACGTCAATTAGCCTTTTTACACAAAAACAAACTACCAAGTGTTTACATTAAAGATGAACCACAACTGAAATACCGTGGATTATTAATTGATGTTTCAAGACATTATTTTACTCTTGATGACTTAAAAATCATGATCAATGCGATGGCTGCCTTAAAACTCAATAGCTTACACTTACATTTTTCAGATGATGAGGCTTGGCGTCTTGAGCTTCCATCCATTAAAGGAGATATCATTAAAAAATCAGCTTTTCGTGGCTATGTTCAGGGCAGCACAAACCCAGCTTCGATGATGCCACAAGCTAATCAGGATCTCACTAATTATCACCAATTTGACCCCAGTCAACACATGCTTGTCAAAAACTTCCCAAATGCAAGCACGCATTATGGTTTATATTATTCAATGGCAGAAATTAAAGCACTGATTCACTATGCGAATCAACACCAAATTACCATTATTCCTGAGATTGATCTACCTGGACACGCAAGAGCACTTATACATGCAATGCCGGATATTTTCATTAATCCACTAGATCATAGCAATTACATTAGTGTCCAAGGCTATTATAATGATGTTATTCCTGTTTGTTTATACAATCAAAAATCAGAGCAAGCTAAAAAATTTACCGCTAAAATTAATGATATCATTAGCGATATTAGTGATCTATTTTCAGGTCAAACAACTATTTATGCTGAAAATGAAGTGAGTGTTGGCGGCGATGAAGTCTCTAAAGATGCTTGGTCCAATGACAGTAGCTGCCAAGATAATTTATCAGCATTGGATCGCTCTGAGAAATTCTTTAACGACCTGCAAGCCAACAACCCAAAAATTAAACTCTCTGGTTGGCAGCAATTCGTACAAACTGACCATGGGAATATTGGCCACTACTCAATGTCCGCTTATAAAACGGGACATACCTGGGTCTGGGATCCATCTAATCCCGGTATCGAACATGCCAAAATTCTTGCAGCTCACCATTATCCAAGCGTGTTAGCTTATTCAGATCACTTATATTTTGATCTCACCTACACCCCAGATGCATGGGAACCTGGTTTATATTGGGCTGGTAGTTTTCTTGATACGCACGCAGCCCTTACTAGTGCAATAAAAGCACAAGAAACCATTAATACGCTTAACTTGCGTTCTCGTAAAAATATCCTTGGATTAGAAGGCACACTATGGACGGAGAATATACCCAATGCCCGTCATTTACAATATAACACTTTTCCCAAAATCACTGGATTAGCTGAAGCAAGCTGGAGTCCATTTTCTACAACTTCGTATTTAAACCAAGCAAACTGGCAAAGTCTTGCAACGCGCCTTGGCATAAAAAAGCAAACAGGTGTGCTTGCTTATCTCTCAAATACATTCGGAATTATTTATCGTGGCATGCCTTATGGTATTAGTAAGGAAGTACCTATTAAATAAATACAATAAACAAGAACAAGAGCATATTGTATCTCAACTCCATTAGCACCAGGACCCTATCAAGGATCAAAACCAGCCAGCTATCAATGATACGCGCTGACTGAACTTTATAAAATGTTAAAGAATACGGCTGGGGTTCCTAACCAGATCTATGTAGGAACATGCCCTTGACTTTGATCGTCAACTTTACTTTTAGGATACCAAACTTTTAATTGAGCAAGCTGTTCTGCTGTAAAAGTAGGTTTATTTGTTTCTTCACCACGAAAAAATCTTTTATATGTTTCCTTATCTAACTCTTTATAAGCATTTTGACTTTTTGTAGCAAAAGGCATTGAACGTTGTAATCTTGACCTTGAACCTGCTCGTGAGGCTCTTGCCTTCCCACCTTTTTCGCATTGGTATGAATCTATGGCGTATTTCTCTGCATCCTCTTTAGATATTGCCGCTTCTTCTGCTGAGTATTTTGTAATAGGAAACGCTACTTTTCCACTTAATATAGGAGAGAGAGGATTGTTTCCTTCAGCTGATCTTTGTGCTAGCTTCGATAATTCCTTAATTTCCGGTTGTCTATTTTTTGAATTTGTCTTTCTCATCATTACAGGGTACTCCACTCAAGTTAATATACAAACTATATACAACAATACATCAATATATAGATCAGCAAAAAACATTACATTAATATATAAATAAAAGCAACAATTATTAAGCAAAATTAAAATTTGAAAAACAATTAAGGATAGGCTTCGTTATTAATCCTGGTTAAAATAACCATACCTAGAACCAATACTTAAAACTTACAAGGAAAAACTTTCATGCTTGCAATTACTATCTCACCAAAACCATGCATAAACCGCAAATATTGCACACGCTCCATAAATCCAATAATTTTCATAATTGGCTAAGGAAAGACGCTTTTAAAAGACAAAAAAAAGCCCTGAAGAACAGGGCTTTTATAAAGATAAATATTTGAGCTTATGCTTCTTCTAATACCTTTTCTTGTGAAGCAGTCGCTAAAGTATCACCGCCTAATGCACGGTTACAAGGACACAACTCATCAGTTTGAAGCGCATCTAAAACCCTTAAAACTTCTTGAGGATTACGACCAACATTTAAGCTGTTTACCGATACATGCTGTACCACATTGTGTGGATCAACAATAAAGGTCGCTCTTAAAGCAACACCAGCCTCTAAATCACGAACGCCAAGCTCATCAATGAAGGTTCCATCAGGATCAGCAAAAGACCATTGGTCTAAACGATTTAAATCTGGATGCTCACGACGCCATGCTAGTTTACAAAATTCATTGTCAGTACTACCACCTAAAACAATCGCATCACGATCTAAAAATTCACCGTTTAAATTGGCAAATTCTTTAATTTCAGTCGGGCATACAAAAGTAAAATCTTTTGGATAAAAATAGATTACTTTCCACTTACCACGAAAGCTATCAAGGCTAATATCCTCAAATGCACTCTCACCATTTTCTTCATGGTTATTAAAACCAGGCTTTACACCAACGAGTTTAAACTCTGGTAATTGATCTCCAACACTAATCATATGATTCTCCTTTTTTACATTTAAAGTTGACTAAAAATCCAATGAATTATACCATAAATTAAATCTAAAGTCTATTTTTATTTAGGCCTTCTTTTTCGGGATAAATAAATCTGTTACCGTTCCCTCAAATACCTCAGCGGCCATCATAACTGTTTCACCCAAGGTAGGATGCGCATGAATAGTAAGGGCGATATCTTCCACATCACAACCCATCTCAATTGCAAGCGCGGCCTCGCCAATCAAATCCCCTGCGTGGGGACCTGTTATACCGGCTCCAATTATGCGCTTGGTTTTATTATCAAACAATAACTTGGTTAAACCTTCCTCACGGCCAGTAGCTAATGAACGACCATTGGCCGCCCATGGAAACACACCTACGCCATAATCTGCGCCCTGCTCTTTTGCTTCAATTTCAGTTAAGCCAACCCATGCTACTTCTGGGTCTGTGTAGGCTACTGATGGAATGCATTTTGCTTGAAAATAATGATTTAAACCACTAATAACCTCTGCTGCCAAACGCCCTTCTGCAGAAGACTTATGGGCCAACATCGGCTGACCAATCACATCACCAATCGCATAAATATGCCCTACATTAGTACGCATTTGATCATCCACCGCAATAAAACCACGCTCATCAACCTTCACGCCTGCTTTTTCTGCTGCAATTTGATCACCATTAGGACGACGTCCCACCGCAACTAAAACAGCATCATACATTTGTGGCTCAGCAGGCGCATTTTTACCTTCAAAATGTACTTTAATGCCCTCTTTAAGCGCTTCAACTTTTACTACCTTAGTCTCAAGCATAATATTAGAAAACTGTTTCTTTAAACGCTTTTGCAAAGGTTTCACAAGATCTTTATCCGCCCCATTCATGATTTGCGGTAAAAATTCTACCACCTCAACATCACTGCCAAAACGACTATAGACGGTCCCCATTTCAAGGCCAATAATACCACCACCGATAACTAATAAACGCTTGGCAAGATCCGCATTAAAATCCAATGCCCCAGTGGAATCAAAAATTCTTGGATCCTCTGGAATAAATGGTAATGAAACTGGAGTTGAACCCACCGCAATAATGGCATGTTCAAAACTTACCTTTGTAGCTTCTCCTTTATCATCAAGCACCTCAAGCGTGTTTGAATCAGAAAAAGACCCTTTCCCGGTTAAAATTTGTACCTTACGCCCCTTGGCCATTGCACCAAGACCTGAGGTAAGCTTATTTACGACAGAATTTTTAAAATCGACAACTTTTTCAAGATCAATTTTAGGCTCAGAAAAAGTGATGCCATGCGCTTTCATATCCGCCGCTTCATCAATCACCTTTGCCATATGCAAATAGGCTTTAGAGGGAATACACCCAACGTTTAAACAAACACCACCAATAGTGCTAAAGCGCTCAACTAAAACAACTTCCATTCCTAAATCAGCAGCGCGAAACGCTGCGCTATAACCGCCAGGACCACTGCCTATTACCACTACTTGGGTTTTTATTGTTTGTGCCATATTTTTTTATCCTTCTTTGTTAAACTTGCCAAGACTGCCATAATTCTTGCTTAACTACAACAACAGCTGGGCAATATCACTTAAATATTGTTTTAATTGGACGATGAAACGACCTGCCTCAGCACCATCAATCACCCGATGATCCACCGCCAATGAAATCGGCAACATTAGTCGCGGTACGAATTGATCGCCTTGATACACCGGTTTAATCTGTGCTTTAGAGATACCAATAATACCCACCTCAGGCATATTGATAATAGGACTAAAGCCCGTTGTTCCTAAGTTGCCAAGACTGGAAATGGTAAAACAGCCTCCTTGCATATCCGATGCCGCAATCGTACCCTCACGCGCCTTAGTAGCAAAATGCATTAAGTCTTTGGCTAAATCTAACAGACCTTTTTGATCCACGTCACGAATCACCGGAACCATCAAACCACGCGGCGTATCGACCGCCACCCCAATATGAAAATATTTCTTGTAAATAATGCTGCCACCATCTGCACTTAAGGAACTATTGAATATTGGAAAGTCTGCCAAGGTTTTTTGCAAGGCCTTTAAAATAAACGCCACTGGGGTTAACTTTAAGCCTTGTTTTTCTGCTTTAGCTTTTTGTGCTTTTCTGAAATTTTCTAATTCAGTAATATCAATCTCTTCATAAAAAGTAATATGCGGAATTTTTACCCAATTACGATGCAAATGCGCACCAGAAATTTTCTTAATGCGCTCCATTGGCTTAGACTCAATCGCACCAAATGCCTCAAAATCTGGACTTGGATCCGGCAATAAACCAAGACCTCCATCACCGGCACCCGCTGCAGGGGCCTGGGCCAAGCGTGATTTAATATGCGCTTCAACATCCTCTTGGGTAATTCTGTTTTTGCGTCCTGTACCTTGCACTTTTGTTAAATCTACTCCACATACTCTTGCCATTCTGCGCACCGCAGGCGATGCATTTAAATCAGCAAGGTCCCCACTTGATAAAGGCTCAGAAATCTTTTGTGCCACCGGTTGGGGTGCTGCAACTTCTTTAGGAGCTTCTACTTGTGCTACTTCAGCTGCCGCTTGCGGTTTGGACTCTTGCTTTTGTGGCGCACTTTCAGCCGTTTCTACCTGAGCCATCACATCGCCCTTGGAAACTTTGTCTTGTTCCTTGACCAAGATTTTGCGAATAACACCCCCAAATGGCGCAGGAATATCCATCGTGGCTTTGTCAGTTTCTAAAGTCAAAATAGCTTGTTCTTGTGCAATGGTATCGCCCTCTTGCACATGAACTTCAATCACATCCACCTTGTCATATTCACCAATATCTGGAACCAACATATCACAAAGCGCAGCAGAACCTGTGTCTGACTGTGTTTTAGCTGGCGCAGCCTGCTCTGGCTCTGCTGAGGCTTTATCTTGCACTGCAGTGTCTTCTTTAGCACCCGCTGCCAGCTTTAAGATAGCACTGCCCTGGGAGACTTTGTCACCAACATTGAGCAATATCTCATCCACCACACCCTCTTGTGATGCGGGAATATCCATAGTGGCTTTATCGGTTTCAAGGGTAATAAGAGCCTGCTCTAGTTCGATTTTATCGCCCTTTGCAACATGCACTTCTATAACATCAACATTAGCATATTCACCAATATCTGGAACTTGAATTTCGTGATTTGACATCTACCTTCTCCCCTAGCAGTATAATGGATCTGATTTATCAGCCGTAATCTGATACTTTTGCTGCGCTTTTTTCAGCGTTGCTTTATCAATGGCCCCTTGCTGATACAAACCATACATCGCATGATAGGCCACATGATAGCGATCCACTTCAAAATGGTGTCTAAGCTGAGGTCTTGTATCACTTCGACCAAAACCATCCGTACCAAGCGCAATTAAACGATCCCCCAATGCGCCGCGTAAAACTTCTGTATACTGCTTGATATAATCAGTGGAACAAACAATAGGTCCTTGATGATCAGCAAATACCGTTTCTAAGTATGATTTTTTAGGCTTAGCTGGTAAATGACGCGCATTATAACGCTGTGTTTGTTGATAATCGCGGTATAGCGCATTAGCACTGGTTAAACTCCATAGTGTTGAAGTGACTTTAAAGTCTTTTTGTAAAAGATCTGCTGCAGCTTCAACCTCTTTTAAAATAGCACCACCACCTACTAACTGAACGTGCTTAGCACCAACTTTAGCCTTGGGTTTTTCAAGTGGGTAAATACCAGCAAGAATGCCTTCTTCTACGCCTTCTGGCATTGCTCGCTGAATATAGTTATCGTTCATCATAGTAATGTAATAATACACATCTTCATGTTCTGCATACATATGGTTTAAACCACGCCACATAATAACCGCAAGCTCATAGGCATAACAAGGATCATAACTAATACAATTTGGAATAAGACCCGCCTGGATATGTGAATGACCATCTTGATGCTGCAAACCTTCACCATTAAGTGAGGTACGCCCTGCAGTAGCCCCTAACAAGAAACCCTTAGCGCGCATGTCCGCAGCTTGCCATGCCATATCGCCAACACGCTGAAAACCAAACATGGAATAATAAATGTAACAAGGAATTAAAGGAACCTTATGACTACTATACGCTGTACCTGCTGCAATCCAAGAGGCCATCGCACCGGCCTCGTTAATGCCTTCTTGTAAAATCTGGCCATCTTCGGCTTCTTTGTAGTACATCACCTGTTGACGATCTTCTGGCTCATATTGCTGACCCTTAGGATTAAAAATACCTAACTGACGAAATAAACCTTCCATCCCAAAAGTACGCGACTCATCAGGCGTAATAGGAACAATATGCTTACCAATATTTTTATCGCGACAAAGGGCGGTTAATATTTGCACATACGCCGTGGTCGTACTCATTTCTTTGTCTTTAGAACCATTTAATAAACGCTTGGCAAAATCTGTATAATGTGGAATCACTAAAGGTGTTTTATTCACGACACGCTTTGGATAGGGTCCACCAAGTTTTTCTCTTTGCGCCTTAAGATATTGCATTGCAGGTTCATCATCTTTTGGTCTAAAGCGTAAAGATTTCTCAATAGCTTCATGCTCGATAGGAATATTAAACTTCTGGGTAAATTCTTCTAGCTCTTTTTCGGTTAGTTTTTTCTGGTTATGGGCGATATTGCGCGACTCCCCTGCCGCACCTAATCCATACCCTTTCACTGATTTCATTAAAATAACAGTAGGCTGACCTTTATGATTAACCGCACTGTGATAAGCGGCATAAATTTTCTTCGGATCATGTCCACCACGCGTTAAATGTAAGAGCTCTTTATCGGACAAATGCGCCACCAAGGCTTTTAGATCAGGATCTTGATTAAAAAAGTGCTCACGAATATACTCCCCGCCTCGGGTTTTATAGGTTTGATAATCCCCATCACACGCCGCCATTAGATGCTTTGCTAAAACCCCTTTTTTATCCGCTGCAAAAAGTGCATCCCAATCAGAGCCCCAAACTACTTTAATGACATTCCAGCCTGCACCTTTAAACAGCGCTTCGTATTCTTGAATGACTTTACCATTACCATTAACTAAGCCATCTAAACGTTGCAAATTACAATTGATAACAAAAATTAGATTATCAAGCTGATCCCGCCCAGCACGCATAATAGCACCTAAAGATTCAGGCTCGTCCATTTCACCATCGCCACAAAACGCCCAAACCTTACGATCCTTTTTCTCAATAAAGTCGCGATTATGCATGTACTGCATTAAGCGCGCTTGGTAAATAGCAAGCAGTGGGCCTAAACCCATAGAAACGGTCGCAAACTGCCAATAATTTGGCATCAGCCATGGATGCGGATAAGAAGAGACACCCTTGTGGTCGACTTCACGCCTAAAATTTGCCATTTGCTCTTCAGTAATACCACCCTCCAAATAAGAACGGGCATAAATACCAGGGGATGAATGACCTTGAAAAAATACCATATCACCACATTGCTCATCGTTATAAGCTTTAAAGAAATGATTCTGGCCTACTTCGTACATGGTGCAAATAGATGCAAAAGTTCCAATATGACCACCAAGCGTTGCATCTTTTTTGTTAGACCCAGCCACGGTAATCGCCGCATTCCAGCGCACTAGAGATTCTATTTGGCCCTCAAGATGCAAGTCTCCAGGATAAGCAGGCTCTAAAGATACATCAATAGTGTTGTAGTATGGCGTATTCAAAGAAACTGCATCCTGTGAAGGAGCCCCCACTTGTTGATGAATATTAGACAACAGATAGCGCAGACGATCGCCACCATCACGACGCACCACACCCTTTGCGGCATCAAGCCACTCTGTAGTTTCTAATTGATCTATATCTGCAAGCATTTCATCACTCATAAGAGCCCCCTTTTAAACAAAAATATACTAAGCGCGGTTAGCGTGTGATTCTAACATTTATCCTGTAAGCGCGCAAGCATAAAATAGGCCTTCCTTGATAAAATGCAGTACTCTAAGATACATATAAATACCTACTTGAGTATCTTTACAAAAGCGGCCCTTAGTTGTTTTTAGCATTAAAAAAATATAATATTGTCATCAGCATAAATTTCAAAGGGTAAAGTACCATGCCGCATACAAGAAAGTGGTCTATAGCTGCTATTGTTTTTTCCTTCATCTTAATTGTAATTTTTAGCTATTTTCAGCTACGCGCACCCGATCAAAAGCTAGACTTTATCCAAGTAAAAAAAGGGGATATCAAACAAACCGTTATGGTCACTGGACTTATTATCCCAAGCTCTACTTCCCAAATAAAATCGCCCATCTCTGGTCAGGTATCTAAACTCTTAACCCAGGAAGGCATGCAAGTAAAAAAATCCCAACCCTTAATCATTCTTAAGCCACAACTTTTACCCGAAGAACTTGCAAAGCAGCTTGATACGCTTAATCAAGCAAAAGCAACACTGATCAATGCAAAGGCCCATTATAATCGTAGTGCGCGCTTATTAGAAAAAAAAATGATCGCCCCTGATAATGCCGCACAAGACAAAAAAGATTACCTTATAGCCCAATCAGGATATGAAGCTGCCAAACAACAACTTGAACTCCTCCAACAAGGGCAAACCACCATAGCAGGAAAACTGATTGATAATCGAATCTCAAGCCCTATTAATGGAACCATACTAAAGCGTAATGTAGGGGTTGGCGATAGCATTGTTCCAGTTACGCAATCACAAAGCGGAACGGTATTATTCCAAATTGCAAACTTAAATAAAATGATCTTTAAAGGAATGGTAAGTCAAATTGATATTGGTAAATTAGCTAAAAACATGCCCGCAACCCTAGAAGTAACGGCTCTGCCCAAGCTGCGCCTTAAAGGTAAAGTATCGAACATAGCTGTACAAATATCCTCTCCGGCAGCTCAGGATCAAAGCAGCAATAGCTCAAATGATATTTTCTCAAACAGTCAAACAAGCGTACAAAATGGCTTTGAAATTATCATTGATCATTTCCACTTACCTCAAAACATCCTACTACGTTCTGGTTACCAAGCTACCGCAACCATTTATACCAAAGAGCGCCATAATGTTCTTATTATACCTTTAAGAGTATTACATTATGATAAAGATAAAACCTATGTATTGGTGGAGCAAGCCCAAAGCAAAGAACCCAAAAAGGTATTTGTAAAAATTGGCGCAACAGATCTTCAAAATGCCGAGCTAATACGCGGCTTAAACCTTAAAGATAAAATACTCTCCCCTTAATAAACAAACTAAATAACAAGGGGTATTCTGATGCGCTTAGTTGATACTATTAGAATGGTTTTCCAGGATCTTTATAGACATAAATTAAGAACGCTAATGAGTCTAAGTGGTGTTGCATGGGGCAGCTATATTATTTTAATGCTATTAGGACTTGGCCAAGGATTCTACCAGCATCAACTCAATGCATTATCCTCTATTTCCAAACCAGTTTTGACCATCATGCTCAATAACACATCAAAACCCTATAATGGATTTGCTGCCAATAGGGGAATAGGCCTAAGCCCCCGGCAACTGCTTAAACTTCAATCGGCCATGACTGATATAGCATCCTTTTCACCCCTTGCAAACCATAGTGTACAATTTATTACCGACAAAAACATCAGCGGAAACTTCCTATTAACTGGTATCAGCCCTGAATTTTTCACCATGACACCACATGCGCTAAAAGGCCGCCCCTTAAACCAACAAGATATGAAACATGCGCGCTCGGTAATCGTACTATCTGATTTGATAAAAGAACAATTATTCGGCAATAAAGACCCGATTGGAAAAACAGTTTTTATTGACCATCACGCTTTTACGGTTATTGCTTACATACCTCAAACGCAGAATTTTACGCCTTATAGTCTTACGGCCTTCATTCCCTTTACAAGCTACAGCAAACTTTATCCACAAGAACAAACCAAAAGTTTTCAAGTTCTACTAAAAAACCACAAAGACAGCCAGCTTGTTCAAGCAAATATTACCACCTATCTGGCGCATTTACTTCATTTTTCTCCTGCTGATACGCAAGTCGTTTTCAATGCTATGGATTTTAGCAGTTACACTAAAAACACCCGCTGGATGTTAAGATCCACCCTGATATTCTTAAGCTTTTGTGGCCTAATGACCCTAACAGTAGGCGGTATTAGTGTTGCAAACATGATGGCATTAGTTACCAAAGAACAAACCTCTCAAATTGGGCTACAAATGGCCCTAGGGGCACAACCAAGTTTTATCCTTAAACAGTTTTTAATTCAATCTTTCATCTACTGCGCAATAGGAGGTCTTATAGGTATACTCCTAAGTATACTCACCCTTATAACCTTACAACAATTTACCCTTCCTGATTGGATTGGAAATCCAAGCATACCATTAAGTGCCTATATTTTTTTATGGTTGAGTTTATTTTTAACAGGTTTTTTAGCAGGGTACCCCTCAGCTAAACGTGCAGCTAATATGCCCCCCATTCAAGCATTAAATTCAAAGGATTAAGCATGGAGTTTCGCTATCTTATAAAAGAAATATTTGCTGAAAAAACGCGCGTCATGTTAACCATTTTCGCTATAGCATGGGGCACACTAGCAATAACCCTCATGCTTAGCGTTGGTGAAGGATTACTACAGAGCATCACAAACCTAATGGAAAATGCAGGAAGCCACCTTATGATTATTGAAGGAGGCATAAGCGCTCAAGATTATCATGGAGTGCTAAAAGGTAGCAAAATCACTTTAAGCTCAAAAGATGCCAGCATCATTCAAAACACGCCCTATGTCGAGCAGGTATTATTCAAATACAATACCCAGCTATTGGTCCAAGATACAAAAAACAATCCCCATTATGTTTATATAAGTGGCATAAATCCAGACTACCAATCCTTACATAACATTAAAATCCAAGCTGGAGGGCGATTATTAAACCCAAGAGATATACAACAACAACGCCAAATTGTCATTCTTGGTGCTAAAACGGCACAAGAACTATTTAAGCAGCAAAACCCAATAGGAAAAAAAATCCTTATTGGCCCCTATATTTTTCGTGTTGTGGGCGTTGCCCAAGCAAGTAAAACGGCCTACCAATACCCAATACCAGATGACTATCTTGTATTGATGCCCGCCTCCACCTTTTTGGGAACCTTTCAAAACAACATCACTTCTAATATCATTATCAACTATAGCCAATTAAACCAAAGGGCAAACATTATTACACAAGTCAAACACCGCCTAGCAGCCTTGCACAACGTATCCCCAGAAGATAAAACATTTATCCACATTATTGATAGTCAAGAATACATTCAACAAGTCCAAAAATTTTTCCATGGCCTAGAGTGGTTTTTAGGTATTGTAGGGGCTATGACATTACTCATTGCATCATTAGGCATTATGAACCTTTTATTCATTGCTATAAAAAGGGCAACCCCCTCCATTGGCATTGCTATGGCTTGTGGTGCACAACGACACCATATTGCGCGGCACTATATGCTTGAAGCCTGCCTAGTGACACTCATTGGCGCACTAGCAGGTTTTGGCTTAGCTTTTATTATTATAGAACTTGCCAACCTTGCTTTATTAAAAGTGAGCATATATGGAATGAAGGGCCTACACTTAGCCACCTCTCTTCGAGTTTTTATGGGAATATTAAGTACATTAACGATAGTTGGCTTGCTCTCTGGGGTTTTCCCCGCCCTTAAAGCCGCTTCAATTCAACCAGCGGAGGCCTTACGCCATGAGTGAGATCCTTATTAAAACGATTCATTTAAGCAAACAATATCAAATGGGTGAATCTGTCATTGATGCATTAGACAACATTAGTTTTGAAGTAAAGCGTGGCGAAGATATTGCTATTCTAGGACCCTCTGGATCTGGCAAAAGCACACTCATGAATCTGCTTGGCTGCTTAGACACCCCCACCACGGGTGCGTATTTTCTAGATGGAGAAGAAGTAAGTCAGCTGGGCTTTAAAGCATTAGCCAGAATTCGCAATAAAAAAATTGGCTTTATCTTCCAAGGATTTCATTTATTGCCACATGCTACAGCCATAGACAATGTTGCCCTGCCGCTACTATACAACAAAGTCCCCTTGGCACAAAGACGAGAGAAAGCCCTAGAAATGTTAACATTAGTAGGCCTGCGTGATCGAGCACAACACCATCCAAATGCACTTTCTGGCGGCCAACAACAGCGCGTAGCCATCGCCAGAGCACTCATTAATGATCCGCAAATGATTTTAGCAGATGAACCAACAGGAAACCTTGATAGCACCTCAGGAAAAGCAATCATGAAACTCTTCGCAGACCTACTTGATAAAGGAAAAACCATTTTGACAGTCACCCACGATATGAATATTGCTAAAAACATGCAACGCACCATTTATATATCAGATGGAAAAATGCATCATGAACCCATTACAAGCTCGATCTAATAGTTTACTGATTCTAATTTTTTCCTCTTGATAAAGACCGTAGCGCCTGCTTTAGGCAAACATCTGCCATGATTAATTTCAAATAAATATTGAAACAAAATAGCCGCTCTTTTGTAAAAAAGAACGGCTAAAGTTATTGAAAGATCAGTCCTTTTCTAAAAACGTATTAAGATCTGTATTAAATTGCGTCCATATTTTTGTACTTTCATCTTGTGAAAAAGTAGGATCCACACCACCATGATCGCCTGTATCCACTCCCTCTTCATAACCAATATACCATGGAGTTTGCACTACTTTATTTTTAGGACAATCATCGCCAGTACAAAATGCACCGCCTGTTGCTGTTTTAGCGTTTTCTAATGCAAAAACACTAAATGAAACATTGTGTTCTAGATACTTGTCATTAGAACCCTTAAACGCCTTAAATGCCGCATAGGTATAATCACTAGCATCTGGCCTTCCTGCCACTTCGTCTTTACCAAAGGTGGAACCTGGAATATTACTAACCATGATACAGGTTTTATAAGGAATATCCTTGCCGCACCGACTAAGCTCCTGCATAGGAATTCCATCAACATTAAATGTATCTGAAGCATACAAACATGCTTTCAAATTATCTTCATTACCATCCTCCAAAAATTCATTCCTACAGCCCTTATACATCACTGAACCAAGCTTACCATGACCTGAAACTTCAAAATTTGGATTCCAAATTTGTACTTTTTGCCAGTTTGTTGCAGTTGCTGCTAATGGAAAAATTAATTGATACTTGGCATTAAATAAGTCCATCGTTTGTTTTGGAGATAAGTTATCAGCATAGATTTGAGCTGTAAAACGCCTTGTATTTTCTGAGTACACATCATTGGTACTGCCACTGCACCATGATTTGGCATTGTATATACCACTCTTGTTTTCAGAACAAGCATGACTCCTTATGCCATCCGCACCAGCATTGTCAGAAAAGTTTTGTGCCAATTTTTTATACTGATCTTCGTTAAAACCATTATTAATATAGCCTTTTTTATTACCATACTGTTCATCGGGCAAGTCCTTAGCTGGTGCTCTTTGTTGTGCCGCATCATAGGTAGATATTAATGCTACTCCTGCAGGTCCAAATGATGCAATGGTCTGGGCATTAAACATATCTACAAAATAATAGAATGAAAACCATTTGCCTTGCGCAAATAGGCGGTCAGACAATAATTTATAAAAACGAGTGGCTGCTAAATTATTAGGCGCCCCTTCTAAATCAAAACTCGCACCAATAAAGTTATCACTGTAGCCAACTTCTGTCATGATATGATCTACCAATTCGCTAGTTTCCTTATCACTAAGCATCATAAAACTCGCTTTTAGTGGATTTGAAAGCGTATAATTAGGAGTCACTGAAATATTTTTTTCATTGTAGATTTCACCTAAAGTCTCACTCCATTTGTCTATACCCACAGTCTGGCTCACTCTAGAACTTTCAGTACCAGCAATATCATTACCCCACTTAGACTTCATATTCTCACCTTCATTTTGATACTTCATACCAAAAATCTCGAGCAAAACCGTATTAATTTTATTCTCACCAAGATCGATATTTATTGCTTCTAAATCTTTTCCATATTGAGTCATTTCCTTTTTAAAGTTTCCAAAAGATTCATCTGATGCTCCAGGATCTGCTTTACCATAAACATAAATAGATGAAAGGTCGGTTAAAATATGACTACTGGCAACAGCGCCTGTTTTCCATTTATCAAAATCTGGATTAGCACTATTAACATTAATGTAAAAAGTGTTATTAGCAGTAATACCTTTGTCACTGTCATTGGCAAGAACATTGACTTGGTAGATACCTGAATATTTCGGGGTAAAACGAAGGGATCCATCCTCAACTTTAATATTATTACCATCTATACAACTAGGCTTTTGTTTACCATTAAGCTTATCCAAAAAAAGCAAACCACCCTTACAAGGTTTATCCTTTGTCAAATAACTACTATCAAGTGTATATTCAACCGTAGATCCACCCGCAAAATATTGTGATAAATCAATATTGATATTATCATTTGCTTGCGCACTGACCTCCAAATAATAGGGTTTTTGACTTTGATAGTCTTGATTTTTATCAACGTTAACATTAGCAAGACGCTTGGCAATTAATTCGCCAATGTTCTTAGCATGCAAGGCATCTTTTACCTCTACGGTAAGTGTAGAACCACCAACCTTTATTTTATAAGTCCCCGCAGTAGAGAGAGTACTTTGTTTTAAAACAATATCCCCATATTGGTTAAAACCTAAAAATTCTTTAGCCTCACCCAATTGAACTTTTGCACTGCAATTAGAGAATCCTTCACAATTTGTATACTGATCTGTTTTCAAAATAGGGTAAGCACTATACTCACCAGCTTTGTCTCCTCCTGCTGGACCGTAATCCTGACCAACATACAAGATACGCGCAGGAATTACTCCAGTAGGAATTCCAGTTGACCCATCTCCATAAGCCAAAACAGCACTAAAACCAGCAATAAATGAGAGTATAAGCATTATTTTTTTAAACATTTCTCATCTCCTTCTACTTTAAGAAAAACAGCACCCAAAAACAAGACAAGTTAACTATACCATAAATTATATTATTATTAAAACAAGAATTACCTATAAATTAGTTTTTTATAAGCTAAAGCCTTATACTAAATCATGAAAAAAATGTAGAAATCACCCAAGATAGTTTTACCACAGAAATACATTATATTTTACCACACAAAAAATGCTTTAATTAACAACATTTACTTTGTATATTTTATAGCTACAGCGCCTCATCAAACTGATGGCGACAGAAGGTTTCTTTTAAAAACAAAGCCACTGCACAACTTATGGCAAACATAATAGGCAATAACAACATAGCTCGATGAAAATCACTTTGCTGATAATGTAACACCACACTATGATGGCCCCACTGCAATAAGGTACCAAATAAAGGCTGAAAAATCGCACCACAGGCCATAACAATGGTCGAAGATAAGGCCTGCGAACAGCCAGTTATGGCATGGGGATTAAGCTCAATGATCATAGGGAATACAATTACCTGAGTACTGGAGAAAAACCCCAATAAGAAAAACAATACTGCTAGCATATGCACACTTAAATCCGGCACATACATGATGATGAGCATCGTCACTAAAGTAAACACCGCACCAATCAACATGGGTGGCTTTCTTCTCTGCCAGGCATCAGCCCACGCGCCCACCATGGGAGAGCCAACAATCAAACCAAAGAATATGGTTGAAATCACCATTAGTGCCTGAGCATCGGAAAGCTGATGCACCGCAACAAGATAATCCTTGCCCCATAAGCTACCAAGGACAATAATGGGTATCGATAAAATATTGCTATAAAGGCCCCCAAGCCAATTTTGAATATTTTTAATGGCCATAAAAAATTTCGCCAAAAAATGCTGCTCGTCAATATGATGCTCGGGCGCTTCATATCCAGGAGGGGCATCCTTAACGAAGATAAAAATAATCACCCAGACCAGCGCACCAAAGGCAGCCAACGCCACCAGCGCCATACGCCAGGAATTAAACAAATCCACTAGGTAGATAAGCTGCTGCGAAATAACCCCGCCAAGCATCGCCATAGTCACTACCAAACCCAAGACCAAGCCACTCATACGTGGCGTAAACCATCTTGAAGTTAAAATTGCACAACTAAGCAAACAAACCGTAGAGGAGAGCCCAACCATAAAACGGCAAATATCCGCCACCAATAAAGACTCGGTATAGGCAAAACCTAATACCCCCGTTATGCACAACACAACCGCGCACAAGACAATTTTTTTCACCGAAAAATGGTCAAGCAATAAGCCTGCTGGAATCATAAATAGTACATTGGCATAGTAATACATCGCCGATAATACCCCCAGTTGCTGAGCATTAATATGAAAAGCATGACGAATATACGTATTAAGTGGATCAAAGCTCGTCATAGAGATAAACGCAAATAAGAAAAATAATGCATTACACATTACCACCACCCAGGGTTGAAATTTACGCGCGTACGAAGAGGCTTGAGATTGCATATTTAGATACCTAGAGAAGAAGGTCCCTCACTATAGCAAAATTTCATGCAAGCGCCAATGAAAATTTCTTAAAAAATGGTCGGGACGGCTGGATTCGAACCAGCGACCCCATGCACCCCATGCATGTGCGCTACCAGGCTGCGCCACGCCCCGACTTTGGAAAATTTATAGCCTAAGAATTTTCACCTTCGGCAATTTTATTTTTGAGCTTTAAACTTGGGTTAAAAGAAACCACCCTTCTGGCAGATACCATTTTAACTTCACCCGTTTTTGGGTTTCTGCCCGGACGCGCTGCTTTATCACGAAGATTAAACTTTCCAAAAGAGGAAATACGCACATTTTTACCAGCAATTAATTCCCTGGCCATAATAGTAAAAAAGCTCTCAACACAGTCTTTGGCGTGATTGCGATGAATATTTAGCTCACGCGCTAAGTTGTCAACTATATCTGCTTTGGTTAAGGTGCTCATAATATTTTATCCTCTTAAAATAGCGTTAAAACGTTTTTCTACCGTGTCGATGATACGCGTTATAAGTGGCGCAATATCATCGTCGTTTAAAGTTTTAGCATCATCGCAAAAAACCAGGCTAAGTGCAACACTTTTTTGGTCTTTTTGCAAATCCCCACCCCTAAAGACATCAAAAACACAAAGTTCCTGCAACACAGACTTTGCACACTTTGATATGGCTTGTTTTATATCACCTACCTGCACAGATTCATCAACGATAAAGGCTAAATCACGACTCACCGCGGGAAACTTAGATACCATCTTCACCGCTTTATAACGCTTAGGCCCAGATTCTAACATACGAGCAAGTGGCGCCTCAAAAACCCAAACACGCTTATTTTTTTCAATCTGATTTTTAACATACTCAGGATGCAAAGCCCCCATCACCCCAAAGTCTTGATTTCGATAGCTAATTTGCGCACTAAGACCTGGGTGCATATAAGGATGTTGCGCAGTTTCAATAGGCTTAAATATTAAATCACTCGGCGCTATCATGCCATGTAAAAGCGCAAAAACATCCGCCTTGAGATCAGAAAAGTCATAGGCACTATTATCGCCATAATAACGGCTATAGCGATCAGCATGGACACAAAACGCGATATTTTCTTGCTCGCATATCGCAGCATCTTCTGCTCGATGATAAACATTGGCTATTTCAAAAAAACGCAAGTCTTGCTGTTGGCGCTGTATATTATACGCCACCACATGCAATAAAGAAGGCAAAAGACTTTTACGCATCTGCGATAAATCTTCAGATAAGGGATTGCGCATTTGCAAACTTTGCTGCGCATCCATCACCCCTTGCTGCCATTTTTTATTAATGAAACTGTAATTAACCGTTTCTAAAAAGCCGCGTTGCACCAACTGGTTTGACATGGCCGCTCTTTTACCACACGGTAAAACCTTAGCCTCTTGCGCCATTAATGTATGCGGCAATACCGCTTTAATATGATCATAACCATGGGCTCTGAGTAGTTCCTCAATAATATCCACATCAAGCGCCACATCAAATCGATCACTAGGAATATGAACGCTAATAGCATCTTCGCTTATTTGTGGCGCAAAACCCAAAGGCTCCAAAATAGCACGTATTTGTGCATCGCTAAAGGAAATACCCGCAACTTGCGCAATCCGTGTTTTAGCAAAAGAAAGCGTTTTAAGCGCATCGGCTTTACCTATGGTTTTATAATCCCAACCCTGCAATTGCGCGCCGGTATGAACACCGAGCAAGTCAATAGCCATTTTAAGAGCAGGGACAACTTTTTCTCGACCAACCCCGCGTGAAAATCGATAGGCCGCATCAGAATTGAGCTTATATTTTTGCGCCTTTTGCGCAATCACCTCTTGCGTAAAATGTCCAGCCTCAAGAACCATGCTGCTGGTATTTTCATCCACCGCACTAGCTTTAGAACCCATGACCCCAGCGATAGCCACAGGACCATTTTGATCAACAATCACCAGAACCGAAGGATCCAGCTTTGCCACTGTGTCATCTATAAGCACCATAGACTCATTGTCTTTGGCATAGCGCACACTAAGGGGTAAAGTGATCTTATCTTTATCAAATGCATGCAAAGGTTGCCCCGTTTGCAACATCACATACTGGGTAATATCCACCAAACTAGAAACCGGACGAATCCCGCTACGCTGTAATAGACGGGTTATATTTTGCGGCAAAGGCTTTTTAGCATCTATTGCATCTAGCTGGACCAAGGCATAATCTAAACAGGCATCCTCCACCAAAGGATCCTGAGACAAGCCTATGGTTTTGGAATCGATTTCTTTTGCTTGATGAACAGGCGTAAATGGATACTCAAATGCCATGGCAATTTCTCTTGCCACCCCTTGATAACTTAAACAATCACCACGATTTGGCGTAAGATCAATACTGACAATATGATCATGCAAATCAAAATATTCCAAGGCACACTGACCCACTGGCGCATCATTGGATAAAATCATAATACCCGGCGCACGATCTTCACATAAACCCAGCTCATCTTCAGAGCAAATCATTCCACAAGAATCCACCCCGCGTAGCTTAGCAGCTTTAATTTTAAAGTTTCCCGGAAGGAGTGCACCAACTTTAGCCACTACCACTTTAATATCAGCACAAACATTCGGTGCCCCGCACACAATTTGCACAACTTCATCGCCTAAATCCACCTGAGTTACTGAAAGCTTATTGGCATCTGGATGCTTTTCACAACTTAGGACCTTGCCAATGACCAAACCATGCATCCCCATAGAAACATCTTTAAGACCATCAACCTCAAGTCCTAATGCCGTTAATTTTTCAGCAATTGCATCTGCATCATGTTTAATATCAACGTAGGGTTTTAAACCACTTAATGCTATATCCATCCCTAACCCCTAAATTGTTTTAAAAAACGCTTATCATTATCAAAAAATAAGCGAATATCCTGCAGCTTATAACGGGTCATGGCAAAACGCTCCACCCCTAAACCAAAAGCAAAACCGGTGTAGACCTCTGGATCAATTGATACTTTTTTAAGGACATTTGGATGCACCATACCACAGCCTAAAACCTCAATAAAACCAGTTTGCTTACACACCGAACAGCCCTTACCTTGACACTGCACACAAGTCACATCCACCTCCATTGAAGGCTCGGTAAAGGGAAAATAAGAAGGACGAAAACGAGTTTGAATTTTCTCTCCAAAAAAATCTTTTAAAAATGCAATCAACAAGCCCTTTAAATGGCCCATATGAATGCCTTTATCCACCCATAAACCCTCGATTTGGTGAAACATAGGCGTGTGGGTTGCATCAGAATCAGGACGATAAACACGACCAGGGGCAATAATTTGCACCGGAGGCTGCTGCTTTTCCATAGTGTGAATTTGCACGGATGATGTTTGGGTACGCAATAAATGTTCTGGAGAAAAATAAAAAGTGTCTTCTTCATGACGCGCCGGATGATGCTTGGGAATATTAAGCGCATCAAAATTATACGCAGGCGTTTCTATTTCCTGACCTTTTTGCTTTTGAAAACCATAAGACATGAAGAAATTGCTGATAGATTCAATGACTTGAGTAATAGGATGAAGGCTGCCTAACTCCGCCATGCGCGGATCTAGTGTGACATCTATTTTTTCTTTAGCGAGTTGTTCTTGTAAGGCCTTTTGCGATAATAGCTTTGCCTGAGAATCTATAGCCAACAACAAAGCCTGCTTTGCCTTATTAATGGTTTGACCCGCTTTGGGTCGCTCAGCTGGATCCATTTGACCAAGGTTTTTCAATAAAGCCGTTAAGGCACCTTGCTTTCCTAAATATTGAACTTTGACTTGTTCTAAATCTTGAAGCGTTTGTGCACTATCTAATGCAGCTTGTGCTTCTTGCTCAATTGATACCAATGCTTCCATGGTTTTCTAGCGCCCCCTATAAAAAAAAGCAAGCACGCCAAAGAATCAGCGTGCTTGATAGGTATTATATTATTATGCTGCTAA
Source organism: uncultured Gammaproteobacteria bacterium (assembly GCA_902563055.1). Classification (GTDB taxonomy): domain Bacteria; phylum Pseudomonadota; class Gammaproteobacteria; order Francisellales; family CACEW01; genus CACEW01. The sequence continues at coordinate 72,180 of CACEWE010000002.1, read as the reverse complement.
TGCTTTCTTAGCTTGCTCAACGACTTGAGCAAAAGCAGTTTTATCCATTACTGCCATTTCAGCTAGCATTTTACGATCAATTTCAATTTGGGCTTTTAATAAGCCATTGATAAATTGGCTATAGCTCATATCATGCTGTCTTGCTGCAGCATTAATACGCACAATCCATAAGCGACGCATTTGACGCTTTCTTTGCTTACGATCACGATAGGCATATTGACCAGCTTTAATGACGGCTTGTTTTGCAACGCCATAAATACGGCTTCTTGCGCCATAATAGCCTTTTGCTTGTTTTAAAATTTTCTTGTGTTTACGACGGCGAACTACGCCAGTTGCGGTTCTAGGCATAACATATCTCCTTATTTACTAAATTTGCCAAGCATTTTACGAATTGCTGCAATCGATGCTTTTGGAAGCAAAGATGGCGCGCGTAATTGACGTTTACGCTTCGGTGCTTTTTTGGTTAAGATATGATTACGATTTGCCGCACGGTGCTTGTATTGCCCCGACGCTGTTTTGCGAAAACGTTTTTTCGCACTTGAGTTTGTTTTCATTTTTGGCATTTTTTTCTCCTTTGTTTTTTAGTACCCCTAAAAGGCTCAGCCCATAGAGGTATGCCATATACCAACATCCTGTTACAGATGCTATTTCTTTTGTTGAGACAACACCATGCTCATTTGTTTGCCTTCGAGCTTGGCTTCTTGTTCAACAGTTGCTAGGTCTTGCATATCATCAACAATACGCTTGATCATTTCAAGACCTAATTCTTTGTGGGAAAGCTCGCGACCGCGAAAGCGAATCGTTACTTTCACCTTGTGTCCATCCTCAAGAAAACCTTTCATTTTCTTTAGTTTGATATTGTAATCACCAACATCAGTTGCTGGACGCATTTTAATTTCTTTTAACTGTACCTTTTTCTGTTTTTGCTTGGCCTCATGACGCTGTTTCTTTAATTCAAATAAATGACGACCAAAATTCATTAATTTACAAACACAAGGATCAGCATCACCTGCAGATACTTGTACTAAATCCAATTGCTTATCTCTAGCCTTATCTAGTGCCTCACTGGTTGGCATTACACCAAGTTTCTCACCAGTATCACTAATAAGGAGCACACGTTGTGCTTGAATGTTTTCATTTGCTAAAGTTTTTTTAGCTTTGCTCATGCTTGTCAATCTTCTAAGACCTCCTGCTTGGATTGTAAAACCATCTCCTTTTTGCAATAGCTATGCAATTGCGCAAGGCTCATGGAACCTTTATCATCCCCTTCTCTGGTTCTTAAGGTAAGGGTTTGATTTTCAATTTCTTTATCACCAGCCACCACCATTAATGGAACGCGCTTGATGGTATGTTCGCGGATTTTATACCCAATCTTCTCATTTCTCAAGTCAAATTGAGCTCTCAAGCCATTCTTTTTAAGATCGGCTACTATTTTCTTAACATAATCATCGTGCTTTTGCGACACGCCAAGCACAACTATTTGTACCGGAGCCAACCATAGGGGCAAAGATCCTGCGTAATGTTCAATAACAACTGCAATAAAGCGTTCTAAGGAACCAACAATAGCACGGTGAAGCATCACTGGATGCTGTTTTTTACTGTTTTCATCGATATACTCAGCACCTAAGCGCTCTGGCATTGAAAAATCAACTTGAATCGTACCGCACTGCCAGCTTCTGCCAATAGCATCTTTAATATGAAACTCAATCTTTGGACCGTAAAACGCACCCTCACCTGGTAAAAACTCAAAAGCCACCCCATGCGCGTTTAAAGCATCTTCTAAAGATTGCTCAGATTTATCCCAAACAGCATCATCACCAATACGATTTTCTGGACGGGTAGCTAATTTAACCGCAATCTCTTTAAAACCAAAATCACGATACACTTCAAAAGATTGATTAATCATTTGAATCACTTCTTCTTGAACCTGAGACTCCGTACAGAAAATATGACCATCATCCTGGGTAAAGCTGCGTGCGCGCATCAAACCATGTAAGGATCCAGATGGCTCATTTCTATGCACAATGCCAAACTCTGCCATACGAATAGGTAAATCACGGTATGAGTGCAGATGCTGATTAAAAACTTGCATACCCCCTGGGCAATTCATTGGACGAATCACATAATTACGTTTTTCTACTACCGTATCAAACATTTCATCCGAGTATTTACTCTTATGGCCAGATTGTTGCCACAAAGATTCATCCATAATCAGCGGAGTTTTAATTTCTTCACAACCATAACGATTATTGCTATCGCGCATATAATCTTCAACCACCCGCCATAAGGCCACGCCATTAGGATGAAAAAAAGCAATTCCGGGAGCCACATCTTGAAAATGCCATAAATCTAAGCGTTTGGCCAATACACGGTGATCACGTTTTTTCGCCTCTTCTAGTTGATGCAAATACGCATCTTGGTCGTCTTTGCTTAGCCATGCTGTACCGTAAATACGCTGTAACATCGCATTGTTATGATCGCCGCGCCAATAAGCGCCAGCAACATGCTGCACTTTAAAAACTTTTAAAAACCTGGTATTTGGCACATGCGGGCCACGACACAAATCAGTAAACTCGCCTTGGCGATACAAAGAAAGTATTTCATCCTGAGGAATATCAGCAATAATTTCTGCCTTGTAATGTTCACCTTGCGATTTAAAAAACGCTATAGCTTCATCGCGTGAGAGCGTATAACGCTCAACTTGCAGACCCTCTTTAACGATTTTTTTCATGGTCTGTTGAATTTTCTCAAGATCCTCAGGAGTAAAACCACGCTCAAAAGAAAAGTCATAGTAAAAACCATTTTCTATCACAGGACCAATCGTTACCTGAACAGAAGGATATAAACGTTTTACCGCCTGGGCTAATAAGTGGGCACTAGAATGACGGATAATTTCCAAAGCTTCTGGATCTTTTGCTGTGATAATGCGAAGTTTTGCCGAAGCTGTAATGGGCGCATGAAGATCTCTAAGTTCATCATCAACCATCACCGCAATTGCTGCCTTTGCCAAAGAAGGGGCAATTTTTTCAGCCACAGCAAAGCCTGTAGGATGCGTATCCCACGATAAGGTGTTGCCATCTGGTAAGGTAATTTCTACCACTTTACCACTCCTTTTTTATCCATCTCTAAAACACAAAAAAGCACCCTAAAGGTGCCTATATGTAGCTGGTAGGCACGATTGGATTTGAACCAACGACCCCCACCATGTCAAGGTGATACTCTAACCAACTGAGCTACGTGCCTAAAATTCAGCCGGTATTATACGCTTTTTCTCTATAGTATGCAAGCACTAATCGCTTTTCACCCCCGATAAAAATTCACTCCCCCTTAGAAGCAATACATATCTTTGCTATTTCATCCAAAGCTAAGGATCAGATAGATAAATTCTGCATGTATACTGTAGGATAGCGCACTTTTGAAGCCCAAAACCCATACCTGATAAAGCCCCCTCCCCCAAGAAAGCCCATACAGGTAAAATAAACTGGCATTTATTTTTTTAATCTAATTCCATTCCTTGAGTACTATCAACGCCAGGACCAGAAAACCTCAATAAAGAAACCGCACTAAGGTCAAGCGCAGAAGCCTCTGCACTAGTAGATGATGCCGAACCTTGTTCTTTTTTTTCCAACGACTCTAATGCCCCATTGTCACGTAGTTTATCTGCAAAGTATTCAAAATCACATTTAGAACTGGCTTTATCAAGCGGGGTCTTTCCTTGACTATCTTCTTGATTTATATCAAAGAAATTTTTGCGACCTGGAACTGTATAACTTAACAGTACATCCAATACTTCTAAATTCCGTTCTTTAAAAGAAGGACCATTGAAAAACGGATTATTAAATGGCGTACGATATTTATCTGATTTATATTCGACCTTTTCTAGTGCGTATTGCACACCTTTAGCCTCACCTTTCATTATTATATGTTCAAATAAAGACATGTTATTATACTTCAATATATTAAGATCAGCAGCAAGAGCATCAACAAGTTTTTTAACATCATCAGTACTTATTCTAAAAGAAAAAGAAGCTTTACTACTATCCCCTAGGATTTCCCTAACTCTAGCAAGAACAGGGTCTTCCTCCACAGCGATATCATCCTCAATAATAGAGCCAGTTTTAGGTTTAGGAATAAAACCAGGATCAGCTTTACAATAAAACCCCTTCATGACTTCCAACATTTTTTCATTATTAGATGCTTGGTTTTTATAGATGCCCAATAATTTAAAGCACACTATATCTTGAGTCTCAGGATTTTTTTTCATATCAGCAAAAAAAGACATTATACCATGAGAACCAGCTTCTGATGGGGTTAGTTTTTGAGTCTCAACTGCATCTTTATATGCTTCTTCAGCACGCTCTATAGCCCACTTGAAATGCTGATACATACGGTTTTGAGTAGTAGGTGGCAAATCACAATAATTCATAAATTTCTCCTTAAATAATTAAATAATATAAAAACTAAAAATTAGCATTTTTCCAAAAACCACAAATAACATAACACAAAAATAAAATAAAACCAACATAAAAAAACCAATATTATTTTTAATATAAACAAGGAAAGTAAAAGTACTTTTTATATAAAATAAGGATCAGATAGAGAAATTCTGCATGCACGCTGTAGGATAACGCACTTTTGAAGCCCAAAATCTATAACTGAAAAATTCCCTTCCCCCATGAAAGCCTACACAGGTAAAACAAACTAGCATTTACTTTTTTAAACCTAGTCTATTCCAGGAGCAGTATCATCGTTAGAATGACTCAACTCAGATACCGCAAACAACGTATCATCGTCAGAATCAGATGACGTATTATCGTCAGAATCAGATAACGCAGATGTCGCAGGTATCGCAGGGAACGTATCATCGTCAAAATCATCGTCAAAGTCATCGTCAGAATCAGATAACACAGATAATATCAATGAACCTATCTCAGATATGGTCAATGAATCAAATATAGGAGGGAAAAGCCTTGAAGCCTCTTCACTATCAGAAGATTCCGAAGCTCGTGCTATTTCGCCCGACCATCGTGCCCCGTTGAGAAAAAGTTTAGCTTGAAAGTAAGCAAAATTAGTCTTATTAAGGGCCGTGTCAAGCGGGGTGTTTCCTTGTTGATCTTTTTCATTTATGCTAAAGAAATTCTTAGAGTTAGAGCGGTTTGGCCGTACATAACGCAATAGTACATCCAATACATCTAAATTCCGCTTTTCAAAAGAAGAATGATTGAAAAATGGACAACCAAATGGTGAAGGGTAGCGTTTTGATTCATATTTGACTTTATCTAGTGCGTATTTAACACCATCAGGCTCCCCTTTAAATATAATAGATTCAAACAAAGATATCTCATTATACTTATAAACATTAAGATCAGAACCTAGAAGATCAGCAAGTTGCATAATTGCAATAGTGCTTATTGCATGATCAGGAAAATCAGTCTTATTAGTCCATTGCAGAATTTCCATAATTAGGCAAATCTTTCTCAGCTTGGGATTTTGATGAGTAGTTGGCGAATTGTAATAAAGCATATATTTCTCCTTAGATAATTAAACAATACAAAAATAAAATTCATAATCTCACAAATATTACAATAAACAATAAAAAAAAAAAACAAAAAGTCAATATTAAATGCAAATAAAATATAAATATTTTTTGCAAAACAAAGACTAGATAGAAAAATTAAGATCAAGGTGATACTCTAACCAACTGAGCTACGTGCCTAAAATTCAGCCGGTACTATACGCTTTTTCTCTATAGTATGCAAGCACTAATCGCTTTTCACCTCTCTTTGGGATTATACACTTTTATGCATCAAGCTTAATCAAACGAATCACATTGCTACACCGTTTTTTGTACAAGCTAGTACATGAACGCTTTTAAGAGCCTCCATGCCTTGTTCAACATGTTCTTTTGAGCCAAAAAGCCATACTAAACTGTAATGCTCCAGCTTGATTATCTTGCTAAAGCTTATGTCTAATAATGATGCTCTATCATTTATTCTCGCTGGTTCATCTTGTATCTTAAGCAAAGCCCATTCTAACGTATCAGCATCCAGCTGCGCAAAATCACCATCAATAACAACAAAAACATCGATTAATTTCTCACATTTTTTTACAAACTGGGAAATACTGTAAAAATCACCAGTAAGGGTCAAACTTATATGTGAATAGACTCGATCAAAAACTGGACAAATCTCCATAGCTTCAATATTTAAAAAATATCTTGATATAATTGCACTCATGCGCAAAAGCAAACCTGGCTTATTCATCGCCAATATACGCATGTGATGATGTAAATCATATTCCTTGGACAAAGCTTCCGCCATACCATCCTCCTTTTTATCAATCATGAAAAATCATCTCTTCCAAACCCCCACCTGGCTTAATAATAGGATAAACATTTTCCTTCTCATCAAGCTTAACATGGATTAAACACGGACCCTCGTTATAGGCCAGAGCACGCTTGATAATAGCAACGGCCATATCTGCCTTATCAATAGTGTAGGCCTTTACCCCATAAGATGTAGCCAATTGGACAAAGTCTGGATTACCAGTTAGATTTACCGCTTCTGGAGCCTCTAGGTGAACTAGCTCTTGGAGTTGCAGCACCATTCCTAAATGAGCATTATCCATAACTATTATTTTTATAGGAAGCTTATTTAAGGCAAGCGTGGCCAACTCACACTCCATCATTTGAAAACCACCATCACCAACAATCGCCACAACCAAAGCCTCTTTAGAAGCAAGCTGAACGCCTATTGCTGCTGGCAAGCCATAGCCCATCGTTCCAGCTCCACAAGAGGAAACCCAACGCCCAGGATACTCAAGGGCATAATACTGTGCAGCCCAAATTTGATGCATCCCAACATCAGTAACCATAATAGCTTCACCTTTGGTTTGCTTATATAAAATATCAATAACATACGGCATACGCACTTGCTGATCATCCTCATAACTAAGAGAAAACTTTTGTTTTAATGTTGCAGCCTTAGAAACCCAGGCTTTTCTATCTTGCTTTTCTATTAGCACTAGAAGTTTTTGCAATACCGCCTTCGCATCACCAGCTATAGTAAGGTCACAATCAACTACTTTATTAAACTCATAAGGGTCAATATCAATATGGACCTTAGTGGCATTTGGACAAAAGCTTTGCTTAGAATTCATCACCAAACGATCGTTAAAACTGCAGCCAATAGCAACGATAAAGTCACTTTCAAGCGCAGCATAATTGGCATATGCATGGCCATACATTCCCATAAAACCCATGGATAAAGGATGTGATTGCGGGAATACCCCTAAAGCCAACATAGAGCTTATAACTGGAATTTGTAAAAGCTGTGCCAAATGTAAAACCTCCTGATCGGCACCAGATATCTGCACGCCATTACCTACAATAAGGACAGGTCTTTTTGACTCACTGAGCATTACAGCCAACTTGGATATCAAAGTATCATCTATTTTGGGAAGAGGATTGTAAGCTGGGATATCCATCTTTCTACGAATGGCGTTTAATGCACAAGAACGCAGAACAACATCCTTAGGCAAATCAATCAACACCGGGCCTGGCCGCCCTGATTGTGCAATATAAAATGCCTCTTGTATAATTCTTGGGATATCCTGAGTTTTTGTGATCAAATAACTATGTTTTACTATAGGTGCAGTAATACCAAAAATATCTGTCTCTTGGAAAGCATCTTTCCCTAAAAAGGGCATTATTTGTTGACCTGTTAACACCACTAATGGTACAGAATCCATCATAGCCGTTACAATACCAGTAACGGTATTGGTTGCTCCAGGGCCACTGGTGACAAGAACCACCCCTGGTTTTTTTGAGCTGCGACCATAACCATCAGCCATATGCACCGCACCTTGCTCATGACGCACAAGAACAGTCTCAATACTAGAATCACTCAGGACTTTTAAGATAGGCAGCACTGGACCACCAGGGTAAGCAAAAACATATTCAACCCCCTCTTTTAGTAAAGATTGTACCAATAGTGCTGCACCAGATAGATTTTTTTCCATAACCCCCCCCCAAAGAAGCAAGAAAGTATGCTAGTAGTTTATCGAGTATTGGCAAGTGTTGGTAGGAAAGACAAGTAACATAGCCTAAAGTTTGATCAAAGGAAGATATATATTTTTTTAAAGTATCCAAAAAAAATCTTGACAAGATAGTACAAAAAAAAGATAATGAGCAACTTTTTCTCAAATGGTACTTGGCAAACTTCTTGCCTATTGCCACAAAAACATCTTTTTAACTACAAGGGGGCAATGCTGGCATGGCTAAACTTATCCGCAACTATCTACGCTATTTCCCTTATGCACTAGTGCTTTTTGAATTGTGCTCCTACCTATCTAACGATATGTATCTCCCTGCCCTACCAAGCCTTAGTCACTACTTTGCTATTTCCAATTATCAAACCCAATTGACCCTTACTATTTGGTTTGCAGGATCGATGACTTTGCAACTTTTTATGGCTCCATTGTGTAATACTTTTGGCAGAAGGAACACCTTGTTAGTGTTTACGCTTATATTTGCACTGAGTTCTTTTTTATGCGCAATTACCCCGTATTCAAGCATCTTTTTTATAGCCCGTTTTATCCAAGGCGCCTGCATCCCCATCACCTATATCGCAGGCTACGCCACCTTACATAAGACCTATGATGAAGTAAGAGCAATTCAAATTCTCTCCATCATGAGCGCCATCACTCTACTGGCGCCTATTGCAGGCCCTGCCGTAGGCCAAATTATCTTACTAGCAAGTAATCAAAAGTGGCAAATGATATTTATTGCGCTTGGTCTATTTAGCATTGCATCAACACTTGCTCTGTACTTTACCATGCCTAGAACCATGACCGAACAAGAAAGACAAAATAATAGTTTAAAAGCATTTATTAGCCAGTATCTGTGCATTTTAAAAGAAAAAGCTTTTTTATATCACAACCTACCCTCAGTCTTAATGGTTATGACCATTATTGCCTGGGTTACCGATGGACCCTTTATCGTAATGCATACTCTTCAACAACCCAGTCATGTTTTCGTTTATCTTCAAATACTCTTTTTTAGCTTCTGGGCTCTGGGCTTAACCTTTACCAACACCTTAGTTCGCAAATTTGGTGCCACAAAAATCCTTACAATAAGCTTTAGTTATCTTATTGTTATTAATGTACTTTTTCTCCTTGCATTATTCATACACCCAGATACAAGCTGGCATATATTCTGTATTTTTTATACACTTAACTGTCTAGGATTTGGTGCTAGCTTAGGCCCCGTTCAAAGAAGACTAATAGAACACTGTAAAAAGTATGCCATCACTGCAGTAATGGCCATATCCTCAGTATTTTTTTCCATTGGTGCATTAATTTCAAGTGCCAGTGTTAGTTATTTTAACTACCTTGGATTTAATCCCATCCTTACACTAACCGGTATGACTTTATGCTGTGGGGCTTTAGTTGCTTTTTTTGGCCAATTGTTTTTACTACCAATGTACAAACAAAAATCCTAAACTAAACGAAAATCAATCTTGCGATCTACTGCATTAACCGTTAAAACCTCTACCTCGACCGGATCACCAAAAGCAAAACGTTTATTACCACTTCTTGAAATCAAAGCAACTTGAGCGCTATCGTAAACATAGTACTCATCCTTTAAGCTTGAAACATGTACCAAACCATCAACATGAATATCTTCTAGACTTACAAAAAAACCAAACTCCAAAACCCCTGAAATATAACCCTTAAATTTCTCACCTATATAGTCTTGCATATAATGGCACTTAAGATTTTGCACTACATCTCTTGAGGCACTTTCTGCGTTGCGCTCTTTGGCACTGGCATCAGAGCCTAAGGTTTCTAGATCTTCAAATGGATAATGCATGGCCTTGGGATCTTTGGGATTAATCAAATACCTAAGCGCCCGATGGGTAATTAAATCAGGATAACGACGTATTGGCGAGGTAAAATGACAATAGGCACTATACTGCAAACCAAAATGGCCAAGACATGCCGGAGCATACTCCGCCTGATACATACTTCTTAGCGTTAACAGCTGTAGAATTTGACGCTGCAATGGGTCTTGATGCTCTGCCAGCGCTTTATTTAACACCCCCATATCCAAACCCTTACCCTGCATCTGGACCCCAAATAAATTAAGGTAACGAACCAAATCTTGCATTTTATCAGGATCAGGCTCTAAGTGATTTCTAAATAGCGTATCAATTTCTTGCTCCTGCAAGCCCTGAGCCACGGCCACATTTGCCGCCAACATCGCCTCTTCAATCATTCTATGGGCAACATTACGCTCGGCAAGTGTTATATCTTTGACTTGATCTGCATCATTGGGCACCAAAATTGTTTCTTTAGAATCAATTTCTAATGCATGACGCTTAAAGCGCTGCTGTAATAATTGCTCAAATAAAGCATGAAGATTATGAACATTTTCTGCCACCTGCGGGAGAAACTGACCTTTTTGATGCTCGATAAATTTAGCCACCTCTTTATAGGTCAATCGGGCATGAGAGTATATAACCCCCTTGTAAAAATCTTTTTTTAGCGGCCTGCCTTTATGATCAAAAACTATTTCGCATACCAGCACTAATCTTTTTTGCTGTGGCACCAAAGAACACAAACCATTTGATAGCGCCTCTGGCAACATCGGCACAACACGACGCGGAAAATACACCGAAGTTCCACGAGCCTGCGCCTCTATATCCAAGGCAGAAAAAGGCCTTACATAATGCGATACATCCGCAATTGCCACCGACAAACGAAAACCCTTGCCCTCTTTTTGAACCAATACCGCATCATCAAAATCTCGAGCATCTGCGCCATCAATTGTTATAAAAGGCAAGCCAGTAAGATCTTTTCTGCCAGCACAGTCTTTTTCTGATGGCTCTTTAGGCAAACAATCAAGCTCAGGCTGAATTTCATCTGGCCATACATCAACAATATCAAACATCTCCATGGCATTATCGGTAGCTAAAGCAAAGGTCATTTCTTGACTAAGTATCTTTACCACCTTCGCTTCTGCCATTGTATGAATACCCGGTTGCTTAGTAATGGCAATCCGCACAAAATCACCGTCTTCAGCGCCAAGCTTATCTTCATGGGCAATGATAATATGATGATCTAACAGTGGATTTTGCGGCAATACATAACAAAACTGCTTACCTTGAATATATTGACCAATTAAAGAATGGGTATGATGCTCTACAACCTCTGTAATACGAACCTTGCGCTCACCGCGTGGCGTAAAGCCCATCAACGCCACTTTAACCCGATCTTTAGGAAAAAATGCGCGACTTTGCCGTCTGTTTAATACAAATTGCTCTTGGGTTTTACAGGACTTAACAAAATAGCCTCGCTTTGTTGCACCAATAACGCCCTCAAACACACTATCCTTTGAAGGAAGTTGATAACAAGCTGGCTTGGTTTGAATAATTTGAAAATCGCGAACCATCGCCCCCAAACGAACATAAAGGCCATCAATCATGTCTTTTTTTAAACCCATGGCCTTGATGATATCCCGAGCATGCACCACCTTATTAACCGCGCCTAAGTATTGTAAAATATACTCTCTGGATACCACCGCCTTGACATATTTCTTTTTCTCGCGTGCGCGGTGCGGATCTTTACGATAATGAAAATCTTCCAGGTTTACTTTTTGAGACTGTTTATTTTTAAGCTCAAGTCTTTTCTTTCTGCGCATTTTTTTCCTTATTTTTATTTTTTATTTTTTATTTTTATAGCGATAGACTCTCATCACGCCACTAATACGACGAAGATGACGAATAATCCGCGCCAAATGCTCTCTGGAGCTTACATTGAGTTCAATATCTATAACTGCAAAGGAGTCCTGGGTCTCATTCGTGGTACAATTTTGAATATCTCCCTCGCACATTGCAATATTGGTCGTAATATCACCCAGAGCCCCAAGGTAATTTTCTGTTTCAATGCATAATCTTGAAAGATATTTTCCAGAAACTTCAGCACCCCAAACCAAATGCATCCAATCATCATTACCTGGAATAATTTTATTCATAATTTTAGGACACTTGGCTCGATGCACCATTACCCCCCGACCCTTAACAATCACACCACAAATAGAATCACCTGGAATAGGATAACAACATTTTGCATATTGCAGCGCCATACCCTCAGAACCCTCTATAGCCATTGGTGCATCCTTGGCTGTATCTACAGAAGCTTTTGCTTGAGCACTTTTAGTCTTTTGCCCAAGCTGTAATATACCTGTAGCCACCATCGCTGCAGAACGCTCACCATGACCAATTTCATCAAACAAAGCCTCCTTAGAGTCTAAGTTGATTTGCTTTAAGTATTGCTCCATGCTGTTGGCATGAATGTCTTCAAATTGCATTTGATAGTTTTCTAAAGCAACATTTAAAAGCTTTTGACCTAAATGTGAAGATTCTTTAGTTTCTGATTCCTTTAAAAAGTGACGAATGGCAGTTTTTGCTTTACCCGAGATAACATAATCCAACCAATAATGGTTCGGTAATGCAGAATCTTTGGTAATAATTTCTACGGTTTGACCACTTTGCAAGCGGTAGTTTAATGGCACCAAACGACGATTAACTTTCGCACTGTGCGCATGATGGCCCACCTGAGTATGTACGGCATAAGCAAAATCTACCGGCGTTGCCCCACGCGGCAGCTCCATAATTTTCCCCTTGGGCGTAAACACAAATACATCATGCGGAAAAAGATCCACCTTCACATTTTCAATAAACTCCACCGAACTGCCTGAGCGCATCTGCATTTCTAACAAGCCCTGCATCCATTTTCTGGTATGAATTTCGTCAGAGCTAGCATAACCACCAGACTTATATAGCCAATGTGCGGCAATACCATGTTCGGCCATACTATCCATTTCAGTCGTGCGCACTTGCACTTCAATTGGCACCCCATGGGGCCCAAACAAGGTACTATGCAAGGACTGATAGCCATTGGATTTAGCAATAGCTATATAATCTTTGAAACGCCCAGGAACCGGCTTATACAGACTATGCACTACCCCTATAGCCTGATAGCACTGGTTCTTATCTTGCACCACGATGCGCACACCAAACATATCCATAACTTCAGAAAACGGAACGCCCTTATTACGCATTTTACGAAAAATGCTATAAAGACGTTTTTGACGACTACAAATGGTATCAAATTCTATTTTTGCATCCTTTAAAGCTTCTGCGATAGAAATCTCTATCGTTCGAAATAATTTTTTACGATGACCTAACGCTTTTTTGGCACAAGCTTCAATAACCTTATAACGCATTGGATAACAGGCCTTAAAACCAAGATCCTGCAGCTGATTCTTAAGAAAGTTCATCCCCAAACGATTAGCAAGAGGCGCATAAATGTCTAAGGTTTCAATACCCTTCCTGCGGCGCTTATCAGGTCGCCATACATCTGCCGTTTGCATATTATGCAAACGATCAGCAAGCTTAATAATAATAACCCGCACATCTTCAACCATCGCTAAAATCATTTTACGAAAATTTTCAGCCTGCTCTTCTGCCTTATCTTTATAGTCAATTTTTGTAAGCTTGGTTACCCCCTCAACCAAAGACAGAACTTTTTCACCAAAGATAGATTCAATTTCTGAAGCCTCTACATTGGTATCTTCTAATACATCATGCATTAAAGCAGCGCAAATGGTATCTCGATCCATATACATTTCTGCTAAGATGCCCGCCACTGCAACCGGATGATGAATATAACATTCTCCAGACGTACGATATTGTGCCTCATGAGCATCAGCGGCTAATAGATAGGCCTTGGCAATAAGGTTAACATCTTCTGCACTAAGATAATGATAGATTCTTTGATGTAAGGAAGAAAAGAGAAACACGTTTGATGCATCAATTTAGGTGATATTAAAAACAGTATACCCTGCCTTTTGCTATTGTTCACCTAAAATAGTGTGTTTATTAAGCGTGCCCTTGGCAATTTCACGAAGCGCAACTACGGTTGCTTTGTCGTTATCCCACTCAACCTGAGGATCTTCGCCGGTCATAAGTAGTTTTCTAGCACGACGTGACGCCACTAAAACCAACTCAAAACGATTATCCACATGCTTTAAACAATCTTCAACAGTAACACGGGCCATAACACACTCCAAAGCAATATTATAAAAAAAAGCGATTATACTCGAAAAAATGCTTTAGAACAAGAGACTTTTGAATAAATCTTGATGTTTTCTTTCCATAGCTGAGCAGCGATGTCGCTCCGCGGTAATAATCGACCTTAGCTGCGCCAAAGACTGATCAAAATCATTGTTGATAATGACATAATCAAAGTGGACGTAATGCTGCATATGTGACTGGGCCTGTTGCATGCGCAGCTTAATGGTGTCTTCATCATCCTGATCTCTGGCACAAAGGCGCGCTTCTAGGGCATCTAGTGAGGGTGGCATAATAAATATAGACACCGCCTGCTGTGGATACATTTTCTTAAAGTTTTTAGCTCCCAGCCAGTCAATATCCAACAGAACATCTTTAGATTGCGCAAAAATTTCAGCAATTGCCGCCTTACTGGTTCCATATAAATGAGAAAAAACCTCACTAGTTTCGACAAAAGCACCAGCCTGGTTCATTTTTGTAAAGTGCTCATGATCACAAAAATGATAATGCAAACCATGCTCCTCACCCTCACGCTGCGCCCGAGTTGTATGAGATACACTTGTTAACAAACGATCATCGTGCTGCAACAAGGCTTTTGCAAGACTGGTTTTACCACCGCCAGATGGTGCGGCAAGTATAAAAATCATTTCTGCTGCAGCCATAAACATAACCCCCTAAAAATCAAGAACCAAAACAGATAAAAATTACGTGATTCTAACCAGCAGAGACTTTTTTGGCAAGCTTTTTAATTTCAGCATTGCAAAGCAAAGAAAATAAAAGAAAAAATAAAATTTTTTAAAAAAACACTTGCAAGCTGAAAAATTTAGTGTTATAGTCCACTACAACACCAAACAACAACGCGACTTGTGAACTGGAATGATAATGAGCCCATCTACATTCAGATTAAAACCCAAATATCAAGCTCTATCATTGAAGGCAGTTTGCTGGAAAACGAACCGATTCCCTCCATTCGCCAGGTCGCGGCGGACTATAACATCAATCCTCTGACTGTAGCGAAAGCTTATGGTATTTTGGCGGATGATGGGATAGTTGAAAAACGCCGCGGCCTTGGTATGTTTGTATGCACAGGGGCTAAAAGTCAGCTACTTAAAGATCAACGAATCCTATTTATTGAACAAGAATGGCCTGAGATTATTAAAAAAATCAAGCGCCTAGGCTTATGCATGTCGGAGCTAGCAGAATGAATGATATTATCACCGTAAGAAACTTAAATAAAAAGTTTAGATCTAGAAAATGGGGTAACACCCAGGCGCTAAACGGCTTAAGCTTTTCTGTAAAACCGGGGCAAATTATTGGCGTACTTGGCCCCAATGGGGCCGGCAAAACCACCATGTTAAAAAGCCTTTTAGGTTTAACGCGCTATGACGGAGAGGTTGAAATTTGCGGCTTAAGCCCAAGAAAGAAACCCAAGGAAATTCTTAAACACGTTTGCTTTATCGCCGATGTGGCCATTTTACCCAAATGGCTTAGTGCTGGACAAGCTATAGAATTTGTCGATGCAATTCATCCTAAATTCAACCGCCGCAAAGCGCAAATGTTTTTAGAAAAAACCCAAATTAAAAGTAAACAAGTAATAGGCAAATTATCGCGCGGCATGATTGTACAATTACATTTAGCGCTGATTATGGCTATAGATGTGGATGTATTAGTGCTTGATGAGCCAACCTTAGGCTTAGATATCCTGTATCGCAAGCAGCTTTATGATGCCCTACTTCATGATTACTACAATCAACAGCGCACTATTATTATTGCCACCCATCAAATTGATGAAATTGAAAATATTCTTACCGACGTTATGATTATCAACCAAGGTCAACTGGTGCTGTACCACAGCGTGGAAGATTTGGACAATGTGTACTCCCTCATCACAGCTAAACCAAATCAAGCAGAAGCCCTCTGTGGTATGCACCCCCTTTATCACTATAAAGATCTTAAGGGCGAGCATTTTCTTTTTAAAGGAAAATCCCCTCTTGAACTTGAAGCCTATGGCACTTGTAAACGTGCTAGCATTAGTGACATTTACCTAGCAGAAATAAGGAGCACCCCCCATGAAAGCATGGCTGAAACTTGTTAAACGCGAATACTGGGAACATAAAAGCGCGTTTTTTAAAACCCCTGCTATTGTTTGTATTTTATTAAGCCTTATTGGGTTTGGGGTATGCTTATCGTGGATCATCAAGCAAACTGCCGCTTCAGAATCTAATCTTGCACTGCAAATTCAGACCATGTTTCACCAGATTTCTCCAAATCATTTTTTACTGCTGAGTATTTTTGCTTTAAGCGTTCCTTTTATTGCCATTAGCTGGATTATCATGGGACATTATTTTCTGTATTGCTTATATGATGACCGTCAGGATAACAGCTTTTTATTTTGGCAATCTATGCCTATTAGTATGCCATCGACCATTTCATCCAAAGCCTTTACGGGTCTTGTTTTAGTTCCAATTTTAGCCGTTTGTTGGACTATGGTTGCAGCAGTAGCCTTACTTTTAATTACCACCATTGGAGCAAGCGTCCTGCACGTCAGTGGCCTTTGGTCTTTATTTCAAGTGACCACCTTGCTTGAAACTGGCATCTCGCTTTTTATTACCTGCATTATACAAAGCTTATGGCTGTATCCTATTTTTGCGTGGTTTATGCTGTGTTCTTCTTTTTCTAGACAAGCTCCCTTATTAAAAGCTATTTTACCTATTGTGGTATTACTGATTGTTGAGAGCTTTTTTACCAACTCGCATCCTTTGCTTGGATATTTTCATGCGGTGCTTAATCACGCGTTTGGCTTGTGGGGGCAAACCCTCACTATCACCAGCCAAGGCATCAACTGGCATATTCAACAAAATGTCCAAAATCTCATTCCAAGCTCTAAAGCGTTCAGCTTACTGGAACAATTTAATAATGCATATGTAGTTTTAGGTTTGTGTATGGGAACTGTATTTTTTGTATTAGCAGGGATAGTAAGAAGAAAGCGTTACTAGAAATGGTGGCTATGGGTGGACTTGAACCACCGACCCCAGCATTATGAATGCTGTGCTCTAACCAGCTGAGCTACATAGCCATTGAAAAAATCTTGGCTATTATCCAAAAATTACCCTTTGCTGTCAATCTTTTTTTGCAAGCTTCTGCGTAAAATTTAAAAATTCAGCATACCAGGCTCTTAATTAAAGCAAACCAAAGAAACCTTTCCTATGAAAGTCTGCTTAGGTAACGCAAAACAACAAGCGCGTTACAAAGTATGAAGCGGCCAGCGCGGCAGTACTGCCAAGGAGTCTTCCACCAGGCTTTTTTTATCATCCAAACGCAGGGCGCCCAGTTGGGCAACCATAGCACCGTTATCGGTGCAAAATTCCAAAGAAGGATAAAAAGCTTCAATACCCATGGTATCTTGCAGCGCAGCCATTTTTTCTCTAAGGCAAATATTGGCACTTACCCCGCCAGACAAAACCACTTGTTTGAAACTGGTTTGCTCTAAAGCTTTTTTTGTTTTATGCACCAAGGTATCGGTAATAGTTTGTTCAAAAGCATAGGCAATATCCGCTTTTTGCTGTGCACCAAGAGTGCCTAATTGCAGTACTTGATTATACACCTGAGTTTTAAGACCACTAAAACTCATTTCCAGGCCTTTATGCAGCATAGGTTTTGAGAATGTAAAGGCGCCCTCTTTACCGTTAAGTGCCAATTTTGCCAAAGCAGGTCCTCCAGGATATGGTAAACCTAACAGCTTGGCCGTTTTATCAAAAGCTTCTCCTACTGCATCGTCTCTGGTTTCACCAATTATTTGATATTTACCAAAAGCTTCCACTGCAATAAGCTGGGTATGGCCACCGGAAACCAGTACTGCTAAAAAGGGATAACTTGGTGCTTTTTTTTCTAAAAATGGCGCTAGAATATGTGCTTCAAGATGGTGTACTCCTAAAACCGGAACACCCAAATCTAGGCCTAGGCCTTGGGCAAAACCTGCGCCAACCATTAAGGAACCTAACAAGCCTGGGCCTTTGGTATAGGCGATGGCATCAATAGCGCTGACTTTGAGCTGCGCTTGATCAAGCACTTTGTCTAGAAGTGGTGCAATATGACGAATATGATCTCTTGCGGCAAGCTCTGGCACTACCCCGCCGTATGGTTGATGGGTTTGTAGCTGGGTGGCAAGACCATGGGATAACAAGCCTTTTTTTGTGTCGTATAGGGCTAAGCCCGTATCATCACAAGAAGATTCTATTCCAAGAACGAGAGACATAAATATATAAAAAAGATTGCAATTGGCTGTAATTTACAGTAAAATCGCGCCATTGTCATGGAATTTGTCCAAAATTTAGAGAAAAAAATAAGGTGGTGATACTGTAATGACATCAGTAAACGTACGTGAAAATGAACCGTTTGATGCAGCACTGAGACGCTTTAAGCGCTCATGTGAGAAAGCTGGCATTTTGCGAGAATTGCGTAGTCGTGAGTGCTATGAAAAGCCCACAACTGAACGCAAGCGTAAAAAAGCAGCTGCACGCAAACGTTTATTAAAAAAACTCTCACGCGATAATATGAATTTTCAAGCGAAGAAGAGAAGATAAACTAAACACAAGGGCATCTTATGAGCACATTAAAACAGCGCATCCAGCAAGACGTTATTCAGGCGATGAAACAAGGCGAGAAAGAAAAACTCACCACGCTAAGAATGCTTGCTGCTGCTATTAAGCAGATTGAAATTGATGAGCGTATTGAGCTTGAAGATGCCCGTGTTATCGCGGTGATTCAAAAAATGATTAAACAGCGTCAAGAAGCGTTCAAGCAATACCAAGACGCCAATCGCCCAGAACTTGCTGAGAAAGAGCAAAAAGAAATTGTCATCATCGAACCCTACTTACCACAAATGCTAAGTGAAGCAGAACTCGATACCTTAATCCAAGAAGCTATTGAAGCATCTGATGCTTCAAGCATGAAAGACATGGGTAAAGTAATTGGTTTTGTAAAAACCAAAGCCAAGGGTTGTGCGGATATGGCAGTGGTTTCAAAGATCGTCAAACAAAAGCTTAGCTGATATGGCTATCGATCAGTCCATCATCCAAAGCGTATTGGACAAAACTGACCTTATCGACATTATTCAAAAACGGGTTAAAATGACCAAAAAAGGCCATAATTATTTAGGCCTTTGTCCGTTTCACAATGAGAAATCTCCTTCATTTAACGCCAATGCACAAAAGCAATTTTTTCATTGTTTTGGTTGTGGTGCCAGTGGCGATGTTATTAGTTTTATCCAGCAATATGACAAACTTGATTTTCCAGATGCAGTGGCGTATTTAGCAGAACGCGTTGGGGTTAGCATTAACGAAGATCACAAAGAAGCCCATCAAGCTAATAAACCTTTATATGATTTACATAAACAGGCGCTAAGCTGGTATCAAAAAGCTTTAGTGCAGCATCCTAAGGCCAAGGCCTATCTTAAAGAGCAACGTGGATTAAGTGAGAAGACGATAGCGTATTTTCAAATTGGCTATGCGCCAGATCAATGGCAATATGTTATTGATCAAACCAAGGCCAATCCCAAAGAATTGCATCGTGCGGGGCTGATTATTCAAAGTGAACAAAAGAACAAGCGTCCTTGGGATCGTTTTCGTAATCGTATTATGTTTCCGATTATTGACCTTAGAGCGCGAATAGTAGGTTTTGGTGGCCGGGTATTAGAGCCTAAGGACAAACCCAAATATCTCAATAGTCCAGCAACAGACATTTATGATAAAAGCCGTGAGATTTATGGTTTATATCAGCTCAAGCAGGCACAGAAAGTGCTTAAGCGTGTGATTGTAGTTGAAGGTTATATGGATGTTATTGCACTTTATGAGGCCGGCGTTGAAGATGCGGTGGCCTGCTTAGGCACGGCTTTTACCAAGGAGCATTATAAGCGTTTAGCGACAAGCTGTGACCATATTATTTTTTGTTTTGATGGCGATCAAGCTGGCCGTGAGGCGACTTTAAAGAGTTTAGAAACCATTTTACCGCAGATGCAGGGTCAAACGCATATTCAGTTTCTTACTTTACCGCCAAAGCAGGACCCTGACACCTATATTAAAGAACACGGTAAAGCGGCTTTTGAGCAAGAAATAACAAATGCACCAGGCTTTGTGCAGTATTTGCTTAAGGCTTGCCAAAGCACAAGCGAGCTTGAAGGCGTGCAAGCACGAGCAAAGTGGTTATTAAACCTTAAGCAATATGTCAGTCAAATGCCCAAGGGACCTTTGTACGAATGTATTTGTGCAGAAGCAGCCACCTTATGTCAGTTACCTATTGAGCGTATTTATCAACAATTTGAAGCATCAGGTGAGGATGGCGGATCTAGTGGTCAAGCAAGCAAAGGCGAACAAACGCGCGCACCTGCAGTACAGAGTCAAAGCGCACCTCAAAACCAAGATACGCGGGTAAAAACGTCTAAAAGCATGGGTGCTTTTTTTGATCAAATCATTATTGCGATACTGGCTGATCCCTCGCAAGCTTGCGGTATGGAAGTTAGTCCAGATTTTGAACCCCATCCTAAGCTTGCATTTATCAAAAAGCTTATTGACCATATTCAGACGCATCCAGCGGCCACAAGTGCTGCATTAATGCAACATTTTAGTGTTGAGTATCCTAAGCTGCATCATTATCATGCTAAAGTGATGCGTGCCCTAGAGGCCAGCAAAGAAGATATTGAATTTTTGTTAGCGCAGGCTTTAAAAGAGCAATATCAATCAAAACTTGATGCACTTATTGGCCAAGCAAAAACACAAAATTTAAGCCTAGATCAAAAGCAGGAGTTACAGGCTTTACTCAAAGCGGTGAAGTTAAGCAGTACAAAAACATAAAACCTTGATTATTATTCTTTTACTTACAAAAAATAATCCATTTTTTTGCTTAAAAAGCTAGACAAAAGTGAAGAAATAGAATAGAATTTGGCGCATTTTAGTAGAACCAAACCATAGATTATTTAGGAATAGAGCTTTTATGTCTGATATCGATCAAGAAATCCCCCAAAGTGCTGCAGGAACTGGAAGTGTAACCAACCAGGATGATAGCGCGGACTTTACCAATATTTTTAATCCTGAAGAAGCTATTGAAGAGCCTTTTAATAAGTTAGTGGAAGTTGCTAGTACGAGTGAAGGCATTTTAAGTGCAGAGCAAATTAAAGAGCATTTACCACAAGAGCATTTTAACAATGATTTAGTTTTAGAAACTTTAACCCATAAGCTTATTGCTGAGGGGGTTGAAATCATAGACAACACAGGTGAGAGCACTGAAATCAGTGCTGAAAAAACGGTATCAGAGGCAACAGAAAAGGCAGCGGCGAAAAAAAGTCGTGAGCCGGTGGGTGATACGACGCGTTCTTACTTAACCGACATGGGTCGCCGTGGTCTTCTTACCCAGGAAGGGGAAATTAAGCTTGCTAAGCAAATGGAACAGGGCATCATGGAGGTGCTTGAAGCGATGGCTGAGCAGCCTACTATTATAGCGGAGCTTATTGGTTCATTTGAGCTTTATGAAAATGGCGAGCGTCAGTTAAGCAATATCATATGTAATCTACCGGATGATCTTAAGGAAGAGGCGCAAAAGGCTATTGCGCAAGCGCCAACAAGTTCCTTGGGTTCCTTAATAGACGAGAGCACATTAGCGCAAGAGGCAGAAGAGGAAGATACGGATCTTGTATCTCAGGAGCGCAAGGCAGCTTTAGAAAAAGCGCGTCAAGAGGAATTAGAAGCACAAAAAGAGCAACAAGAGGAAGCGAGCAAAGCCGAAGCGGTGGTTGCGCTTGATGAAGAAGATACAGAGGGCGATAACAAAGAAGAAGTAGTGGTAGATCAAGGCCCTGACCCTGAGCAAGCCAAATACTATTTTGAAAAATTAAAGACTCTGTTAGATGACTATAATGCTAGTTATCTTAAGCATGGTGTAGAACATAAAAAAACTATTAAAGCGCAGCAGGCGGTTAAAAACCATTTCTTAAGGGTTAAGCTTGCTGGTTTGCAGTTTAACCGTTTGGTTAAGGCGGTCAATGACATGCATGAAGTGGTGCGTTCAAGCGAGCGTGAATTGCTAGATCTTTGTGTAAAGCAAGCGAAGGTAGCGCGTAAAGATTTTATTGCAAATTTTGTTGGTCATGAGAGTGATTATGAGTGGGTGAAGCAGTTATCGCAGGACAACCACAAGAAGCTTGCTCCGTATTTTGATCAAGTAAAGGCGGTGCAAAAGCATATTGTTAATCATGTTCAAAAGACCAAGATGCAGGTCGCGGTCATTAAAGATTTATCGCGCAAGGTAACCAAGGGCGAGTCTAAAACGCGCCAGGCCAAAAAAGAGATGGTAGAGGCCAATTTACGATTAGTTATCTCTATTGCCAAGAAGTATACCAATCGTGGTTTACAATTTTTGGATTTAATTCAAGAAGGTAATATTGGTTTGATGAAGGCGGTGGATAAATTTGAGTATCGTCGTGGTTATAAGTTTTCCACATATGCGACCTGGTGGATTCGTCAGGCGATTACGCGTTCGATTGCCGATCAAGCGCGTACGATTCGTATTCCGGTGCATATGATAGAGACGATTAACCGTATTAATCGCATTTCGCGTTTATTTTTACAGGAGCATGGACGGGATCCTTCGCCTGAGGAATTAAGTGCGAGCATTGAGCTTTCCCCTGATAAGATCAAGCGGGTATTATCAATTGCCAAGGAGCCTGTTCCCTTACATGCGCCCATTAGCAATGATGATGAAAACTCGGTACTGGTAGATTTTATTGTTGATCCTAACCAAGAGGCGCCGGTAGATACGGCAGCGAAGGAGAGTTTACGCGAATCGACGAATAAGATTTTATCATCGCTTACGCCGCGTGAAGAGAAAGTTTTAAGAATGCGCTTTGGTATTGATATGAATACTGATCATACCTTAGAGGAAGTGGGCAAGCAGTTTGATGTAACGCGTGAGCGTATTCGTCAGATTGAGGCCAAGGCTTTGCGTAAATTACGTCATCCTACGCGTGCGTTCCAGCTTAGTAGCTTTTTAGAGGGTCGTGAAGAAAGCGAAGATTAGGTTTTCGTTTAAGCCCTGCTATTATCCTTAATTATTATCCTTGATTTTACTGGGCAAGTTGGCTTGTGCAGCCTATTAAACTTACACCCTTTCAAAAGATACTTGGAAACCAGCGTTTTTTCTTAAAGAGCAAAGTGTGTCCCCACCGGATTTAACGATTTTTTTCTTGACGGAGAATAAGTTTACCGTCTTTGTGGGTAAACTCGAGTTTTCTAAGGGCACTCATGCCTAGGAGAATTTTATCACTATGATCAGAGGGGTTAATGCTCGCATCGACATATTCAATGGTAATATTACCAATACTGACTGTTTCAAGTAGGACTTCATCCACTGGAACACTGCCGCTGGCAGTTTGAACCATATGGGTACGGCCGGTAGGTTTTAGACCAATAGCACGGGCAATACGTACCGGTATTGAAACATTGGTTGCCCCAGTATCAAGTAAAAAAGTAACCTCTTTGCCATTAATTTTTCCAGTGGTAATGTAGGCATTCATTTGATTTTCTACCAATACAACTTCATTGGTGCCACAGCTTTTGGTTTTAGACTGTGGTGCGGTATTGGGGTTGCTTACAAATTGACGTTTTTCTAAATATTCATTGCCAGTATCTAGCATGCCTGAACTGGAAGTACCATGGGGCGTTGGACTAATGCCAACATCTTTACCCAAGGCATGGTTAAGGGCTTGTGCATGACCGGTTAATTCATTGACCCGACTTTGTGAAGCCATTGGTGCATAAGCTTCACGTTGATCTGCTTGTGCAAAAGCCGCTTCCACTTCGGTAACGGGCGTAGCAGTACCTTGAAAATCTAGCGCACCAGAACCACCGCCACCCTCGGTACGTTTATTTTTGGCTTTTTTCGCTATTTCTTTCAGCCGCTCTATTTTTTGCTGTTTCGTTTTTTTTATGGCCACTACAACCTCCTTCACTTTCTATAGTAATTATAGGCTATAATAGGGCTATTCGCAATAAATAGCACGCTTTTAGCGCTTTTTATAAAATAATAAAAGGTTTTATAAAAAAAGAGGCAAAAAAATGGGGGAAATGTTACTATTTAGAAGGATAAAATTAAAGATGGTGCTGGCACCAGGAGTCGAACCCGGGACCTGATGATTACAAATCAACTGCTCTACCAACTGAGCTACGCCAGCAACAAGACCACATTATACAGATTTTTTTGGCGATTGCAAGAGTTTGATTAAGGGGCTCTTCATTTTATATCGATATTATATCTGGAAACTACTGCTATGGAACGCTTTTTATGAGTTAACTATAAATCAATTCCCTGACCTGGTTTCCCATCCAGACTTCTCCCGTCTCCCTCGTTTCTGGCGGCTTCTGCGAAAGCTAAAGCATCCTGTGAAGCTTGTCGTCTGGAATCCTTTTCTAACAACCGGGCAGACTCTATTCTTTCTTTAATGGTTTCATCCTCTAGAAGTCTCTCCAAATCATCGGCTGAAGGATCTTTGCCCGATGTAGCCAGCACTTTGAAGTATACCTCCGATACAGCATCAAGCATGACATACACCCAAGAGACTTCTCCTAATTTATCAATCTCACTTTGTAAATCCTTCCTTTCTTGCTTAAGATCCTCCATACGGTCAGTAAGTTTTTGTCCTGATGTCCCTGGCGAGTGTTCCGTTATTGCGCTACAAGCGCTTTTAAATTGTTGATAGTAAGCCTCTCTATCTGGAATATTTGTCGACTGCTCATGTTGAATAAGACACGCGCGTTGAATCTGAACCAATCCCTTCATGGCCCATAGACTAGCCTCTGTTGCTTTTTTATCAACTTCATTTATATATTCTCCCTGGGTTGATACTAACTGGGCAAGGTCTAAAACCATCTGATTTATCACGATAATTTCTCTTAATACATCTTCCACGTCTTGTGCTCTTTTTTCTAATTCTGCAGGGTGGTATTCATTACCCATTTTAATAAAACCTTGTGCCTGCAAAGTTTCCTGTAGCTGTGCTTGGTCCTGCTGTCTATGATAGCCTACCCTGCCCCCGTCACCAAAGCCTTCTTCCAATTTTTCACCAATAGAATCAAATGGATTAGCAATAGCCTTAACGCCTTCCCTTTCACCTTCGCCTGCGCCTTCGCCTTCGCCAAGACCAACAAGGTCATCCATTACCTCAGTATGATCCTCAGCGCCAAATTGAGATTCACCCCCTATAGCGATAGAAGGGCTACGATATCCAAGAAATTTTTCTGCTATAGCCACCAAACTTTGCTTTTCTCTAATTTCCTCGGGCAATAATTCTTGTTGGACCCCCCCCCCTCTGTAGTAGTTCATACAAGGACTTAGCCAATTGATTTTTATTAATTTCATCTTTGAGCGCGCCCCAATCAATATCATTAACATCTTTTGCTAATTCTTCAAAATTAACAGCTCTACTTTTAAAAAATATCTTTAGAAAATCTGCATATTCTCCTAACACCTTCTTTTCTATAGCTTCAAAAGAATCAATCTCAACTTCAGGTAACTCCATAGAAGTTAAGCCATCCATAAAGTAAGCCTCATCTTTGGGCAAAGAACCCACATCAAGAAAACCGGATAATGCATTACAAAATGTTTGTTGAACTGAAGATATCTCATCATCTTGCAGGCCTAAAGAACCTTCAATAATTGTATCCAGCGTTCCTATTAATTCACTTTCAACTTTATAATCTGAATAATTATGCCCGACAGCTTGATTTATCTTCTGGTTTATTTTTTTGCTTAAAGTCTGTAGTTTAGATTTTAAAGGCTCAGCACATATTGAAGCCAGACATTCTATTTGCTCATAACGCTCATATGCAAGTTTTAGGCTATCGACTCTTCCTTTACAATTGCTCGTATGTCGCATCCAACTTTTCATATGACACAAAACTGCATAGGCTGAGCTGTTGGTTTCATCACCATTAAGACCCTGGCGAAGCTTTTCAAATTCTTTTCTTTGACGTGAGGGTTCACAAAGATCTTCAACTGGTCGATCACACCACGCCACTGCTCCTTCCTGACTATTTTTGTATAAATCTTGCGTACTTTTTTGTATTTCATCTTTATTCTTATCAATCCGAGTAGCTTTTTCCATCTCTTGACATTTTTCCAGATTAAATACAGCCTCAGCTGATTTAGTACCTTCAACGACTGAACCTGTATCCTCAACTGGTACCTCAGAATAGCTACAGCTAATCTTTGTAATAAGAATGCCCATCATAGCATGATCAAACTGTACACCCGGGTTAACAAGCATCGTAATTTGTTTCTCAAAAGCAGGCTTTTCATCTTTTAGATCTTCCTCCCAAGCCATATGTTGATCTAACTGCTTATAGAGTTGATAAAAATTTACCAATTGATTGAGGAAGGTTCTTTCGGCTTTTTTTAGATCTGTATTTTGAAGAATCGCACTTATTCTCTCTTGATCAAGAGAATCTTTGCCAAAAAATTGACTCAGGTTATGCCTTGCAACACCAAAATATTCAGAGGGGCTATTCATAGATAATTCTTTAAGATCTTCATGCAATATCATAAGAGTATTTTTAAGATGAAATGATAAATCGCTACGTGATCCTCTATCTTTTAGTTCTTGGTTAATCTTTTGTAAATTTGCTTCACCATCTAACACAAGCTCCTTCTCACTTAGATGTTGTTGAAATGTCTTAGAGGTGTTCTTTACACTAGAAACTATTAAAGCACCTAAATCACTAACGCTTAATTGAGGTTTCACCATAGCTTTGAGATCTTCTAGTACCCCCCGGTTACCTTCACCAGCTTGTATCGCCAGAAGCTTGAAGCGATTTTCATGGTTAACTTGATGACCCTTAACTAAAAAATCTAAAGATGTTGATTTAAATAAATCCTTATTTTTTTTATTAGCCAAGAATGCCTCAAAGCCTTTATCACTTGCAAGCGTTTTTAATACGCGCTTACTTTGCAAAAGCTTCTGCACTTGTGGATGCTCTAATATTTTCACAACTGGGCCCATAGCATCCTTGTTGAAATTTTTATTAGCACAATTTTTTAAGAATTGCTTTAACCAAGGTTCTTTTGCTTCACCTGATAAGGTGTTAAATAGACTTTCCAAAGGGTTTTCATCTTCTGATTTGGTTCCATCAGGAACAGCAATTAATGCATCTTTTAACCTATTTGTTCTCCACCCTATACCTAGAGCTTCTTCTAAACAAGACGCTATTAATTGCGCATTTTGTAAACTACCATCTTTAACTAACGTTCCATTATTATCCGCAAGAATCAAGTGCAATAGCGCAACTTGGTCACTTCTTTCAGAATGCGTCCCGCTTTTAGTTAGAGTTTCATCTATGTAATCTTTTAACATCTTATAACTACCACCTTCTAATAAACCTAAAAAGTGCTTACGTTTTTGATCTCCTAAGTCGCTGGGAGCTTTATAATCTACTCTTGGAGGAATCTTTGGCAGGGTTGTCCCAAGAAGTGCCGCTGCAACACCAGCTTGTGCTGGTGGATTCGAAGTGCCTCGCATTTTAGGAAGGCTTAAAACTCCTTCTATTTCTTGATCATAATTATTTCTTCTTCTATCGTCCTGTCCCCCCCATTCTTTCAGATAATCCAGAACATCAGTTATGGTTTGAGGAATTTTTTTTTTTATAAATCCCCCAGCAGATCTTTGCCACCTAGTATATGCTTTATCAGCATTTCTGCTCAAATTGTTAAGACAATAAAAGGCATCTTGAGCGTCACATTGGACATTTTCACCGCTAACATTTTCAACTTGACTTTCACTTTCCCTATTCGCCGATACATACCTAAAATCACTTCTCAAAAAATTACTTCTCATAGGAGTATCAGCTCTTTCCTGACCCTGCGCATTAAATAATTTTAGAAGCAAAAGCTGTTTCATAGGATTAAATAATCCTTTTGTTTCATGCTGGTAGTCTCCGCCGTTCACCTTCTCTGCAATATCGTTGTATTTCGACTGCAGCTGTGTTTTTTGATCATCAGTCAACGCCTTAGAATGGCGATGTATCGCTAACAGTAAGGATCTTCTTGTGTCTTTACTTTTGTCTACTCTGTCTTTACTTTTGTCTACTGCCGCCTTATTTTGCTTCTCAATATCAGCCCCTAGCTCACATAAAAGCTTTGCTAAGGTTATTGTAGACTCAGGCCATGGGCTATTCATATTATAGCTTGTATTCGAACTTAGAGGGGTAACTGGGTAATCCCCAGTTCTGAAATAGTTATAAGCTTGATCAAGATCCTCAAAACATTTTTTTTTATCCCGACATGTTCCTTTCTTCCCAGTCTCTACTGAAAATCTGATATCATATTTATCATATGATTTATCAGGTTGAATTCTGTGCTGAAAATAACATGTCCCAGTACAAGAATTTAATATATTCCCTTCTATAATTTCAAAATTATTGCCCTTCTTCGTCTTATCCACCGGGAAATTTCCAGTCCAATTTAATACGGAACTACGTCTCATCGTTACTTTATCATCTTCTTGTAATATCCCTTCAGCCTTAAAGTCTTTTAATATCGCCTCAAATACTTGGCCCGACATATCTGTGAAACTTGCTTCTAGCTTAAAAGGATTACCCTCTACACTTCCTTTTCCAATCATAAAATGACTTTCTCCTTCACCGCATAGCTTTAGGTTTTCATTTGCTATGACTTTAATAAAACAACTCTCGCCACTACTCTTTGTAATTTCATTAATACCAGCCGTCCTCATTGCTCCTAGAATATTCATTGGTATATTTTCGATGCCATCTCCAAGAACAATTTTTTTTATTTTATCTTGTTTTCCATCTCCACTTATACTTTCTAAGATACCGGTTAATTCTGTATAATCTTTAGCTTTAAAATTACCAGACAAAGTCAAGGTTTCCTTATCAAGTTCAAAACTTATCAGATCCTGAGTATTTTCAAACTTTTTAATACCAGCTTCAAACAATTTTCCTAGGCTTCCCCCTGGTAGGGTAAAATCCCCTTTAATACTTTTTATACCTTTATTTTTTTCCAAAATATTCAGTATTTCATTATAATCCTCTGGTGTAAAAGTTTCTTTTAAAGTCAGGGTGTCACGCTCAAATTGACATTTTGCCACTGTCACTATTTTTGTTTTGCCTTCCCCTAGTCTTTCTTCTTGTTTAATCAAGACTACTTTCTCTGGTTGAGTTTCCCTTAGAGTAAATCGTTCTTTACGTTGAAAGGACTTGGAAGTTTCAATAAATGGATCAGTGTCTAAGCTATCACCCCCCAATAAATCTGATATTTGCCCCGGCACCTTCTCACGCTTCTTAATAAGCGCATCTAGACTTAACGCATCTACTTTTGGAACTTTGTAGAAATTGCCAGCTTTATACACTAACGTCTCATCCTCTTTTACATTGGTGCCGATTGTATAAGGTTCGTCAGAAAAATCTGGATTATCAAGACTAGGAACATCATCACCTCCCAAAGACAAATAATTTTTCACATCAACAGAATCCAAAAACTTTTCTACACAACAATGGAGCAATTCAATAGGTACACTTTTACTATTGTTTTCGTAAAAGTTTGTTAGTTGGTCTTGAATTAGTCCCTCTCTTTTTTGATATTCAAAAATCGTATCAGCTTGTATCATTACTCGTAACTGCGGTGGAATTGAAAACTCAGGTTTTTCATTTAAAACCCTAATCGCAGCAGTATGAATTTTTAAAAGATCAAAGGCCTGTTTAATAAATTCAGGATTTTTGTCGCCGCTGCCTATTTTGAGAATCTTATTTATTAACGCTTTTTGAACCGTATCGCCTAGGTTTGAAAAATTTTTAAGTAATATTTCTGCTGAGTTAGAAAGATAGAAGTCAGTAAACCCTCTTTTTACATAATTTCCATCCTTATGACTAAGCATAATATCAATTGCGTTGGCAAGATTTTGAGTGTCTGAAGGATTAAGTTCTGATTTTCCCGGAACTACACTGGTATAGCTAGAATAACTTTCTAAAACACGTTGAGCGCTTTCAGACAACTCGCCCTTAATAACACTGAGTGCATTTGACTTTGATGGGACTAATGTATCTTTTGCATCACTTGCCTGATCACCCTGCATAATGCATCTCCTCTTTCACCAACTAAATTATATATTAATAATAGCACACAAAAACGTTTTTTCATTTTATTAAAATATGATAAATTGATAAATATAAGATAAAGTATAAGATATATCTCACGATACATTTAAGCCATAAAGCCTTTTTTAAAAAGGCTAAACGAGAAATATAGTAGATAAAGATACATTATAAGTGAGATTAAATGTCAGATATTGCAGCACGCATAAAGGTGCATTTCTGTAGTTATACAGCGCACTTGTCTTATAGCTATATTATTGAAAAATTTATATGTTCTCTGCTCAATATATATTTACGCCAGCATCATTAATAAAAAAATCAACATGACACTATTTTTCATGGCCTCAAAAAGACCATTCTTCGCCTTTTATAACAAAAAAACACCTAAAAGACTCAAAAAGCACTTGGCAATGTGTCTTTTATACGGTAATTTTTAACGTATCCTTCCTCTGAAAATAGCCAAGTTGATAATGAAGCCAAGCCAAAGGAAGGAGCATTATATCCACAACAAAAGATTAATGCAAGCTTTTTTTATTTTTATTTTGTTACTTATATATTTTTATTTTCATAAATGAAAGCCGTAACATAAAATATAAATTAGACTTTGATTATAATTATTTGTTCGCCTACATAAAATATACTCATTTGACCTCAAAATATTTATATGGTATGGTTGTTTTTTCACATAAAAAGGTATAGAAATGTTTTGCTGCCTCCCTTGGAGAAGACACGCACATCAAGAACAACAAAAACAACAAAAACAAGCATTAATTCCAAGAACGGTAGAATCAAACAAAAAAGTTCCATATGATAATTTCTGTTCCATTTGCCATAATGAACCAATAGGAAAAGGTAAACCCGGTAATATTGTTTTACTTTTTTGCTCAATACAGAAAGCACACTTAGTATGCTCGCCATGTTTTGATGTTTTACTCAAAACTGAAAATCCTTCTTGCCCACAATGCAGAGCCCCCATCACTCATGGCTCAAGACAAGCATATATTGTTAAAGGGTGATCACCCCCACCCTAACCCAAATCCACAATCTTATCCATATACGGCTTAATAAAATCTACTTGATGCGAGGCAATAATCACCGTGCGCTTTGGATCACTACAAAACAAGGCTAAGATCTCCTGTGCAGTTTGCTTATCAAGCCCCTCAAAAGGTTCATCCAATAATAATATAGACTTTTGACTTAAATACAGCCGCACTAAATCTAAACGACGCCGCTGCCCACCAGAAACCCGCGCCCCAGCATCCCCAACAAAGGTATTTAAACCCTCCGGTAAACCCTTAAGCCAATCTGCTAATCCAAATTTTGCTAAAACCTCGTGTATATGACGGCGTGTATAACGCTGCCCCAAAGTAATATTACTTAAAATAGAACGGTTAAATAAATGACTCGATTGCGTCTGATATCCAACACCACAACGATAATCCTCAAGCGAAATGTCAGCAATCTCCTGCCCCGAAATAGTTATACTTCCCTTAGAATACGGAATTAATTGCGCTAGGATGTTCAATAAAGTACTCTTGCCCGAACCACTAGGAGCAGTGATTAAACACTTTTGCCCCGCAGCAATATGCATGCTCAAACCATCTAAGACCTGTGCACCCGATTGCCTATACCCATACGATACATCCTTGAACACAATATCTCCATGCCGAAAGAAGCCCGTCCTAGCCGGCAGAGCATCGGCTAAGGATTGTGAACCTGGTGACGCTTTTGAATCTTTTGACTTTGGTGCGCCTACTGCTGTCTTATCTGTATGCTCGTTTATAGCACCAGCCCCAGTAAATGGAACCAAACCCTCATCCACCGCCATCACCCGCTTTGCACTAACCAAGGTCTTACCTAAACCACAAAACGCCAGCGGCAAAGGTAATAAAAAAGGCGGCAATACCAAATAAACCATCAATAAAACTAATGCCCCCGCCGGCACTAATGCCTTAGCAAGCAAACTAGCTTCAAGTGCATATAATAAACCCAGCAAAACGCCACCCATAAGCATCAACAACATAGCCTGCACCAATGCCTGTAATAAATCTAAACGCCGCTCTAAAACCCATAAACGTGCCTCTAGATCCTGTAATTGATCGGCCTTGGTGTAGCTTGTGCCCGACATCAACCATACCATTAAATAATCTAATAAAGATAAAAATTCCTTGCGCAACTGCTGCATCTGCCGCGCACTTTGAGCCGAAAGCTCATACGCATAGCGCCAGCTTATCCGACACAATACCACCACTAAAAATAATAAAGGCAAGATCACAAACCAGCCATATGCAAAATGCAATACACCACACAATATACCAAACACCACAAACGCCATCAAAGCCGTCACCACCGGCATCACAAAACGAATAAAAAGATGATCTAAAGCATTAATGTCAGCCAATACCCGATTTAATAAATCGGCACTACCAAGCCAACGCCACTCTAAAGGCGAAAACGGCAATAAACGCCGGTAAAACCATAAACGTAAATCACAAAGTACATCAAAAATGATGCGATGACTGAGCATATTTTGAATATACGCAGCTACAATTTTTAAAATCGCAGAAAAACGAATCAGCCATGCCGCAGCCAATATCGAGACCAAAACCAATGCACCCCCAGCACCAAATGCAAAGTATAAACCCGCCGCCGCCATTAAACCTACCGAAGCTAAGACCAACAATAACATCACCAAGGCACATAAAAAAACCTTGCCCTTGTGCGCTTGCAATAATTGTCGTATCAATGGCCATGCATACTGTTTAAACATCCATCCGCTCCTTATCGGCCTTACAACAAGCCACAAAAGCTTCATGCTCAAGTAAGGCCTGATAAGTTCCGGTTTGAAGCTTGCCATCTGGACCAAGAAAAAGAATTCTATCGGCCAAAACCATCTCCTGCGTATGATGAGAAAGCATAATCACCGTACGATCCTTTGCATAATTCTTTAAAAATGCTAACAATATCTCCTTAGTGGCAAGATCAAGACCAGCACTTGGCTCATCAAGTAAAATAAGTGCCGGATTTTTTAAATATAAAAATGCTAATGCTAAACGCTGCGCCTGACCACCAGATAAACCCATGCCGCCCTCACCAATCACCGTGTCTAAACCCAAAGGCTGCGCTTTTAACCAAGAACCCAACATCACTTGATTTAAAACCTCAATACAATCTTTGGCACAAACCCCCTCGCGCGCTAAAGATAAATACTCCATAACCGTTCCGGGCGGAATCTTAGGATTTTGTTCTAAATACGCCACCCTAGCATATAAACTGCTTTGCTTGATTTGATCTAATGGAAGATCCTGAAGATAAATGTGCCCAGAACATGGCGCAATAAGCTTTAAAAGTAAACGCAAAATGCTTGTCTTACCAGCGCCACTAGCACCAACAATCGCTACCGTCTCCTTTGCCTTAATCGTAAAATTAAGATCTTCAAAAACCACTGATTTACGCCCCACATACCTAAAAGTTACATCCTTAAATGCAATATCATACCCCGCTGCATCATCAAGCTCCAAAGCCTCATCAGCCACAGGCTCAACACATAAAGGCGCCTTTAATAAGGCAGCAATATCCTCAAGCGCCGCCATCGCCGATGCCTTAGCATGATAAAATCGCGCAAAATCACGCAAAGGCTGATAAAATTCACCCGCTAATAAAATTAACCATAAACCCGTCGCCAAAGATAAACCCCACCAAGCATGCACCTGAAACTGATGATGCAA
This sequence comes from uncultured Gammaproteobacteria bacterium, assembly GCA_902563055.1. GTDB lineage: Bacteria > Pseudomonadota > Gammaproteobacteria > Francisellales > CACEW01 > CACEW01. The sequence goes on along the minus strand of CACEWE010000002.1, from coordinate 38,169 downwards.
AGCCAAACCAACATAAATAGCCACCGCCGCCACACACATGCTTGAGAAAAAATCTAATACCGCAGAAGATAAAAAAGCAACCCGCAAAACCTGCATAATCTTTACTCTATATCCACTTGAAACCCGTGCAATGCGCCGCTGCTGTAAATGCGCTTGGTTATAGACAGTTAAGGTTAATAAACCACGCAAAATATCATAAAAAGCCCCACTGCTGCGCTTTAAAAAAGTAAAACTCTCCTGATTTAATCGCTTAGCCTTTTTGCCCACCAAGGCCATAAAAACCGGAATCAATAAAAAACTAACAAGCATCGCCACCGCCACCAAAGGACTTATTAAAAAAACCACCATCGCAATCGCCATAGGAACCCATAGCATGATTTTGGTTTGCGGCAAATAATAACTGTAATAATCTTTTAACTGGGCTACCCCATCAAGACAAGTCGTGGCAAGCTTGGCATGCTCAGCATAAGCCTCTAAACCCACCGGACCCATTTGCATCATGTGGGTCCTTAATTTGGCGCGTAAGGTATCGGCCACTTTTTTATAGGCCAATGGCGCATAATAGTCTTTACATGCCTGCAACAGCGCCCTTAAAAAAACACAGCCAGCAATCAGCATCAAGATATCCGTAAAAGAAAAACGCCCTAGCGGCATCCCAAACCAACTAGCAACAAGCTGTGCTAAAAAAAAACTCTGCACCACCGTTAAAAAGGCAATCAAACATGCCAAAATAATACTCAATGCCTGTAAAGGCCCAAGCTTGGCCGCAAGAGACTTCGCTAAACACTTGGCTTCAGGACTACTATTCATATGACTGTCTTATAGAAAAACAATAAAAGATCATAAAGTATCGCTAGTATAAGCATTTATGGTGGTGTTGGCTAGATACGTTTAACTGCACTTGATAAAACTAAGGACCACCAGGAGTTATTTGAGCTGATAGTGATGCTCAACCAGGCGTTTGATGCGAAGATACTCCTGAAATTTGTTCTCGATGTACTATTGAACCACGCAGTCCCCTTATAAGAGAAAGAGATTCTGATTGCGACCTATCTTTATCGCGAGCTCGTTCACCCTGACACGTATATGGTGATAACGCAGATGTTTCTTTTGGCGCAAGTACATCTGACCCAGGAGTGCTTGAAGCTGATAACTCTTTCAAATCCCCTGAGCTTTGTACTCTCTGACGGTCATTGTATTTGTATCTTATCGAATCAACAGAATAAGAACGCGGGAAGTTAGGTCTGCTACTAGGGGAAGGAGACCTTGATTGATTTGCATTTACTGTGTCAATCGTCTCTTTACTTGCTTGAAGCCAACCTAAAAAGCATCCTATCCCTTTTCTTGTCTCAAAAAATTCACAAACATCCTCAAACGAAGTAAACACTTTCTTATCGGGGCAGGTATCATCTGGCGACAAATTAAACCTTTCTTTGGCCACTTGTACTTGAGATACTGCATCATATAATGGCTGCAATAATTCTTTAGTTGGCTTGACAATGGAAATTTCTACTATGTAATCTATGCCCTGAGATCCATCAAAGAAATCTTTGAACACTTGAAAAAGGTATTTGCCATTCTTTTCCTCTTCATCAATGTGAATGAAGTTTTTCAGGCTATCAAAAAGATCTATCCAATTGTATTTCTCGTTTAATTCCTGAACCCCTCCACATTGAGAAGTTTTTTCTTCCTGAGGGACTAGCCAATATTCATGATATGCAGAATCTAATTTATGTAAAAAAGTATCGTTATATCTAGGATTATTAAACGTTTCCAACCCAGCAACAATATCTTTAATAGCTATATCTACTTTTAGTTTAAGAATTACATTTTCTAAGGTACTTAAACAATACTCATGCTTGTCTGAAGAAACCGTTGAAAAGCTTTTAATAGTTTTGGTAACGACTTCATCGCCAATGGTCTTTTGCCTGTCCCATTTGAGTTCTTGAAGATCTTGAATAGTCTTAAGAAGGCGATCTAAAGAGTAAAGATTTTTATACACAGTACAAAGCGTTTCTAACTCACACAGAGAGTGGTCAAAACCAACTTGTCTGATAGAATTAAACTTAATCACAGTAGTCTGACTTTCATATAAAACGAAATCTAAAAGAGAGGGCGGCAGGACATCAATTTTGTTAACCAAGGCGCTCTCTCTTTGACCAATTATTTCCCATAGCTCTTGTTTTTTCTCAGATTCTAATTGAGCAATATCATCAGGAAGCATAATCTTGTCGATCTCGTCGCCTTGTTCACGTACAATTTCATCCTTTTTAGACTTTGACCTGGAATGAGAGTAACTATCGGAATTATGCACAAGTATTTCAATTGCACGCTTCAAAGCTAGTCTTTTTTCATCTAGGATCTTTATCTCCAGCTCATCTTGACATGCTTCATATACTAACTCTAGAACAGTAGCTTTCTTCATAGTAAAATTAGGATCACTAGCAAGATTTTGAAGCTGACTAAAGAGCCATGGAAGAAGATGATCTTTAGACATTTCAATAAGATGGACACCTTTGGATACCATATATTCTTTTGGCATAAAATCTTTAATAGATGCAAAAATAAGGTCTACTTGTTCACGAAAGAAATTAGAATTATCAATAATTGGGGCATTTAAAGAACTTGTCTTGCAAATACGATCATCGATGTCAAGTTTCATCTCAACAAAATAATTTTTTACCCAAGATACTTTTGATAGTTGATCATAATGAGCATCAGAAAATGACTCCAGACTCAAAAATTTTATGAGTTCTTGTAATTTATTCAGATTGTCATCATTGGATGAACTTGCACATTTAAAAAACTCATTATACGCATCAAAAAGAACTAATCTTATGCCATTTAAGCCTTGATCATCGAAAAGATTTTTGAGTGTTTCAATTACGTAATATTCATGTTTATCAGTTAGATCAAAAGCTTTACTGGTAAGAATTGATAATTGCTCTTCTATAACTTTAGATCTAGTTACATCAACGTGAATGCTTTTATCACAAACATCAAATGATTGATCAATAAAGTCTTCCAGCCTTGTAATTCTTGAATTATTTCTTTTAGAGGGATACTTTTTGGCTCCAAGAACCTTATTCACTTCAGCTTTAATCTCTTGAACAGACATACCCTTATCTAATTCAATATCATATCCAAGCTTTTGTGTATACATTTTTAAGAATGCTACTAGTTCACTGTTATCAGAAGCCTTATAAAGCTTTAGCTTTAAAGAGAAATTTAAAAACCACCACACTGCAGAATCATAGTCTTTTTCCTCAGGTTTTTGCATAAATCTTACCTGTTGCGCTAACAGTTTGGCAAAATTCTCTCCAGATTGGCCAAACCAGCTGGAATATGGCTTTAAAGAACCATAAAGTATAGCTCTTTGCATAAGATCATAGGCCTTTTGCATATCATTATCTTTTATGAAAGACTCGCAACTTTTACAAAATGTTAGCGAATAAGATAGATAGGCTTTGATAATACCTCTTTTTGCTTTATATTCATGCCTTGCTTTTTTAAGCACCTGGAGTGCATGAGATTTTAAGAATGCTTTAGGGTCTAATAAATCAACTGTATTTATTTCTAGTGCATATGCAAGAGCAGGTATCTTTTCGATTAAGGTTTCTCTTAGAGATATAGCGAAAACAAGACCTTTATCAGGCTTTATGTATGCTTTTCTAAGAACAGAGATAATATTTTCAATCGTTCTTTTTTTTAATTGCTCATCACCAGAATCAAGATGTTTAAACCAAGCTTCTTTTGTTCTTTTAGAAAGGGTACCAGGTGTCTTTTTTTGAGTATATTTTACCCAAGCACTTTCAAGAAAATCATTCCAATCGATTAGATGTTTGGTGGATAAAAAATCTTCCTGGATAAAGGAAAATTTTAGTTTTGTTAAAAACTTCCGCATAAAACCAACGACCATTGTATCTACAAGTCCTATTACATGATTGCATAGATCTTCATCTAAGCGAAGTAGCTCTTGCCATTGATACATAAAAAAATTACGAACAGTAGTATTGCTACACTTGCCTATAATTTCGACTATTCGTGAGCTGAAATTCAACCGAGCTAATTCGTTTGATTTATAGTCCCATTCATCATCAGTTGGAACCACACTCCAACTTTTCAAGTTAACGCGCTTAACATCAGGTGCAATAGGCACAAAATCACTGCTAGTCTCACCTTCTGTGGATTCCGGGAAAGCAGTATCTTCTCCTTGATCTAAGATTATGCGACGAAAGGCTCTACTATCGGTATCAACAGAAAAGGAAGGTGTATTTGCGTTGTGCGCCGTTTTAACTGGCTTAAAACCTGATGCAACAGGCCTTGAACCAATGCTAGTCTCATCTCCTGTGGATCCCGGGGAAATGATATCTTCTCTTTCATCTAAGCGCATGTTTTGATCACAAAGCACTCGATGCAAGTCTGCTATATCAGGAGTTTCTTCAGGAAAGGAAGATATTTTTGCGATACACTCTGAATATGCTACTAGCTGTACAAATTCCTTATCTAAATTTAACGCCTGAAGCAGCGCTTTACTGGGAGAGAGTTCTTTTAATGCACGAACTTGAATACCAGCTGAAGCAGCTTCGGCAAAAGCTATGCCATTAGATACGATGGCATTAAAATTATCCAGAGCTTCATCAAGCGTCATTAAGACCTCTCCATGTGTGTAACAATTAATTACTGTTATTTCAGCATTCATACTTTAGCATAAAACCACCTGAAAAACACCCCCAAGATCACGATTTTATCACATTGTTTAAAATAGCCAAAAAATGATAAAAAACTATTCAATAAAGAAAATAAAATAATGATATAATGCAGAAAATTGCGGACTTTATAGCATAAGCCCATTGCATGCCAAATGTAAAAAATATGGAATTAGCTTTTCCGGCAACTTGATAAATACGAATTAATAATGATCTTTAAATAACGTAGCAAACTATCCATGATATTTGCAAGCACGGCTAAGACGCTAGATACAACACACACCCAACTTATTGAACACGAAGCAATCGATCTGGCGATTTCTCAAGAGAAGAGCCATATGGAGCACCCAACAAACAATCCCCAAACGTTTTAGAATGACGGGGCGGCGTTTTAGGGCAATTAGGAGAAGTTCGTTTATTCAAATCTTGAGGTCTAAATGGCTTACGCTTAGATCCTTGTGTAATACCCCCAGATTCTTGAGGAGAACCCTCAGGCTCTTGTTGTTGTGGAGAAAATACATTAGATGATCTAAGCACTTTAGGCGTCTCTATGTGGGGTCTCATCTGAACTTGTGCATTTACCGCCAATGGTTTTTGAGCTACTATATTGGCCATTTCTTTTCTTTTAGCTTTTTCAGTTTTTTCAGCTTTTATTGTGGCTTGCTTTCTCCTAGACTTAATAATTGAAGCTTCAAGCTCTATCTCTCCCTCTAACAATTTACTGACAGGCCCAATCCTATTCTTTTCATTGTAAATATTAGCTTGCTTACAAGCATGACCTGTTCTTAACTCTCCTAAATAATCTTTTTGTTTTTTTATCTCATCCTCTAATGCACGTATACAGTCTTGATTTAGCTCTTTAACAAAAATCTCATGCAATCTAGCACCATGCACTCCATAGATTTCACCTTCCTTCAGATATCCTTGGTTTAAAAAACTTTTAATTTCACCGCGAACCTCAGATTCACCTTCCTCATCACGGTCAAGAACTGAAGCCCAACGCTCTACGGCAGCTGTTGATTGATTATTTCCCCAATATGAAGGGTTTTCACTCTTATACGCTTTTAATACCCGATCAAGCATAGGTTGTAGCGTAGCCTTGCCAATAAAATCTAAACCAAAGATGATACGCGCTAAATCATAACTCCTGGATAGGGTAGAATGCACCCGCAGCTTACAATCAGCTTCTAAATTGTGCCAGTTTTCTAAGGCTTTATTACTTTCTTTTTTCCACCACCCAAACCATTGTGCACTTTTTTTCTTTGTATATATTTCTTGTGTTTTATCTCGTATGTTATTCTGTAATTTTTTATACGCTTCATCAACCTTTGAATATGTGTTGTCGTAAACCATTTTATCATCTTTGAATTGTTTTAATTTATTCTTATAAGTTAAGTCCGCTATTGCCTGTGCTAACTCAGGAATTTCAAGTGAACTATCTAGATGAAGCTGCGCTGCAATTTTTATTTGCGCTTCTTTTAGCTTGCTTTCATCCATTAAATCTTCTCGATGAGAAAGTGTAGCTAAAACCTCATCTTCACTTACGCCTTTATCAACCAACTCTACCGCAATATCTATACTTTGACCTAATGAAACAGAATCTAAGTGTTTAATGAAAATCTCTTCAAGATTGATTTCAAACCCAAAATTGGAATAAAAATCCCTACACCATTTTATAAAACCAACCCAGTCTGAAGTCGAAGATTCTTTTGATAAACGTCTCTTATACTTATCTACTGCTAGCCACATGTGAACAAAGATTTTAATTTTTTCATAGACATGCCCTTGCTGACTAGAAGGATCAACAAATTTAGGCGGTTCAAGAATGTGAAATAAACCTCCTGCAATATGAATAGCATCCTCAACCTTAAAGTCTAGTTCCAAATGCTCAAAGAATTCTTGGAATGGCTTAGATAATTGTTCCCTATTTACAATACATTTAAGTAAGCTCGAATGTATTTCAAGAGCTAGCTCATCCAAGCAGTCTTTAATATTTTTATTTTTGCTAAAAATTTCAGGCCTTTCACCTCCCACGAGATCTATACCACTGCACTCAGTGAGTATACTCTTTAACTTCGATTCGATTTTATTCGCAACGTAAGGCAGACTTATAACTATATTCTTTCCAAACACATCAAAGCACGCACCATGTCTAGCAACCGTATCGCCACTCTTTGGGTCAAAAGATTTTTTAATCCTATTTTTCGCGCCCTTGTCCAGACTTTTAACAACTTCAGCCAAACCCGATAACCACTTGTCAATGTTTTGCTTATCAACGGCTTGTAGTCGGTCTTCTGATGAGCATTTTGAATCCATCTCAGCCTCCTTGCCGAAAAAGTATCTTCTTGATACTTATGATTTTGTCCGTATATCAATTACACAATAAAAATGTATTTTCTTACCCCTCAATAATAAAAACATTTTATAAATTTTTAACCGCAAATTTACTCTATAATAATTCCACCCATAGTGCAAGGCTTATTTTTCACCAAAAAACAGCACAACTCTAAAGATATACTTATTTATCATGGCTTTCATATTTGTCAGCACTTGGATCAAGGGCATTTATAACAGTTGTATCACCTGGAAACTCACTTGCTGTAAAAAAAGCACCCGCTGTCTGATTTATGTACAACCTTGGCGATTTACGTGAATCAGGGCTTTCATATCCAGCAGTAAAAGAGCCACTTCTTTGATAAAGTGAGGGACTTTGTATTTCACCATGTTGCGCAATTGTTGAACTAGGACTCGAACTTGCTTCGGGCACACCAAGACTTAATCGATGCTCCCTTACACCCCTAACAGGTCGCGCAAGCACCCTTCTAGAAAGCAAATTCACAGCAGGGTCAGCTGCCCCGATCTTACGCTTATGCCTTTGAGAAGCCACTTGAGCTTCCACTTCACCTGAGGCCTCTTCACTTTCCACAGATGTAGAAACAACATGGGCACCTATTGCATTTTCACTACTTAAATCTAATCCAATACCCATATTTTTGCATACTTCAATAGCCACCCTATACTGGTTTATTTTCTTTTTGACATTCGATAAAAATGTTCCGCAACATTTATTCTCATCCAAACCATCATTAAGCATTTTCACACAATCCCTAAGCTTCTGCTTAATATCGGTATCATCTAAGGTGAAACTTAACCAATTACTTTGCAGCTCAACAGATCGATTGCCACCCTTATTATAACAGTCTAAAACTTCAGACCAAAAACTAGAATATATCAGTATGTAAATGTCCTGGACATCAATATCATTATCATAGATATCAAGCTTATGAGAATAATCATCCACCTTATCACATTCGGCATAAAAGCCATCCGGCACTGGATAATCTGCTACGAATTCTATAGGTGGTTTTGGCTCATCTTGCACCACCTCCGGCATCCTTAAAGTAGCCTTCCATAAAGCCTCAAGCTTCTTAAGGTCCTGCACTATAAACCCAGAATACTCCCAGAAAGGACGTTTGACTTGCGCTATTCCTTCGCGCAGTTGAGTAAGATCTTGAGCAAAAGTCCGCTCTAAGTCGCTTTGCCTTCTATCAAAAGACCACCTCAATCTAGCAATAGAATGGTCTAACAAGTCGATTAGCCCTGGGTAAGTATTTGCACCATATCTTGTCTTTACGTTTGCAGAATAAGAAATAAGAACATTTTGTGCCAGCCTATATAATGCACGAATGCGCTCGTCTTTTTTATATTTTATAAAATCACCAGACTCTATTATACTCATGCCCTCATAAAACCATAAAGTGGAAAAAAAATATATACGATCTAACCTTGACCAATCACGATCAAAATTTAAACCATGCAATTGCTCACGCATAGCCTTAACAAAACGTCTACCCCAAGGAAGTGCAAGCACACCATCCCCTATTTTACCGCGCCATATACAGTTGAGAAAAGCATTACGAAATTGATCATCCTCATCATCAGATAAATTTTGCATCTGTTGATAAAAGCCCAATGAAGCTTTAGTCGAAAAAAAACTTTCTGCTTGATAGCACTCTTTTGCATTGGTAAATATGCGCCTAAGATCTATGGAGGCCAATTCCAGATGATAATCAAAATGAGGCTTACGCCCTAACAAATCATTGAACCTTTTATCATGATAAACCGCTAAGGCACGGCGAACATGATCACATATATAGCCGATCTGCTGACCATAACCCCTCTCAAGTGAAATTTTTGCTAAATCTAAAAAACGTTTTAAGCAATATATCTTAACCAAATGAGTTGGCCCATTCATACTAGGAGAGCTTAACTCATGGTGCATAAAAAAATTCAATAATTCTATAGAATCAAGCTTGCTAGAAAAAATATCTTTTCTTAATTCTGACCAAGCATATTCAACATTAGTAACTAAGAAATTACCAAAAAAACGAAAAGCATGCGTTACAAGAAAAAAATCTTTTACTTGCTCAAGACGATAAGCATCCGCATCCAACATAGACAAAATAGATTTATATTGCTGACGGTATACCAACTGCATACATAAAACGTTGTAAAGCAAGTGCCTTTGCATCTGTGAAATCATAGAAAAAAGATTATCCATAAAGGTTTTTGGCAAGGAGGTATTTGGATGATTAATAAAATCTGCCAATACTTTTGCATCTTCTAACAAAGCACTCATATCAAGAGATGCTTCCTTGGCATTCTTTAAATTTTCAATTTGATTCTTTAAATTTTCTATAAAAGTGTTTTGTTGCTGCTGAGAAAGACTCATATCCCATACCCCCTTATGCGTTATTATTTACTATGACCATAAAAAACACGTCAATAAGAACGATTATCTGCCACGGAAAAAACCCACAAATTAAAAACAGAATAACCCAAGTTTATTTTTATTATAATCTAAACAAAGTATCATATGGAAATCGTCATAGCAAGGCTTTATATTATGTGAGACATGCTTCTCTATGGGGTGGAGCTGCACCGGGGCTTAGTGCTTCCGCTCGAAAATAGAATGGTGCACTACATTTTTTCGGCGTATGAGGCTCAACTGAACTAGAATGATCATCTCCAATATGTTTTTTATCATCATGAGGCTCAAGCAGATCTATTAATGTACGATCCAAAACACCGCGATTTTCTTGCTTCTTTTCTTTCGCTTTATAAATAGACTGCAACAGAGCATAGATGGGATCTTGAGCATTAAAAATTTCTTTAATAGTGCCTAAAGATTCACTTGAGAACAATGATGAAAACTTCGACGACGGTGAAGCTGCAACCATAAAAGATGAGCTCCCTTTATTTTTATTGTATGTTTCAGTGATCAAAACCTCTAAATCAGAATACTCACCCAAGCCTGATAACCTAAAATAATCCAAAACCTCTCTTCTTGCTATAAAACCAAAAATAACTCCTTTTGCAAAGGCATCATCAGACTCTGGTTTTCTATGTGTATATGGGCATATATGAGTAAGTTTAGACTCACTATACAACTCAAGTTTGTTGAGATCGATGCCTTTGGGAGAATCACCCATAAGAAATGCCTCAAGGTTTTTTGAATTTTTGAAAATATCTTGCGCCAAACCACGGCAATCATACAATCTTTTGTAAAGATGAGATTTATTTTTGGCCATACTGCCTACTATTTCATCAACCCTAATGTTGCACATCTTCGCCAAACTTGCAAACCGATCATCGATCAAACACATAGCTACCATTTTCACTTTCATAGGGTTAGGAAGCTTTTCAACTAAACCCTTAAAACAAAACTTGTCATGGTTGGTTAATACTTTACCCAATTGTAGTTTTTCTAAACGCCCAAGATGATACTTAAAGTATTGTTCTTTATTTGATTTTTCTTGCATTCTATCCGCGTTAGCTTTTTCCATAAGAAATCCTAAAGCAGCCTCTTTCACCTGACATACATTTACTTCTTGCGATGTCTGATCCATAGGCAACGCATAGCCAAGCAAGATTTCTTCTATCTGATCAAAACCCTGATGGTGTATAGTGTCGTTTGCATGAGCTTCAATAACTGTAAACATATCATAACTTGTACATTCCTCTAAGTTTACTTCGTCTATCAATGGCTCATAACTGTCTATCTCTTTTTTATAGCCTTTAAGGGCTTCCAATGGATCTGATTGCGCCTTTGACAAAACAGGGAATCCCGATACCCATGTTTTATTTATAAAATCTTGTTTATAAAGGCTTTCTTTAATTTCATCACAAAGCGTATTTATTTCAGCTTTAGACTTCTCTAGAGTTTCCAGATCGTTACGCATGTCTTTGCATGAAAGCATAGTGGGGAGAAATAGTTTACCAGAAATAACATTAAGCTGGGCCTGAATTTGTTGCTTAATGCTCTCGCATTTGCTACTTTTATCTAGATAAACATAAAGAGTTTTAAAAATTGCTTGAACATCTTCATTTTGCCTACAACTGTGTGTTTTATCAATATTTTCCTTGAACCACTGCTGGAAAAGTTCGTCTGAGAATTGAATAGGTATTCCTTGAGGTTTATCCTTACACCATGACTCAAAATTTTCTTTGAACTGATCCCGAAACTGAACGGCCCTATCATCTTCAGTGAATGGAGGAGGCTGCTCTTGGGAATATTCGTAATGTGTTCGTTTAGCTATTGCCCAACTATTTTTATCGTTTAATCGCTTTTTTATCTGCTTAAAGAATTTTACATACTTTTTGTCTAACTTAAAACTTGAGTATTTCTGTATAAGTTTATCTAGGCTAGCCAGTGGTTCCCTATAGTATGAGTCCAACTCTTTAAGAGCTTCATCTAAGTTGTCTACCTTCTCATCCAGAACAACTTTGTGTTTTATATAATCAACCACATATACCCAAAACCCAGGAACCTTAGAAATGCTTTCAATCTGATTACATGGATTGCTTGTTACGTAACTATCAATTAGACACGAAACGGTGAATCTTGACCTGTATTGTGTGGTTTTTTTTAGACCGCCAGACACCTCTTCTTTATTCTTTGCATCAAGCGCATTCATAACGGCTTTATGTAAAGTCAAGCCCTGCTTTTTACCAAAGTATCCAGGCTCTTTCAAATGCCCGCGCCTGACAAACCCAATAAGCTTAGCCATGGTTTTTTTTTGCTGCACTTTACAATCGGACTTTAAGCCTTCTTTTAGTTGTTTCATAAAACTATCAGATGCGCTCCTTCCACTAAAAGTCTGGGTAGACTTTAACTTGTTATAGCTTGATAAAATATTATCAACAAGCCATAATGCATCTTCTTGAGAGAGAGTCTCTAAACCAGAAAAGGTAAACTTGTTTAGCTTTTTTGATAATCTAGGATCATTGTCATCAGGTGAATCTAAAATTGATGAAGTTAGATCTGCATTAATTGCTGCATGATCAGCAAAAACGTCAAAGATTATGTTGTCACGGGCAGCATTGAGCGATTCTAGGGGAATAAGCGAATAAAGGTGTCGCCTTAAAGAATCTAAAAAGTCTTTCAAATACATACCAACACTCCACTTTGAACGCATCATGCGTTGTTTTTTGCTTCCCTGCATATTCACAAAATGAAAGTTAATCGGTTTGTGTTTATGCCATTTTACACCAAGTTACTTGTTAATAATCTTTACTTCAAAACTCCAAATGTTACAAATAAATATACTACAATAATCTATACTAAAATCAAAATACCATAGTTTGGTTAGCATATCAAGTTCTTTAGATACAAATACCTAATATAGCGTCAACATGAATAAAATACCTACACAATTAGGCTGAGCAATCCTCTAAAACAATATCTCTTTCAATTATTTCCTTAAGCAAATTACTAGGCATTCCCTGAGCCAGATAAAGCAAATAAACATCCTTTGGCTTTTGTTCATAATCAATGGTGATAGGTTGCGATTTTGGTACAAGATGACCATCTCCAAATCCAGTTGCAGCGGCGATCTGCGAAGCTTGATATCCATCAAAATCAGCGCTTAAACGCCCCCTTTCATTTTTGAGATGTAATAAACATTCCACGTAGCTATAAGAATATGAGCTATTTAAAAATCCACCAAGCTCACTAATCTTTGGTTCTTTGTAAAAGTCATTTCCAAGCATACAAAACCACTTATTATTAGAATCTCTTTTTTTTGCCATAGCCATAGCCATAATCATCTTTTTGTTTTCTTCTTTAGACTCATCACTCCCAGAACCCGGGTGAATTGGCCAAATATGGTCTTGAGAGTTATCAAATTCATCTGGTTCCATATTGTTTGCAAGCTGCCAAAGAAAGTCAAATAAAAAGCTAGAAGATATCTCTTTTTTACCACTATTGATCAATCCAGGGCAACCCATGTGGCTCAACAACATCGTTAAGTTTATTTGTTGTTCGCTAGAAATATTTACCTTATCCGAGTATGGCCGAACCCCATGCCAAATTTGTTGAACGTCTTTTTTATTACTGGAAGTACTTGTAACCTTGCGAATAAAACTCTTCAAAGTTTCCTCACTAACTTGAGGTATTACAGGAATATAGCTAAAGAGCGCTTTACCAACCTTACATTCCTCATCAGAAAATTTTTTTGGACATATGTACGCCCACCTCCCTTCTAAAGGCATTATTACCAAATCTAACAACACTTTTTTTTCTTGCCTATCCAAACAATCTAGTAAAACCGGTTGCTCATGTTGTTGATGATTAAAAGCTTCCCGCAAATTGTCTGAAAATTTAAAAGTACCCGAATAACACTTTAAAAATTTAATCATGGAATCCTTCAAGTCCCATTCTTGCTCATCGTCTTGGGGCTTAATAGCGTCTCCACAACCAGACCAATCCAGGCAGCAATCATAGTCTTGCCCATTTTTTTCCGCTAATAGTTTAAGCCTACTCAAGCGATCATCGATAGGCCCACCTGACTGGTCTTGGTAAAGGAGTTCGTGCAGATTTCCCTTAGTAAAATCCTCCAAGGTAAGCTTTTGCTCCGAACCGTCTTTGCAAAAGGAAAAATCTGAAAAAATAAGCTCAAAAACGCTGTAGAGCTCTAGGTTTTCAAGAAAATCCCCTTTAGCAATCTTTAAAAAGCAAGAAGAAACCTCTTCACTTTCACTCCAATGGCTACACCCAAAGACCTGCTTACAGATATCAAAAAGCCGACTCGTGTACAGCTCTTTATTATTTTCTAATTTTTCAAGCTCATCTATGATTGGCAAACAAAGGCTTTTTATAAACTCTCTATCGCTGAGCAATTTTTCGCTTAATTTAAAAGGATCTCTTTTCACAAGCACTTTAAGCAAATGGCCTGCCATATTCCTTCCACCAATACCCGTTGAAAGCCCCCCCTCTAGGACCAATTTTTTCAACGCACCTATTTTTTCCTCTTCAGAAGCTTCTCTTAGCTGGCTAACAAAGGTATATTCAGGGCTTTGACTAACATAGTGCTTAACATCAACAATACTTTGCAATTCATCTAAAAATGCAGACTCTATATGCCCATTACAACGGAGCAACTCGTCAATTCGTTGTGGCTGCAGCTGATAATAGTAATAGTAGAGGCGCATGGCTACAGGTTTATCTATACTGTCTTCTAAATCGATTATCCTTAGAAAAAATGCATGCCAGTATGCATCTAGAAATTGGTAATCGTTAAAATCCTTAGCATCTGGACTTTTTACTTCCATGATGTTATTTTTATAAAGGTCCATATCATCTTTTATGGCTGGATCCTGCCACAGCATTTCCACAAAATATCTTCGAACTAAGTTGCTTTTGTTTTCAGCATCCTCTTCACCCTCTTTTAAAGAATCGTTAAAAAACTTTTCCCAGCAGGGGCCATATCTGTTTTGTATTTCTTGAATATGATAAGAAAGTTCATGCATCATTATATCAGCAGGAATAATATGATCATTAGACATTATCGTGTCATTATATTCCTTTCCAAAGTTCTCTGGCAAACAACCGAAAAGAAGTGGGAAAAAATAATCTGGGCGATGACGAGCGTTAACATGAACAAATGAGATTAAGCTCGACTGTTTTTGATCATGAAGATAATCGACAATCGCTTCCTCTAGCCAGTCATAAGCATCCGCATCCGCATCCAATACATGCTCTCCCTTTAGAAGAGAAAAAAGCAAATTTTCTTTACCAGAATGAGCACCAGGAAGACATCTTTTTACAAAATTTACTCGATCAATGTCACTGCTGAAATCCGAACTTGAACTAGCCATAGAATCATTAATCTCAGGCACAAAATATTTCAAAAACTTCCAGAATGTTTCGAAATCTCCATGAGAAAATAGCGTATCTAGCCAAAAAAGAAATGTTTGCTCTTTCTCAAGATCAACTATTGCTATGGGCTTTCGTAAAATTTCTTTAATGTCTAAACAACCTGGATCAGATCTCAATTGATAAAAACTATTTAGCAGATTTATATACCTTTTAAAGATAAGAAGATCATTATCTTCCCCAAAGTCTAAAGACTCAAGCATTTTGCCAAATTCATCATAAAAACCATCTTCTCGTAAATCCAATTTTAGTTTATCTAGGAACAAATTTATAAAATGTTTATGCATCGGGATAATAAAACCGCCCCTTAATGAACAGTTGTTGAAAGGCATTTTTTTGTTAATGATTAGCCTATATAAATCGATATAATTCTTATCATCATAGTCTAGCAAAGGCATGAAATACTCTTGCATAATAGAAACCCTTTTTAGATGAGCTTTGCTAAGCTCTATGCCTGTAAAACATTTAGGAGCAAAATATTTTAAAAACTTCACCGCCTGATGACCATCAATATCTTCAAAAAGAGAATCTAGCTTTTTAAGAAATCGACCCTCTTGAACATCTTGACTATAATGCTTTAGCAAAATTTCTTTAAAATTGTATGACGGGCTTTGCATTTGGTAAAAAAGTGTTAATACCTCCATGTACTTATTGAATTTCAATCGACCTTCTTCGGTTTCAAAATCAAGAGATTTAAGTATTTCTTTAAAATCGTTTTCTATAAAAACTAAATGCCCCTCCACCTTTATATCAAGATTTTTAAGCTTCTCTAGGAGCAAACTTTTAAAAAAATTATACTTATTGATATGGACCCCATAATCTAAATTATTAATTGTTTGATCTACAATACTCTGTGCTAATTCACTGTAACTACCTGACCCGTATTTCAAACAGGTAATACTAACATGCATAGTACTAGCCCAAACTTTTAGAAAACTAACTAGTGAGCTTATCTTTGCTGTTTTTCGACCGCCAATATCCTCTATTGCAGAAAGCTCACTTTTGAAGCGCCTCACATCGCCACTAAGCTTTGAAATAAAATAATCCCTACAATAATATGGTGAATCAGTAGAAAATTGGTCCTTAAACTTAGGCATGTATTTAAATTCCTCTTTAGCTTGAGTCTCAATACGGACCAACACATCCTCAACAAAATTAAAAAGAGGTTGATGTTCAACATCGTTTTGAATAGTAGTTAAATATTCTCCATAAGATTCTATAGACTCATCACCTAATAAAGAAAAAAATTTAGTGGCAAGACTCCCTAAGCCAGGTGAAAAAAAGTAGATTTCATCTTTAGTTTGAGTCGCAATAACAGACAAAAAGTAAACAAGGTTCTCTGAGTCAATTTCTAAATCTTCTGAATTTGAGCGACCTCTGCTTTCTTGAGTGCTTGTGGACCTTTGTAATCTAGGACCTGCTGTTCTACACACTCTTGAATTATCTGAACGCCTTGGCGGAGTAGCGAAAGCACTTTCACCATCACCTTGAAATCCTTCGCCTTCACCTCCTACCAGCTGATCAGCTTGACCAACTGAACTCCTGGATGGGGTAGCTGTGGCTTGTGTTGTCGCTGGAGGGACTGATGATAATAGAGGCCCTGGCGGAGTAGCTGAGGCATCTGTTGGCTCATCCTCTTGAGCTGAGGCATCTGTTGGCTTATCCTTTTGAGAGGAATAGCTATCAAAATCAATGTTACGCGCTACTGCGCCCCACTCAGGAACTGTGTCTCTTCCATCATACATCAAACACCTCCTTCTGTTAGACTTGAAATCACGGCCATTGCCTAGGCTGCTTAAATACTAAATCACCTAACAAAGCTATCATGAAAAAACAAACAATTCAATAGCTTTTTAATATATGTAAATATTAAATATTAAAATTGTAATATTTTGTGTTTGATTTATATTTTCTGAGCAGATAATAAACGAATCAATTTATTGCAGTAGCTGCTTCCAAAAACTGGCGCGCAACTGGCCAAGTACATTATTATGATGGGCACCTGCAATAATATCTAAAGATTTTGGCTCATTGGCCAATTGATATAAAACCTTTGCATGATAGGGCGCGATAATAGTGTCAGCACTGCCATGAATAATCGATACAGGGCGATGTAATTGTTTAATCAGTTTTGCATTATTAAAATAATCAAATGGCAATAGCGGCACATACGTCACAACCCGAAAAACACTTAAAAAAGGACTCAGCAATACCACTTTCGCTGGTGCTCTATGCACTCCCATATACAAAGCTGCAGCCGAACCCAAAGAATGGCCCATCACGATGATATCCTCTTGAGGCACTTGTTTTTCCTTGTGGATATAATCGTAAGCCGCT
Organism: uncultured Gammaproteobacteria bacterium; assembly: GCA_902563055.1. Lineage (GTDB taxonomy): Bacteria > Pseudomonadota > Gammaproteobacteria > Francisellales > CACEW01 > CACEW01. Next base: position 20,907 of record CACEWE010000002.1, on the reverse strand, counting down.
AAAGCATCTCTATACAATGCTTTTTGTGACGGCTTCCCAGAACTATGACCATACCCTTCATAATCATATAATAAAACATTAAAGCCTTGAGAAAGAATATGCGGCGCTAATTGCTGCAAGTAATGTAAATCCTCTGCGTTACCATGACTGTATATAATGGTTTTTTGCGCACCTGGTCTCGTAAAATATAAGGCCGTGATATGGGCATCTTTTGCTACTTGAATCTCTATCATATTATCAGGCTTTTGAAACGATGCCTGGGGTGGAAAATACAAATGACGATCGACCATCACATAGGCATACAACATCAAAAAACCATATGCACACAGCAAAAGTAACAGAAAAATAATCAGTCGCATTATTCTTGTCCCACGCTGCGCGTCATCAGCGCATCTAAGGCGACTTTCACCCCTTGACCATGATACAAAACCTGATGAACCTGGTCTAAAATAGGCATCGACACACCAGCACGCTCAGATAAGACTATCGCCTGCTTCACTGCCTCATAGCCCTCTACCACCTGCTCTACCTTCTCAAGCGCTGCCTGTATACTTAAACCCTGCCCCAAATATAAGCCAAAACGACGATTACGCGATTGATTATCCGAGCAAGTGAGAATTAAATCACCGATACCCGTTAAACCCATTAACGTTGCATCCTTTGCGCCCATTTTCTCAGCCAAACGGCGCATTTCAGCCAAGGCCCTTGTAACCAGCGCCGCGCGAGCATTAGCACCCAAGCCTAAACCATCAGCCATACCCACCGCAATAGCATAAATGTTTTTAATTGCACCACCTAATTGCGCCCCAATCCAATCATCACATACGTAACTACGAAATACCCCACTATGAAACGCCTGCTGCATGGTATTTAAGAAAACGCTATCCTCGCCCACAAGCGCCACAAGCGTTGGCTCAGCACGCGCCACCTCTTTGGCAAAACTTGGACCACTTAATAAGGCACAGGGATAATTTTTAGAGAAGGTTTCTTGTAAAAAATCAGAAATAAATACAGCATCGGATAATAAACCCTTTGTTGCCCATACCAAACCTTGCGCCTTTGCAATTTTATCTTTGTACTGCGTAACGCAAGACACAAAAGCACAACTAGGTACGGCGATCAAAATAACATAATCACTCCAGCTAAAATCAAGGTGCTCGGCTACTTGAAGCTTTTTAGGAAAAGCTATACCTGGCAAATACGCAGCGTTTTCACCCTGGGCTATCATGGCTTTAGCATGCAAGTGATCGTGGGTATACAATAAGACCTCATGGTTTACACTGGCTAAGTACATAGCCAGGGCCGTACCCCAGGAACCGGCACCTATTACACAAAAACGCATAATTACGCTTAAATCTTAGTGCTTTTCTTCTTGCGGAACAGCTTTAGACTCAGCATAAATAGCATCAAAGTTAACGGGCGAAAGCACCAATTGCGGGAACCCACCTTTTGAAACCAAATCGCTTACCACTTCACGGGCATAAGGATATAAAAGACCTGGACAAAATGCACCAAGTACTTGATCTTTTTTCTCATCGTCAAAATCAGTTAACGCAAATACACCCGCCTGTTGTACTTCAACCATAAAGGCATCTTCTCCGCCATTTTTAACCGTAGCTTTAACGCGAAGACATACTTCAAAAGTATTTTCTTCTGCCAAGGCCTTTGTTTGATGATTCAGTTCAACAGATAACTCAGGTTTCCATTCTTTGGTAAAAGACTTGCTTCCCCCAGGCACCTCAAAACTGGTGTCTTTGATGTAAAGTTTGTGAATTTGAATTTGTGGTTCTTTTTGCTCGTTAGCCATAATATTGCCCTTTTAATGTTTAAGTAAAATAAAAATTTATGCTTGTACCAACGGCATGGCATCTTTGTGCCATTGGTCGATACCACCTTCTAAAACCGCCACTTCTTCCATGCCGGATTTTTTAATTAAGTCCGCAGCCTTTACCGCAGAAATGCCTTTTTGACACACCACAATAACTCGTTTGGTAGAGCGTTTTTTTAACTGCTTAAGTAAATCTTGCGGTAATTCACCCTTTACCGGGTAATGCTTAGCACCGCGAATCGTACCTTGTTTGAATTTTTCTTCAGAACGGATATCTACAGTTAAGGTCCCAACCTCATTCATTACCGCAACCGCATCCTGTGCAGTAAGTTTTTTCACCCCAAAACGCACTGCTCGAAACTCCATATATATGAGAGCGACAAGTAAAAACGCCGCAACGGCTATTAATGTGGTATTGGCTGCAATAAAGCTTGAAAGTTGACTCAAGGCCATCTCCGTTTAAATAAAATGAGCCCCATTATAAACACCATTGCGGTAAAATCCAAGCCCAATAGTGTAGTTTTTGTTTTTGGGGAAAAACACATTTGTATACTTTCGTTACAACCAATCGATAGGCGCTTGACTTTAATTTCATGATAAATACAATACGCCTATTAAAAAACAGAACCCTATTAAGAGGAAAAAATGAAAAAACTACTATTAAGCCTGATAATACTTCCCTTTTTTGGCTGCGCTGCACATCTTTATGCAAATGTCGGCGTTATTAACGGCGACAAGATAACCGACAACAGAGGGCAATCGGCAGTTGCAATTTATAATTGCGCATTCAACGAGGATGGTGACTGCTCAAAACAAGCTGGCCCACCCATAGATGCCACCTGTGGCGGCACACTCCTAGCCCCAGACTGGGTCATAACTGCCGCACACTGCGTTATCATTCTAAACAACCGCGAAGCAAAGGACCCCTTTGCAAAACCAGGTAAAATCACCATAGGAACTGGAATAAACGCCGGAAATAAAAAAGATGCCGACAAAATATATAAAGTTAACAAAATTAGCTACTTACCCGCAACATGGGACTCCATGATGCAAATTGTGCATCAAGTCGACACATCTGCTATTCCCCCTTACGATTTTGTTTTACTACACCTTACAGAGCAAGTAAATATTGACGAACACCCCCCAATGGCACTCGCTGATGCTAGCATAAACAAGCAAAGCCTAGAAGGACACTCTGCCTATGAGCTTGGATTTCGCTTAATCGATGCACCAAACGATGGAGATGAATTGACCTTATACTATCCAGGCACCTTGCTCCAAGGCCAGCAAAACTTTCAAAATGATACTGACTTCACCTATACATTAGCGCGCATACTTGAAGATAATGGTACTACAGCAGAGCATATTCAGGAAACAATAGATTCCTTTCAAGAAAACTCTGATATATTTATAGGGTTCACCTCTGGAAAAAGCCAATCTGGAAATTGCCAACGCCCTGCAAATGGCGATAGTGGTGGTCCTTTAGTTTATAAAGACAACACAGGAAAATGGGTGGATATTGGTGTTGCAAACTGGGGGATAATGAATATAAAACACCCAGACTGTGATACCGCCTTTTCTTATACCAACCTTCTAAACCCTGAAATACAAGAATATATCAAAAAAACTATTGGAGAACATGCTTCCAATACATGAGAAAATTTTTAAATAAATTTCATACACATCTACATCCCAAACAATATAATAAGGTATCAACAAAAATATCCTCAAAAGAGGAAAAGAGGAAAAGAGGAAAAAATGAAAAAACTACTATTAAGCCTGATAATACTTCCCTTTTTTGGCTGCGCTGCACATCTTTATGCAAATGTCGGCGTTATTAACGGCGACAAGATACCCGATAACAGAGGGCAATCTGCAGTTGCAATTTATAATTGCGCATGGAACGAAGATGGTGACTGTTCAAAACAACATGAACCACCACTAGATGCTACCTGTGGCGGCACACTCCTAGCCCAAGACTGGGTCATAACTGCCGCACACTGTGTTATCATTCCAAACGACCCCGAAGCAAAGGACCCCTTTGCAAAACCAGGTAAAATTACCATAGGAACTGGAATAAACGCCGGAAATAAATATGGTTCGGATGGTATTTTCCAAGTTGATCGCATTGAAGCCAAAGATGAAACTAAAAAAGCCATGCTAAAAATAGTACATCAAGACCGTGACGCACCTCTTTTTACCCCTTACGATTTTGTATTATTACACCTTACAACAGCAGTAAATACCCACCCTCCTATGGCACTCGCTGATGCTAGCATAAACAAGCAAAGCCTAAAAGGACGCTCTGCCTATGAGCTTGGTTTTCGCCTCTATGACGCTGGTAGCGAGGGTAAAACCTATGATGGCACCCTATTACAAGGCCAGCAAACCTTTCTAAGTGATGGAGATTTTACCCGAAAAGCACTAAGCATTCTTGAGGCAAATCATGCCTCTGAAGAGGATACCCAAAGAGCAATTAATTCCTTTGAAAAAAATGCACAAATCCTTTTGGGATTCACATCAGGAAAAAGCCAATCTGGAAATTGCCAACGCCCTGCAAATGGCGATAGCGGCGGGCCTTTGGTGTATCAAAATAAAGATGGCAACTGGGTCATTATTGGCCTTTTAAGCTCTGGAATTCTATCTAATGAAGACCCAGACTGTGATAACGCCTTTTCTTATACCAACCTACTAAACCCTAAAATACAAGAATATATCAAAAATACCATTGGAAAAAATGCTTCTAATGCATAACATAGCATGATTTTTTAAAGCGTACCTCTTTACAAATACTTTCATCAAAAGTACAATAAATTGTTACGAATAAAAATACATAACCCAATGATAACCACTAGCGATCTAAACGAACTAACTTATCAAGAGCGCTTTCGTGCCTTGAAGCATTGCGTGCATCATTTTAAACTTTTCAGGTTCTACATTGAGCGTATATTCGGACCTATATACAATCATATCAAATTAAAAAGAGATTATATTGGACCTGAGAAAAAGCACACCAAACATATGAAAACTTATGACAAGCACTCAGAAACTTATATCAAATACAATAAATATTTCATCGATCTTAGCTTATCAAAAAAGCACATGCATACACTCTTTAAAGGCATTACTTTTTCAATAAAAACTGAAGCTGCTTATACTATTTCAAACTTTGAGGACCCAATAACCAAGGCTAGGCTTAAAAGAAACTGTTTTCTTATGCTATCTAATCAACCAAAATATACGGTTAAGTATACAAAAGAGGACTCCTATCTCGCTATATTCGCTAAACTTAGGCACAATACTCAATTAGAGATCCATAAAGCCTTAAAACAGGCACAACAAGCCTTAAAAGCACTAGAAATAGAAAGAACTCGAACCCTTAGAAAAAGACGAACCAAAAAAAGAAAAAAAAATGGCTTCTCCACACCTTTAAGAAACAATACAAGACCAAAAGATCCTCGAACTGAGCTTAAAACTGCAGACGACCCGCATGGAACTCTTCACCACATTAATCTCAACTAAGCTAACCTGCCTGCTGCTTAATATAAGGCCAAAGAATAATCATTTGCAGCACCGCGACAACAAGACTACATACGGTGATACCTATTACTTTAAAGTAAACCCAAACCTCGGTTGAAAAATAAAACATCACCACAAGATTTGCCGTACCTATCAGCACAAAATAAATAGCCCATAACCAGCTGATATTTCGCCACGCCTTAGTTGGAACATTCAGCACAGCGCCCATTAGATATTCCATTGCACTTTTGGGCGTAAAAAATTGGCAATATAATAAAGCCAAACCAAAAAGCCAACTGACGATAGAGACTTTCCACTTAATAAAAACTGGGTCATGAAAAATAAGCGTTAACGCACCAAAAAACAACACAAATACCAAGGTTATCCAGTACATGATTTCAATTTTTTTATACAACAACTTCACAAGTATTATTTGCAAGACAGTTCCAACCATCAACACCGCCGTTGCAGCATAAATATTGGCAAAATGATACACCAACAAAAAAGCCAACCATGGTAAAAAATCTATTAATGCTTTCATTGTTCTTAGGCCCCATATTCCGCTATAATGCCCAGCATCATAGCATAAGTTTTTCGCGAATACTACCATGGCTGAGCTTCTTCACCTTAATGCATCAAATCCTAATGACCCAAACCTGCGTCACTTAATTAAAGCCCTAGAAGAAAAAGATGCGCTTATTGCCTACCCTTCTGATTCTGGTTATGGCTTTGCCTGCCATATGCGCTCAAAAAAAGCTCTCCAGCGCTTATGTAACATCAAACATATAGAAAGCAAACACCCCTTTTCACTTATTTGCGCCAATTTGAAACAAGTCTCACAAGTGGCTCAAGTGGATAATGCCATTTTTAGATTAATTAAACAACACACTCCTGGTTGCTATACTTTTGTACTACCGATTCAAAAAAGTATAAGCAAGTACTTTAACCCCAAACGCGCCACTATCGGCATTCGCATTCCAGACCACCCTATTGCCCAGCTTCTTGTTGCCCAACTTCAAGAACCCATGATAAGTAGCTCTCTTGATCACCACCAAGATACCCTACCACCTTGCTACCCAGAAGACATAGAATCACGCTATGGCGATACACTAGATTATATTATTGATGCTGGATTTTGTGGCCAAGAGGCCAGCACCGTGTTAGATTGTAGCGATGGCGCCATTTCAATTATGCGCCATGGAGCTGGAGATAGTACTTTTTTGGAATCTTAAACATGGATCAAGCACCCCGCGCAAAACTACAAAAAGCCCTAGCAAACCTTGGCTATGGCTCAAGACGCGCCCTAGAAAAAGAAATTCAACAAGGTGCCATCGCTATTAATCACAAAACAGCACAAATTGGTGACAGCGTTGTACATGGTGATATTGTTCAGTACCAAGGCCAAAATATTCCTATTGATCTTGAACGCAGCGTACCTATGCACGTACTGATGTACCATAAACCAGAAGGTGAAATATGCTCTTCCTCAGATCCACAAGGCAGAGTAAGCGTGTTTACAAAACTTCCTCCTTGCCCTGAAGGCAAATGGATTATGGTCGGCAGACTCGACTACCAAACCGCCGGTTTATTACTTTTTACCAATCACGGCCAACTCGCCCACAAACTCATGCATCCAAGTAGCAATATTCTTCGCACCTACAAAGTACGTGTCTATGGTAATATTGACCAATCAATCATCCAAGAACTCCAAGAAGGCATTATGCTAGATGGCAAAAAAGCTAAATTTGAAACGATCAAAGCGCTCCCTAAAAGCGGTGCAAACTCCTGGTTTGTCGTGCAACTTTCAGAAGGTCGCAACCGCGAGGTACGACGCCTGTTTGAACACTTTGATATCCAAGTCAATCGCCTTATTCGCACCCACTACGGCCCTTTGGGCTTACCAGGATCCTTAGCCAAAGGTTGCTACAAAATGCTTGATACAAAACAACAACAGCGCCTAGAACAAGCAACAAAAAAATAAAAAAACGTTTACTTTAATTAAAAAATATAGCATATTTAAAAAAACAAAAAAATCTAAACCTGTGATGAGCTGGCTAATAAGCACCCTAAAGAGACTCGACCAAAACACCCTTGATGGCGTCCTATACATCATGAAAGCTCTTATGAAAGCGCAGATGCAAGATAACCAAGTCCCTAAGAACCATCATGCTCGCACAGTATACGAACCTTTAAGCCATGGTCAGTTAACTCTTCTTTTGCTTATTTTTTATCTTAAGAGCTTTCCCATAAAACACTTTAATCAGCACTGGCCTGCTCATGAATACATCAATCCTCAAGGTTGGAAAAACTTACTACTAGTGATTAATTGCCTAACTGCATGGACAACTGATCCGTTACAACGCCTTTACCGAGGATACTTGTCTTATGCGATTGTCAATGCGATAAGTTCGATCGCTATAACCCTTCTCATAAGAGGTACCGAACCCAAAAGCTTGTTTTTTATAGATAGCATTGGAGTAATGACCATGCAAACGATCATACAACATCGAATAAACCCCGCCCCAACTGCAAAAGAAACTACCCTGGGTATATTGTTGGTAATCGCACTCTCTATACCGGTTATAGCTACACTTGGCTTATTGACACTTGATTACAAAGAACCATCTATGCAAGGGCCCTAGCCCTTAAGGCTTACAAAACGCTAACATATAATTGATACTAAGGGCATCATTGCGACTGTACTGTTTAGTGAGCGGATTATAGGCAATACCTGCAGATCCCACAATGGCTAAATCATTGGCCCGACCCATAGCAATGAGTTCAGATGGCTTGATAAATTTCTCATAATGATGGGTCCCTTTAGGCAATAAGCGCAAAATATATTCCCCGGCAACGATTGCACCTAAGAATGCTAAAGGATTACGATTAATGGTTGAGACCATCAGATAGCCGCCGGGCTTAAGCAAAGTTGCACAGGCTTTGATAATAGACTCTGGCGCAAAAACATGTTCTAGCATTTCCATACAGGTAATAACATCATATTTCCCTATATGTTTTTTTTCAGTAGCGAGCTTTTCAACCTCACCAAGGTGATAATTTACCTTAAGTTTTGATTCTAACAGATGGAGTTTGGCAACCTCTAAAGACTTCTCTTCAACATCAAGGCCGGTAACTTTTGCACCACACTGCGCTAAGGCCTCTGACAACAGACCACCACCACAGCCTACATCTAAGACCTTTTTTCCTTTTAATTCAGCAAACTCTTGGGTAAAAGCCATGCGAATTGGGTTAATTTGATGCAACGCTTTAAATTCTCCATCTGGATCCCACCAGCGAGAGGAAATATTAGCAAATTTATCGAGTTCGTTTTGATCAACATTCATAATGTTCCTATGGGTTTTTGCAGAAATTTATGCTATGATAGCACACCTTGTAAAAATGCAAACGAGTTTCACACTAAAATGCTCGTTTTTTTCAACTGTAATAGGAAATAGGTAATTCATGTCAGATCTCACCATTAGCCGCGTCAATATCGAAGATGAACTCAAACAATCCTACCTAGATTACGCCATGAGCGTCATTGTAGGTCGTGCCTTGCCGGATATCCGCGATGGCCTTAAGCCCGTGCACCGTCGCACCTTATTTGCCATGAAGGAACTGGGCAACGATTACAATAAGCCGTATAAAAAGTCTGCGCGTATTGTCGGTGATGTTATTGGTAAATACCATCCCCATGGTGACAACGCTGTTTATGACACCATCGTGCGAATGGCTCAGCCTTTCTCACTGCGCTATCCCTTAGTCGACGGTCAAGGAAACTTTGGCTCTATCGATGGCGACAACCCCGCTGCTATGCGTTACACCGAAGTAAGAATGAGCAAGTTTGCCCATACCTTGCTTGCAGACATTGACAAAGAAACGGTTGATTTTGCGCCCAACTACGATGGAACCGAGCAAATTCCGGTGGTCTTGCCAACCCGCGTTCCAAATTTATTAATCAATGGATCCTCTGGTATTGCTGTGGGTATGGCAACTAATATTCCTCCACATAACCTTACTGAAACCATCAATGCTTGTATCGCCTACATCGATAATAACGATATTACCATTGACGAGCTCATCACCCATATCCCAGGACCTGATTTTCCAACCGCAGGCATTATCTCTGGCCGCGCTGGCATTATAGACGCCTACAAAACTGGCCGTGGTAAAATTTATATCCGCGCTAGAACCCACGTCGAAGAGATTAGCAATCAAAAACAAGCCATTATTATTACCGAACTTCCTTACCAGGTTAATAAAGCACGCTTGGTAGAAAAAATTGCCGAACTGGTGCGCCATAAAAAAATTGAAGGCATCAGTGAATTACGCGATGAATCGGACAAAGACGGCATGCGCGTGGTAATTGAACTGCGCCGTGGTGAAGTGCCCGACGTTATGCTTAACAATCTTTATGCGCATACCCAAATGCAAAATGTATTTGGTATTAACATGGTTGCCCTGGACCAAAACCAACCCAAGCTTAATAACTTAAAAGACTTAGTTCGTGCTTTTGTCGAGCATCGCCAAGAAGTTGTAACCAGACGCACTGTATACAACCTTAAAAAAGCGCGTGATCGCGCCCACACTTTAGAAGGCTTAACCATTGCACTGGCCAATATTGATGAAGTAATAGCCCTTATCAAAGCAGCAAAAAATCCAAGCATTGCCAAAGAAAAACTACTTGAGCAACGCTTTAAGCCTGGCGCAGTAAGCGCGCTGTTAAGCTCAGAAAACTCACAAAGCTCAAGACCACAGTGGCTAGAGAGCTGTTACGGCATGCAAGAAGACCAAAGCTACCGTCTATCCCCACAACAAGCAGAAGCAATATTAGCGCTGAGATTACACCGCCTTACAGGCCTTGAACAAGAAAAAATCTCTGATGAATATGCCGCTATTTTAAAAGATATCGAAGGCTTTTTACGTATCTTATCAGACCGCGGCGTTCTTATGGCGCTTATCAAAGAGGAACTCCAAAGCATTATTCATGACTTTGGTGATGAAAGACGCACTGAAATTACCCACTCACAGCACGATCTTAATATCGAAGATTTAATCACCGAAGAAGAAATGGTGGTTACCTTATCGCGTAGTGGTTATGTTAAAACTCAACCTGTTAGCGACTATCAGGCCCAACATCGTGGTGGACGTGGCAAGGCTGCAGCGAGCTTAAAAGAAGAAGATATTATTGAAAAAATGGCTATTTCTAGCACGCACCATACCATGCTTTGTTTCTCTAGCATTGGTAAAGTGTACTGGAAAAAAGTCTATGAATTCCCTAAAGCCGGACGTAATGCTAGAGGCAAGCCTATCGTTAACCTTCTACCTTTAGAAGAAAATGAAACCATTACCGCCATGCTTTCGGTTAAAGAATATGATCCTGAACAATTTATCGTGATGGCCACCGGAAAAGGCGTAATCAAAAAAACCTCACTTGAAGCCTACTCCAGACCTCGACAAAATGGTATTTGGGCCATTAATCTTGATGACGATGACGCGCTTATTGGCGTAGACCTAACCGATGGCCAAAAACAAATTATGCTCTTTAGTGATGGCGGCAAAGCGGTGCGTTTTGAAGAATCTCAAGCCCGGGCCATGGGCCGAACTGCCCATGGGGTTCGCGGCATCAAGCTTAAAGATAAACAAAAAGTGATTGCGCAAATCATTATAGACCCTGAGGAAATTGAAACCACCACCATTCTTACCGCAACAGAATTTGGTTATGGTAAACGTACTCCAGTAAGCGAATATCGCCTAGTTAACCGTGGTGCGCAAGGGGTGATGTCGATTCAAACCTCCCAGCGTAATGGTCAAGTTGTAAGTGCTGCAGGGGTAATACAAGACGATGAAGCCATGCTTATTACCCAAGGGGGTGTTTTAGTCCGTACATCCATGGATGAAATATCTGTTATTGGTCGTAATACCCAAGGGGTGCGCTTAATTAAACTTGATGAGGGTGAAACACTCAATTCTGTGGTTCGCATCCCCAACTTAGTTGAGCATCCTTCACTGCCAGATGAAGCACTTGAGCAAGAAGATGGCAGCGAAATAGATCAGGAAGCTGCATCTACTTTGCAAGAACCTCAGGAACATACTGCACAGGATGATAAGCCAAGCGATGACTAAAAAACCTGCTTACTACTTTACTCCAGGACCTGCTCCTTTAGCCCCTGAAGTTTTGCACCAAGCACAAGCAGCCATTGCACCTAAACAAGGCCCTTCTATTTTATCCTTATCCCATAGAAGTAGCGCGTTTAAGGATATACTTGAGGCTATAAGCGCACAATGCTTAGCCTTACTTGGCTTATCTGATCAAGACTACCAAGTACTACTGTTAAGTGGTGGCGCTAGTACACAATTTGCAGCCATTCCATTAAATTTGCTACATAGCACTTCAGATGCTGCAGCATATTATCTAAGTGGACATTGGAGTAAAAAAGCTTTTGAACAAGCACAAAGCTACTCTACCGCACATGCAATTGATGCAACACAAGACTCTATCACTATCCCGGATCATGCCCAGTATCTTCACCAATGTATTAACGAAACCATAGAGGGTATTTTCACACCAGCACTTGCTCATCACAAGCTTCCCTTGGTTGGTGATGCATCCTCTATGCTCATGGGTCAATCTATCGCACACCAAGATTTTGATATGCTCTATGCCTGCTGCCAAAAAAACCTTGGCATTGCTGGGACCACACTGGTTATTATTAAAAACAGTCTTTTAGAAATCTGCTCGGATCGCGCCCCCAAAACCTTACAATATCAAACCCAAGCACAGAAACAAAGTTGCTACAACACTCCTGATACCTTTAGCGCTTATGTATGTAAATTGGTACTAGAGTGGATTAGCCAATCTGGCGGCATAGCTCATTTTGATTCGTACAATCGCACTAAAGCACAGCGCCTGTATGATTTCATCGACGAATCTGACTTCCTATTTAACTCGATCCCCAAAAGCCAACGCTCTATCATGAACATCCCCTTTCATCTCAAGGACACTGCGCTTCAAACACCGCTTATCAAGCATCTTGAGCACCATGGCATTTATGATATCAAAGGTCACCGCAGTATGGGCGGATTTCGGGCAAGCTTATATAACGCTATTAGCCTTGAAGCAGTGGATCATCTTATTGCAACACTTGAAATCTTTAAGGACGAACATGACTGAAGCTATTCCCCATATTACCATTGATGGTCCAAGCGGTGTAGGTAAAGGAACTGCAAGCTTATATTTAGCAAAAGCACTCAACTGGCACTACCTAGATAGCGGTGCGATTTATCGTCTTTTAGCCTACCAGGCACAGCAATCTACTTGTGATTTTAACGATATCAGCGGACTGGTTGATGTAGCGCAAAGCCTGGATGTGCATTTTGAAATTACAGCAGAAGATCGTGCTCAAACCCTTTTAAACGGGATGCCAGCAGATCAACATATCCGCACCGAAGATTGTGCTAAAAATGCCTCTATTATTTCCAAGTTTCAAGAAGTGCGCGCTGCACTTGTGGCACGTCAGAAGGCTTTTTTAAAGGCACCTGGACTTGTTGCTGATGGCAGAGATATGGGCACTTTCATTTTCCCCAATGCCCCTTTAAAGCTTTTTTTAACTGCAAGCGCTGAAATTCGCGCGCAAAGACGCTATAAAGAGTTGATTGCTAAGGGAATTTGTGTTAAAATGCGCGATCTTTTGCAGGATGTAAAAGACCGGGATGCACGAGATCAAAATCGTGCTGTTAACCCGCTTAAGCCTGCTAAAGATGCCATAGTTATTGATACCGGCGATAAAACCATCGCACAGGTCAATCAATTACTAGAGCAATTGTATCACGAGCACTTTGCATCATAGTGCTTTTGATCCATGGGTGATTAAAGCATTAGTATGCCTTAATTGTTGGTTAACAAACATTATAAACTCGGAATATAAACATGACTGTAGCAACAGAATCTTTTGAACAACTCTTAAATGAACAACAAACCAAACAAATAGACCTTACACCAGGCACCTTACTCGAAGGTACCGTAGTACGCATAGATAGCAAGTACGTGGTGGTAGATTGTGGTCTTAAATCAGAGGCTTTTATTAGCGTAGACCAATTTAAAGAAAGCGATGGCAGCGTAAACCTGCAAGAAGGTGACAGCGTTGAAGTAGCCCTTGAAATTCTTGAAGATAGCACTGGTGAAACTAGACTTTCTCGCGATAAAGCTATCCGTCTTAAAGTGTGGAAACGCTTAGAAAAAGCCCAAGAAGACCAAGAAACAGTTATTGGGGTTATTACTGCAAGAGTTAAGGGTGGATTTACCGTTGAAGTAGAAACGATTCGTGCTTTCTTACCTGGCTCCCTTATCGATATTAAACCCCTTAAAGACACGGCTTTCTTAGAAAATCGCGACTTAGAATTTAAAATTTTAAAAATCGACCAAGAACGCAACAATATCGTTGTTTCTCGTCGTGCTGTGCTTGAAGAACAATTTAGCGGCGACCGCGAAAAAATCATCGAAGAATTGGAAGAAGGTCAAGCCATTACTGGTATCGTTAAGAATCTTACCGACTATGGTGCCTTTGTTGATTTAGGCGGCATAGATGGCCTATTACACATTACTGACATGTCTTGGAAACGTATTCGTCATCCTAGCGAAATGCTTAACATTGGCGATGAAATTGAAGTACAAGTTCTCAAATTTGAAAAAGGCAAAGGCCGTGTATCTCTTGGTATTAAACAACTTAGCTCAGATCCATGGGTTAACATTACCGATCGTTACAACGTTGGTCAAAAATGCAAAGGTAAAATTAGCAATATCGCTGACTATGGCTGTTTTGTTGAGCTTGAGCAGGGCATTGAAGGTCTTGTACACGTTTCTGAAATGGACTGGACCAATAAAAACCCAAGCCCAAGCAAGCTTGTAGAAATGGATCAAGACGTTAACGTTATGGTTCTTGAAGTAGATCCTGAAAGACGTCGTATTTCTCTTGGTATCAAACAATGTATCGACAATCCATGGCAATCTTTTGCGCAAAAGCACAAAGAAGGCGATAAAGTAAAAGGTACCATTAAATCTATTACTGACTTTGGTATATTCGTTGGCTTAAATGGTCACATCGATGGTTTAATTCACTTAAGCGATATTTCTTGGACCAAAACAAAAGAACAAGCGGTTTCAAGCTACGCTAAAGGCGATGAACTCGATGCGGTTATCTTAGCAATTGATGTAGATCGTGAGCGTATCTCTCTTGGCATCAAACAATTAGAGAATGATCCTTTTGCCACCTTTACTGCGAATGCTGATTATAGCAAAGCTTATGCTTGCACGATCACTAAAGTAGAAGAAAAAGGCTTAGGCGTTCAAATTGATGGACAAGATATTGCTGGTTTTATTCGCCCGCAAGAAGTTATCAGCGAACAAGATCCTTGGCATGAAGCCTTTAGTGTTGATCAAAAAATCGATGCTTACTTCATCCAAGTAGACCGTGGTAACAATAGCTTGGCCTTAACCATGCGTGATGACTATCAAGATCGTCAAAAAGCAGCACAAGCTTCCAAAGAAAAACGTGCCCAAGCTGCAACTAAAACGAAGGTAGTCAATACTACTATTGGTGACCTGATCAAAGAAAAAATGAAAAAATAATTTTTTTTCACTTTCAAGAAAAAAAGCCACCCATAAGTGGCTTTTTTTTTACTTATTCACAAATATGCCCAAATTGATCTGCTTGATCCCAGCTATCTTCCTGTGTCTTTACCAAATCATACGCACTGCTTTTTTGGTATGAACTACCAGCCCCTAAAACTCGACTAAAAAGTCTACATACACCACGTGACTGGCTAAGCTTATCTTTTATTACAGAACGCTCTTGCCACAACTGAGTAAGTGCGAAACATTTTTCCCTGCTTCGATTAAGCCCCTGTGCACCAGACATAAATCTTGTCATTCCATAGGTTGTAAACAAAGCATAAGGTTTAGTTGGATCAATATAATCCCAGAAAAGCAATGCACCATTTTTTATTAAATCCAAAGCAACGGCATGATACAATGCAAAACCTATCCCTTTGCCATAGCAAAGAGCACAGCGTGTATGTTCATAATGCACACCATGGTAAGCATTCACCCCAAGTCGCCTTGCTATTTCCTTAACCCCAAGCAAGTAAAATAAAAATTCTATCAGTACGATCTCCTGATTAGACAGCGTAAATGATACGCCAGTTTTTTTATCAAATTTCACATAAAAAGATTTTTCATGTTCTTTTTGGCTCTTGCTATGGCTATACTTGTTAAAAGCATCCTGACCTGTTTTGAGATAAAATATCAACATCACCCCAAGTGCAATCGAAAAATTCTGTTCAAACTTACCCTTCGCCTCTGAGAATTGTTTCTCTTTTTCTCTTTGGCAAATAACATAAAGTGCAGTTGAGATATCGCTATACTTGAAGGCATAACGATAACGAGGCGCATTTAAAATGCTTGCAAAAAAATTCCCAAAGTGGCCATGCCAAGGTCTATATTCTATTTTCAATTTTGCATGATGCAAATGGACTTTAAGGACTGGCCTATCTGCGCTCTTTTTAGAGACTAATGGAAATAAATAGCGCCTTATAAAAAGATACTCAGCTGCAATAAGGGATTGAGCATGGTAAAAGCGAAGATCAACAAAACTGTGACCCTTTTGTGCATCCGCCAAATGCTTATAGAGATTTTGGATAATAGGATCACTACTTACTTTTGGCCCGAAACAATCTTCCTGATAGTTGCGCGCCCTTGCCGCTATGCGTGCATTCTTTATTTTGTCGCCTGCCATTTAAAAAACTCGTGTCAAAACTAATTTGAATTGCAACTTACCACAAGATCTAAACGCTAAAAAGTGCGCATTGAAAAATTGACAACAAACAGATCTACCATTTTATGTTATTGTACTTTTCAAGCCAAAGTATAAAATAAGTACATTTTATGAGTTCTTTAAAAAAAAGCGCCTTACACTCTATACATTTGAAAAAAAATCTCTATAATCGCCAGGGTATTTAATACGTATCCACTACATGGACATTTATTTATTCTACATGATTGTCGCCGGCCTCTTTGGGTTTTTTATGGCTTGGGGTATTGGCGCCAATGATGTTTCAAATGCGATGGGGCCTTCTGTTGGCTCAGGCGCACTCTCTATGAAACAAGCCGTGTGTATTGCAGCCATCTTTGAATTTCTTGGAACCATGCTTGCAGGTGGCAGTGTAACGGCTACCATTAGAAGCTCTATTGTCAACTCTCATCTTTACATCCAAACGCCCTTAGTCTTTGTTCATGGGATGCTTGCAGCTTTGCTCGCTGCTGGCTGCTGGCTTTTATTTGCGAGCAAAAAAGGCTGGCCTGTTTCGACAACTCATACCATAGTTGGAGCACTAATTGGCTTTGGCCTTGTTACTAAAGGTTTTGCTAGTGTACAATGGGTTTTCTTACTTAATATTGCTTCTTGCTGGATACTCTCTCCTATTATTGGTGGCATCTTAGCCTTTTTATTAGCCGCCAGTGTCAAACTTTTAATTATTGATCGAACCAACCCTATAGTGCAAGCTAAACGCTATTTACCACTTTATGTCTTCTTAATGTGCTTTATTATGAGCATGGTCACTCTTATTAAGGGCCTGGATAATCTCCATATTGATTTAAGCTTCTTTAGTGCAAGCCTTTACAGCGCATTGTTGAGTTTTATAGTCATGCTTATTGCTTTTTACAAACTTTCTAAAATGTATGAAGTGAGTAAAGATCGTAGCATGATCTTAGCCCGCGTTGAAAAAACTTTTGCAAGCTTGATGATTTTTATGGCCTGCGCTATGGCTTTTGCACATGGCTCTAACGATGTTTCAAATGCTATTGGCCCACTTGCAGCCATATATGGCATTATCCACAACCACAGCATGATGCACAACGATGCGATTGTACCCTTTTGGATTTTGCTCGTTGGTGGAATTGGTATAGTGGCAGGACTCATAATGTTTGGTAAAAAAGTTATCCTAACTGTGGGCTCTGAAATAACAGCCCTATCGCCTTCCTCCGGCTTTTGCGTATCACTGGCCACTGCAAGTACTGTTATTATTTGCACAGGTCTAGCCCTACCTATATCTACCACACAAACCTTAATTGGCGCGGTTATTGGTGTGGCTTTAGCCCATGGCACTAAAGCCTTGCATTTTGAAACGATTAAGAAAATTATCCACTCTTGGATTATCACCCTTCCAGCAGGTGCACTAATGGCTATTTTGTTTTATGCTCTGCTGCATGGTTTTTTTGATGGCCTGCTTCATGCAAAGCTTTAATCCTGTAGCGCTTGAGGCTAAAAAACAATACTATAACAATCAAACTCAACAACAAAATAAACAGCATATAGTAATTCATCAGTAATTGAGCAAATAAAAACACAAGAACTTCTGGCTTGATATCACTTTTAGCTATAATGGTCATTTTTATAACATTAAGCGTATAATCAACCATTGAAATAGTAAGGCCAAGCCACAACATATAGAGCCATGCTCGTACAATACGCCCAGATAAAATATTTGTAATTAAGGGTGTACTAAAAGCATAAACCACCACAAAAGCACAGCCGATAAGAGAAATCCAATGAAAACGCATATCCATCACAC
Source organism: uncultured Gammaproteobacteria bacterium (assembly GCA_902563055.1). Classification (GTDB taxonomy): domain Bacteria; phylum Pseudomonadota; class Gammaproteobacteria; order Francisellales; family CACEW01; genus CACEW01. Next base: position 2,930 of record CACEWE010000002.1, on the reverse strand, counting down.
AGGATTTGCCTAGAGCCATTACATAACAAGCAAAAATAACCACTAAGCCTACAGATATAAAAGCGGAAAATGCACCACCGAATGCTATTTTAAAACGAAGCGGCTTCAGTAACAATGGGGGTAAATTTTGCTCTTCTTGTACTTTTGGTTCAGCTTCTTGGCTCATCTCAAGACTCCTTGACATAAAGGATCTATTGTACCTGAAATTGCATTTGACGCCAGGCCTCATATAAAATAATGGCCACTGCATTGGATAAATTAATACTGCGCCCACCTTCTACCATTGGAATAGTAATAACCTGCTCCTTGGGCATACTATTTCTTAAGTCTGCGGGCAAGCCCCTTGTTTCTGGGCCAAATAATAAAACATCACCCTTTTCAAAAACCACATCACTGTAAGTAGTTGTGCCATGGGTAGAACAGGCAAAAATTCTTGATTGGTCATGCTTAGCACTAAATGCTTGGTAATTATTGTGGTAGGCAACACTGGCATATTGATGGTAATCTAAGCCGGCTCGTCTTAAACGCTTATCATCCATTTCAAAACCCAAGGGCTCAATTAGGTGAAGCTGTGCACCACTATTGGCACAAAGGCGAATTATATTTCCAGTGTTAGCTGGAATTTCTGGTTCATATAAAGCGACATGCAGCATAAGGTTTCTCTTTCCTATAATAACAAACTAAGCACGATACTATTAAAAAGTGTACTATTTTGCAAATTCAACTGAGCAGAAAATACTTAGGCTTGAATTTTACACACCTTTAAGGCACAATAGGTTTTTTTATAGCAAGGACTTACTATGACACGCTTTTTTTCTAAAACCTTACTTTTGTCTTTTACACTTGGCGCACTATGTGCAAGTAGCCTATTGGCCGCACGCGCGCCAAAGGTACCTAATGACATCTACCTTAATGAAAACAACAACACCGGTGACAATGGATATATAACGCTATTAGGCGGCTATGGCGACGTATCAAAAGATAGTAAATCCTCTAGCAGTTTTAGCGGTGGCTTAAACCTTGGTGTTTTATGGGGACCTAACTTTGCTACTGAAATTTCAGGTTATATATTTCCAAATTTAGAAGACGATAATGGATCAAAGTTATATTCTGATGTCTATGCTGCAGCTTTTGCTGGTGAATTTATAGCAAATATGGCTACGGATGTGCAACTATTTGCGAAAGTTGGTGTGGGTTATACCAGCGCCAAACAAGGAGATGGAGAAAGCGCAAAAAATAAAACTGCTGTCACTCCTATGTTTGGTCTTGGCGGCAACTATGCCCTAACCGACAGTCTTGAAGGTCAAATTAGCGGCGTCACCTTCCTCAAACGCAAAGAGGTGCCCGCTCTTCAAGGTGTTTATCTTGGTCTAAACTGGAGATTCTAGTTTAACAGGCGTGCTATCTATGCTGGTGTATCTTATAGACTATGCTACAATAGTGCCACTAAAATAAGATTGTATGCACTCTATGTCTTTTGTCTTTGAAACTATTGGTATTACCGGATTCCATCGCAGTAGTAAAGTTGCCCAATGCGTTATCGATACTATTGCGCTACTTAGAAAGTGGCAGCTTAGTGTTATCCTTGATCAAAAAAGCGCCGATGCCCTATCCCTGCCAATTCCAGAAAAAACCACCATTAGCGATAACTTAGAAAACTGTGACCTTATTATTGCCATCGGCGGAGATGGCAATATGCTAAGCGCTGCACGTACTTTTTCACTACTTGATATTCCAGTCATTGGCATTAACCGTGGCGAGTTAGGCTTTTTAACTGATTTATCCCCTGATACCTTAGCGGAGTCCTTAAAAGGTATTTTGCAAGGCCAGTTTAAAGAAGAACAGCGCTTTTTAATTCAAGGATCTGTACAACGAAACGGCGAAGCAGTGCACCAATTCAACGCATTAAACGATATTGTTCTTTTCCCCGGCAAACACGCTCAGTTAATTGAATTTGAAGTGAGCATTAATGATCAATTTGTCTACCGCCTTAGAGCCGATGGCTTAATTATTGCCACACCAACCGGATCTACCGCCTATGCCCTTTCTGCAGGCGGGCCTATTATTGATGGTCAGCTCAATACTTTACTCTTAGTGCCAAAACTTCCCCATACCCTTAGCAATCGCCCCATTGTAATTGATGGTGATAGTACCATTAGCATTCATCTTTGCCCAGCAAACCCGAGCCATGCTGCATTGAGTTTTGATGGTCAAGAAGATGTAAGACTCAATTTTGAAGATATTATTACTATTAAGCGTCAACAACGCTCTCTGCGCTTATTACATCCAGTCGACCATAACCCCTACCACGTCCTTCGTAATAAATTACAATGGTCCCAGCAACTTATTCCACTTAAGGATAAAACATAAAAGATGTTCTTAGCACAATTAACAATTCATAATATCGTTCTTATTGAACAGGCTGATATACATTTTGATCCAACAATGAATGTCATTACCGGAGCCAGTGGTTCTGGAAAAACTATGATGCTTAAAGCCTTAGGACTGATATTTGGCCAAAGAGCACAAAAAGAATCTATTGGCCCTTATGATAAAAAAGCATGTGTTAGTGCGCAATTTCATTATAAGGAAAACCATCCACTGGAACAGTTTTTAAAAGAGGCACATATCCCCTCCACAAAAAAAGGCATAATGCACATCCAAAGAACAGTTTTTCAACAAGGTAAAAATGATATAAGCATCAATCAACACCCGGTTTCACTAAAAACCCTACAAGCCTTTAGCGCACAATTTATTATTTTCTTTCAACAGCACCAACACACCCAATTATTTGACCCTGAGGCTCACCTTGCTATTATTGATCAATACGGCGCCCATCAAGACTTGCTTGAAAAGGTTGAGCAATCTTTTCAAACCCTAGATCAAACTGAAAAATCTATCAGCGCACTCAAAAAGAAACTGCAACACTT
>CACEWE010000001.1 GCA_902563055.1 uncultured Gammaproteobacteria bacterium | reverse complement strand
GTGCTCAGAAAGTAATTTATCTAAAGACATAAAAGATGAATTTTTAAATAGAATAGCCATACTTTTGAAAAAAATAGGGAAAGATCACGTAAAATCTTATGCTCGAATAAATGAGGGGTTTGAAACAAAAGGTATCGATGAAAAGTTATTTATATTATCTGCTGTTATGACTTCTTCTGCTCAGGCATCTTTAACTTATCCTCATCATGAGTATGGGCAGTATCCTGCTTCAGCATCTTGCGCTTATTCTCATCATGGGGCTCTAGGGTATGCTGCTCAGGAATCTTCAGCTTATCCTCATCATGAGTATGGACAGTGTCCTGCTTCAGTTTCTTATGATCCTAATTATTATGCTACGAACCCTCGTTCTTATGCTGCTTCTCCTTATAGTCAGTATGGTGGTGCCGCTGAGCACGGCTCTCATGGCTTATATTGTAGCCAGCCCCGAGTTGACCAGAGGGATAGTGCTTTTTCACTTCCCCCTTTAAAGCTTGGTGATGATTCTTCAGGAGCAAGCACGGCCCTCTATAATGCCGTTAAAGAATCAATTCAAAGTAATGCCGGGCCAGAAAAAGGTGATAGAAGTCCAACACCCTCATGATTTCTTCATAATGGGGCATGTTTTTTCATAGGCCCATAAAGCTGTGAATAAATTTCTATTTGTTATAGATACATCCATTGACAAGCTTTCTTTAAGTCCTTAAGCTAAATCCATCATTTTTTACTATGAGAAAGAAGTGCACAAGGTGCATGAAGGGAGTCTTATTATTTCAACAAGGGGGAGAAAGTCTATGGATGCAATCATAACGCGATCAGCTACCAGTCAAACCACATCAGCGCGCGCCAATAGCAATACGTCTGCTATGGCTAATATCCAAAAAGTCGCCGTTTTGGGTGCCGGTGTCATGGGGGCGCAAATTGCAGCCCATTTTGCCAATGTCCATATACCGGTCTATCTTTTTGATCTTCCCGGTAAAAAAGATCCTAATGAAATTGTTCAAGCTGCTCTAAAGGCCATGCAAAAGCAAAACCCAGCACCTTTTGCTGCTGAAAATGCACCAAGCTATATAACCCCGTGCAACTATCAAGATGATCTAGAAAAACTAAAGAACTGTGACCTTATTATTGAGGCAGTGGTAGAGCAAAAAGCTATTAAAAAAGACCTCTATACAAAAGTAGCGCCGTTTATTCAAGCAAATGCTTTTTTTGCTAGCAATACCTCCGGGCTTGGTATTGAACAATTAGCCAGCTATTTGCCAGCGCAGCTTCAAGCACGGTTTTTCGGGATGCATTTTTTTAATCCGCCACGCTATATGCCCTTGCTTGAACTTATTGTTCCTAAAAACTGTGATAAGGACGCCTTACTTCCCTTAGAAACTTTTATTGTTAGCACACTTGGAAAGTCTGTAGTGTATGCAAAAGATACCCCCAACTTTATCGCCAATCGCATTGGTGTTTACTCTATGCTCATTACCTGCGTTCATGCAAAAAATTATAATATTCCTTTTGAAGTAGTGGACCAACTCACCGGTAAATATATCGGTCGCGCTAAAAGTGCTACGTTTAGAACTGCAGATTTAGTAGGTTTGGATGTTTTTGCGCATGTGGTGGCCACTATGGATCAGGAATTAAAAGAGGATCCTTTTCATAAACAATATCAGTTACCAGATTGGCTTTGTGCCTTAATTGAAAAAGGTGCCCTGGGAGCAAAAACCAAAGCGGGCATTTATAAGAAAAAATCCGACGGCTTATATGTCTGGGATCTAGATAGCAATGACTACCGCTTGTCAGATCAAAAAGCCTCTAAAGCGGTTAAAACAATTTTAAAAGAAAAAGATTGGGCGCTGCGTTTAGAAGGCTTAAGAAACTGTGAAGAAGCACAGGCGCAGTTTTTATGGGCTTGTTTTAGAGATTTATTTCATTATTGTGCGGCAACTTTACCTGAAATAGCCGAGAATGCTCGAGATGTAGATCTGGCGATTCGTTGGGGTTTTGGCTGGAGTCAGGGACCATTTGAAATTTGGCAAGAAGCAGGGTTTAGCACCATTTGTGATCAAATTAAAGCAGCAATTGACCAAAAACAAAGCTTAGTGGATACGCCCTTAGCTGCATGGACCTTTGATAAGGCAGTTGCCAAAGGCGTCTTTACTGAGCAAGGCGCGTATGCGCCACTTGCGAAAACATGGCAAAAACGCAGCGATTTAGCTATTTATCAGCGTCATTTTTTCCCGGATGCACTACCAGGTGAGTCCTTTGACGAGGGCACCACCTTGTATGAAAATGATGGCGTGCGTTTATGGCACCAAGGTGATGATATTGGCATCTTATCCTTTAAATCTAAAATGAACACCATGGGCGATGCGGTTTTAGTGGGCATTGAAGAGGCTATTGTGCATGCACAGGAAAAGTGCCGCGCGATGGTTATATGGCAGCGTCATGGTGAAAACTTTAGCGTGGGCGCTAATTTGCAAGAATTTGCCGAAAAATTTATGTTTGAAGGCCCAGAAGCATTGGAGGCTGCGGTTGCGCAATTTCAAATTACAGTTCAAAAAGTGCGTTATGCGCGTATTCCAGTGATTGCAGCAGTCCATGGTATGGTCTTAGGTGGCGGTTGTGAGCTAATGATGCATTGTGATCAGGTTGTTGCTGCGCTTGAAACCTATGTTGGCTTGGTAGAAGTGGGTGTGGGTATTTTACCGGCAGGTTCTGGTTGTAAAGAAATGGCTTATCGTGCCGCACAGGCAGAAAATCCTAAACAAGCATTGGAAAAATATTATAAAAACATTGCTATGGGTGAAGTTGCAAAAAGTGCCTATAGAGCTAAAGAAATGGGCTATCTTCAAGAGCGCGACTTAATTGTTGCGCATAAACATGAGCTTTTATACATTGCTAAAAAACAAGCCTCTTTATTGGCTGATCTATCCTACCATCCGCCACAAGCGCCGATGATACCAGTTTTTGGTATGGATCAAATTGCAACGATTAAAATGTTATTAGTCAATATGCGCGATGGGGGTTTTATCTCCAAGCACGACGATCTTATTGCAACAAAAATAGCTAGCGTGATGTGTGGCGGTGATTTAAACGCCGGTACATTGGTTGATAGTAATTGGTTTTTGCGATTGGAGCGTCAGGCATTTATGGAGTTAATTTTAACCCAGGAGAGTCAAGATCGCGTCCAATATATGCTTGAAAAAGGCAAGCCGTTACGTAACTAATTATAAAAAAGGGGAGAGTACAATGAGTAAGAGAATAATTGAAGATGTCTATGTAGTATCGGCAAAACGAACCCCAGTGGCGAAGGGAAAGCGCGGGTCTTTTGCTAAAGTGAGACCAGATGACTTAATGACCCATGCCATGAAAGGCGCGCTAGAGGGGGTGGATATTGATCCAAACTGTATTGATGATGTGATTGTTGGTTGTGCAATGCCAGAAGCTGAGCAAGGTCTGAATGTGGCCAGGCTATGTGCGTTAATGACAGGCCTACCGCAAAGCGTTTCTGGTATGACCATTAACCGCTACTGTTCTTCTGGACTGCAAAGCATTGCAATTGCAGCCGATCGTATTGCCCTTGGTGCCTGTGATGCCATGATTGCCGGTGGCACCGAAAGTATGAGCATGATTCCCATGGGTGGCCATAATATTTCTGCTAATAAAAAGTTTTTTGACAATGATGAAGCCTTAGTTGGTGCGGCATATGGTATGGGCTTAACAGCAGAATGTGTTGCTGATGCATATAAGATCGATAGGCAAGCACAAGATGCTTTTGCTTATCAGTCTCATATGCGCGCAATTAAAGCTGCCGATTCTGGGGCATTTAAAGATGAGATTCTTCCCTTTGAAGTTGCAATGCCTAAGCCAGACCTAAAAACTGGTTCGATAAAACACGATTCTATAAACGTATCCTTTGATGAAGGACCAAGATCAGATACCAGTCTTGAAGCCTTGGCAAAGTTAAAACCAGTGTTTAAAAATAAGGGCTCGGTCACCGCAGGTAATAGCTCGCAAGTGAGTGATGGTGCTGGCGCGGTGTTATTGGTTAATGAGAAAACGCTCAAACGTTTTAACTTAAATCCACTCGCGCGGTTTTGTGGTTATAGTGTTGCCGGTGTTGATCCAAAGGTCATGGGCATTGGCCCGGTTGAAGCTATTCCTAAATGTTTGTCTTACTGTGGTTTAAAACAAGAAGATCTCGATTGGATTGAACTCAATGAAGCCTTTAGTGCGCAATCATTGGCGGTTATTGAAACGCTTAAGCTTGATCAAGAAAAAGTAAACCCCTTAGGTGGGGCCATCGCATTGGGCCATCCTTTAGGTGCAACAGGGGCTATTCGCACCAGTACTTTATTGCATGGCTTAAAGCGGCAACAGTTACGCTATGGTATGGTCACGATGTGTATTGGCGCAGGCATGGGTGCTGCGGGCATTTTTGAAAATTTAAGCTAATGTTAGCGCCTTATGAAAAAAGATTATCAAGCCAACAACAAGGGGGTTGTACCCTATAAGATTTATCAAAGCGAAACCGTGGTAGATGCCATTGCCCACAGTTGTAAGCGTTTTGCTAAAAATACTGCCTTTAGTTGTCTGGGGGTGGATCTTAGTTATCGTGCCTTAGATGAAAAGATTCAGCAGGTGGCGTACTATTTACAGCATCATCTTAATCTTAAAAAGGGTGATAGAGTCGCTATTATGATGCCCAATACCATGCATTATCCGATTGTGCTTTATGGTATTTTGCGTGCTGGTTTGGTGGTGGTAAATGTGAATCCTCTTTTTAAGGCGCCAGAAATTCATTATCAATTAAAATCCAGTGGTGCAAAGGCGATTTTTGTATTAGACCTTTTTGCTAAAACGCTCAAAGAAGCCCTGCCAAAATCAGATTTTCCTGTGGTTTTATGCCAGTTAGGGGACTTTCATCCTTTGCATAAAAAAATACCATTGCATACGGCCTTGTTTTTAAAAAACAAACGGGGCTACTATGGCTTTAACAATAAAGTTTTGTTTAAAACTCTTTTGCAAAAATCGCAAAAGAAAAGAAAAATTCCGCCTGTAGTACAAAAACAGGATTTGGCTTTTATCCAATATACCGGAGGTACCACAGGACGACCCAAGGGCGTGATGCTTAGCCATGGTAATATTATGGCTAATGTGGTGCAAACCGCTAAGTGGAATGGTCCTTACTGGAAATTGCCAGAGTGCATGCTTACCGCTTTGCCCTTGTATCATATTTTTGCATTAATGGCCAATTTGTTTGCGTATTCTATTAATGGTTCACATAATGTTCTTATTCCTAATCCCAGAAATACCAAGCACTTTATTAAGCAATTTCAGCGTTATCCAGTGACATGTTTTACTGGGGTGAATACTTTGTTTAATTTAATGCTTAATGAGCGCAAGTTTTGTTTGGGAACGTATCCTCATTTACGCATTGTGCTCTCTGGTGGTATGATGTTGGACAAAAAAGTTGCGCAAAAATGGCATCAAGTAACTGGGTTGCATATCTCGCAGGCCTATGGTTTATCTGAGACCTCTCCTGCGGTAACAATGAATCATTTTGAGTTGGATAAGTTTGAAACGTCAGTCGGGTACCCCTTAGTTGATACGCACATTGAAATTCGTAATGATCAGGGCGCCCTTGTTGGTCCTGATGAAAAAGGCTTGATTTATGTTAAGGGTCCGCAGTTAATGCAAGGGTACTGGCAAGATCCGCTTTTAACGCAAACGGTGATTGATGCGCAAGGTTTTTTCTGTACGGGTGATATTGGCTTTTTAGATACAAAAGGGCGTTTAACTATTACGGCGCGTAAAAAGGATATGATTATTGTATCTGGTTTTAACGTCTACCCTAGGGAAATTGAAAATCATTTAAATGAAAGAGAAGATATACAAGAAGTTGCAGTGGTGGGTCTGCCTGATAGTAAAAGTTCAGAGCGGGTTTGTGCTTGTATTGTGCTTAAAGAGGGGGCAAATGTTAGTGAAGCGATGCTGCATGCCTATTTACAGCCGCGTTTAGCGCAATATAAAATTCCCAAGCAGTATTATTTTTGTGATACTTTACCCAAAAGCCATGTAGGCAAAATTTTAAAAACCGCGATTGTGCAATCGCTATGTGAAGAACAAGGAGCAAAGCATGTCTGTACTGAAGAATAAAACTGCAATCATTACCGGATCCACGCGTGGTGTAGGATTTGAAACGGCAAAAAAATTAGCTCAAGAAGGCGCTAATGTGGTTATTTTAGGTAAAAGTTTGCAGCCGCATCCTAAGCTTCCAGGCACGATACCTGAAGCGGTGGCTGAAATTGAAGCCCTTGGAGGTCGGGCCCTTGGGGTGCAGCTTGATATTCGCGATGAAGCGATGATTCAATCGGCGATAGCACAGACGGTTGAGGCTTTTGGGGGTATTGATATGGTGGTTAATAATGCCAGTGCGGTGTATTTAACGACCATGGAAGAGACAGAAGCCAAGCGCTTTGATTTAATGCAGCAAATTATCGTTCGTGGTAGTTTTTTAATGATCCAGCATGCTTTGCCTTATTTAAAAAAATCTAGCCATGCGCACGTGGTCAATATATGCCCGCCGATTGCGCTAGATCCTAAATGGATTGCGCCTTTTCCGGCCTATACGATGGCAAAATATAGTTCTAGTTTAATGGTCATGGGTTTATCTGAAACCTACCGCAAAGAAAAAATTGCCTTTAATGGTTTATGGCCAAGAAAATTACTTAATACCGAAGCGGTGCGCTTTTTGTTAGGGGACGAGGCTTTGGCCTCTTGTCGTGATCCTAAAATTATGGCAGATGCCATTCATCAAATTGTGATAAAGGATCCGGCAGCGCATACGGGGGCTTTTTACTTAGATGATAGTTTGCTTAGTTCCTGTGGATTTGATGTAGGGCAATATGCTAGCATGAGTGATGCGCATTTAATTAACGATGCTTATGTTGAGGAAGAGGAGTTAGAATAATGACCATAATTTTAATGCTACTGCTGCTTACGGCCTTATGTTTATACTACAAATTATCAAAGTGGCATTTTGCAGGGTCTATTATTTTATATTGGGTCCTGGCTAGTTATCAGGGTCTTTTTAGTGTTAGTGCCTATGTGGTGACCGCTATCTATCTACTCATCTTTGCTTGGCTTTTTGTCCGGCCGCTTCGGATGATGGTTTTAAATATATTTTGGCCAGCGATTTGCGCAAAGATCCCCAATATTTCAGCCACAGAAAAAGCCGCTTTACATGCTGGAGAACCATGGTGGGAGAAAGATATCTTTATGGGGCGTATCAACTGGGATAAGCTTCACAATATCAAACCCTTAGCTTTAACAAAACAAGAACAGGCATTTTTAGACAATGAGACTGAGACCTTATGCGCTATGCTGGATGATTGGCAAATTAATCATGTCGATCATGACCTACCAGAAACCGTGTGGCAATATATCAAAGATGCGGGTTTTATGGGTCTGGTGATTGATAAAAAATATGGAGGCTTAGGCTTTAGTGATCAAGCGCATTCTGCAATTGTCATGAAGGTTGCCACCAGAAGTATTACGGCGGCTATTACCGTGATGGTGCCCAATTCCCTTGGGCCAGGAGAATTATTATTTCATTATGGAACTCAGGCACAAAAGGACCATTATTTGCCGCGTTTAGCTAAGGGTAAGGACGTGCCTTGTTTTGCATTGACTTCACCAGAAGCCGGTAGTGATGCGGTGAGTATTCCAGATTATGGTGTGGTGTGTAAAGATACTTTTGAGGGTAAAGAGGTATTAGGTGTGCGTATGCAAGTGGATAAGCGTTATATTACCCTTGCCCCAGTTGCAACTTTAGTGGGTTTGGCTTTTCAGCTTAGAGATCCAGAGGGCTTATTGCCTAAAGGTATTACACCTGGCATTACTTGCGTACTTTTGCCTCATAATCATCCGGGTTTAGAAATTGGTGATCGTCATCAGCCGTTAAACTTAGCCTTTCAAAATGGTACCATTAAAGCCAAGGATATGTTTGTACCCTTAGATTGGGTGATTGGGGGTATAGAGAAAGTTGGTTTTGGTTGGACCATGTTGGTTGAGTGTTTATCCATTGGTCGTTCTATTTCACTTCCTGCCACTGCAACAGCAGGTGCCTTAATGTCGGCTTTAACAACAGGCGCCTATGCAAAAATTCGTGAGCAGTTTGGCATTTCCATTGGCAAGTTTGAGGGTATAGAAGAGGCTTTAGCGCCTATTGCTGGCTTAAGTTATAGTGTTAATGCTATGCGTGAGCTTACATTATCTGCGCTTGATAATGGTATTAAACCTTCTATTGCTTCAGCTATTGCAAAATACCATTCTACTGAAATAGGCAGAAAAGTGGTCAATTATGCTATGGATATACAAGCGGGCAAAGGGGTTATTGCCGGTCCTAGTAATTATCTTGCAGCAGGCTATCAAAGTATTCCTGTGGGTATTACGGTGGAAGGGGCGAATATATTAACCCGTAGTTTGATGATTTTTGGTCAGGGCGCAATGCGCGCGCATCCGCATTTGCGCGATGTATTTGAGTCCTTGTTACATGAAGATAAAGCAAAGGCTAAACTTGCCTTTGATAAAAATATCCATCGTCATTTGGGGTATTTATTGAGTAATGTTGTGGCAGGTTTATGGCATAGGGTAACCATGGGCTTTACTTTAAAGAAAGGCCGTTCCCCATTTGCACGTTCTTATCGCCAAATAGGGCGTTTAAGTTGTGCTTATGCGGTGGTTGCGGATGTGATGTGCATGATTTTAGGCGGAAATTTAAAGCGCAAAGAGCGCATTAGTGCGCGCTTGGGTGATGTGATGAGCCATTTGTATATTGCCAGTTCTGTTTTGAAGTATTTTGTTGATCATGGTGAGCGCGAGAGTGAAAAACCAGTAGCAAAATGGGCATTAGAGTACCATCTTTTTCATGCGCATCAAGCCTTAGTCGGTGCATTGGACCAATTCCCAGCGCGCTTGCTTGCATCTGTACTAAAAGCATTGTTGGTGCCAAGTGCACGAGGCTATAAGATGCCAGGGGATCGTCATGATCATCAGGTGGCTGCTTTATTACAGGAGCAAAGTCCGTATCGAGCGTCATTAAAAAAATTTTGTTATTTCCCGGATGATCCACAAGATATGACTGGAGTTTTAGAGTGTGCGTTTACGGCGCGCTTTGAGGTTGATGCCAGCTTGGTTAAAATAAGAACGGCAATTAAAGCACAAAAGCTGCCGAAGATTTTTTATTGGCCTGATCAAATTGCCCTTGCTAAGAAGGAGAAAATTATTACAGCCAAAGAGGCTAAAGATCTTGAGCAGTACAATCAATTGCGTGAGAAAGTCATTGCAGTTGATAGCTTTAAAAAAGAAGTGGTTGCGGCAGGGTTTAAGGAATAAAGTGATTCTTTACAAGGATGTCCATATCGCCAAGATAGCGTGTATGAAAGCATTCATTCTCATCAGCGCTTCTTGGTGGTTTTGACTGTAAAGCCTCAATCATACGGTCTAAAGCTTTTTTATGATGAAGGTTTAGGAACTCTCTTGGGGCGATTTCTGTTTTTCTCATAAATTTCTTTGTGCTTTGATTACTTGAATGTCTAGATTTTATCGCAATTTTCTAAGGTTTGAAATACTATGCACTGCATATTTTGAGAAATTGGGTTTATAAGTATTTATCATAAGTTCATTTCTCATATGGAAAAGATAGCTGCTAGATGATGGGGCTTTTGGTGATGCGCAGATTTCGGGAAGCAGGTTTGCATCTTTAAATATGGATAGTTTTCTATTGATTTCCTCTTTATTTTGACTTGGGGATAATTTTGTAGCTAATTGATCTGAAAAGCTTGCCTTATCCACTTTACTATATTCTTTGAGAATATCAGCAATGACCCTGCAAAAAAAATTAAAACTATCATGATTAATGTTCTCTTTCTGTTTTAAGTAATGCTCAATACCTTCTATTATTTTTGCACTATCTGGTTTGCTACCCTCTCTGTTATGGTCTTGTTGTAAAGCGTGGGTGATATCATTTAAAATCTGTGTATCTGACATGGTTTCTGATTTTCCTATATTTATTTATCATAACTCATCATAACATAATTATATGGTAAGTAAATAGTCTTATTGTTAAAAATGATAAAAATGATCAAAATAAAAAGCATGCATCTATTTGTTTGTGTTAATTTGGTGTTTGTATTTCAAATATTGGTAGGGTTAAGATATTGATATTTATAATAAATACAGGTCGCATATTGATGCTGTATTTTATTGTTGTGACGAAATGTCCTGATAAAATTGATCTAGGATCTCAGTAATTTGACGATGTTCTTGCACGCGGTGATGTATTTTTATTTGTGCAGGAGGCTGCATTTGATAGCGCCGTGGCTGCTGTGAAACGCATTTGATAAGGGGTTCTATTGCAAGATTTTCTTTGGTATCAAAATGAATTGCAATGCGATCGCTGTAGACTTTGATAGCCTGTATATGTCTGGCTTGTGCATGAATCTTTATTTTTTGATTGTTTATTAATTGAATAGCTTCTTGAGGCAGTCTGCCATATTGATCCTCTAAAGCTGTTTGACTGGCTTCTAGGGCTTTGATTGTATTTGCACTGGCAATTTGTTTATACCAATACAGGCGCTGTGGTATATCGTGCATAAATGCATCAGGAATAAATGCTGCAAAAGGGGTTTCTAATTGAACTTTTTGTTGTTTTAGCAGGGTTTCTACTGCAATTTGCTTGCCACTTTCTAAAGCTTTAATGGTTTTTTCTAAAAGGCTAATATATAAAGGATAACCAATAGCTTGAATTTGGCCGCTTTGCGCTTCACCCAGAATTGCACCCCCACCGCGTATGTCTAAATCGTAGTGTGCCAGTTCTAAACCGGCACCTAAGCCGCTGCATGCTTCAATGGCATGAAGGCGTTTTTGTGCTGTTTTTTCAATTAGTTTACTTGGTGGAGTAAGCAAATAAGCATAGGCTTGTTGATGGCTTCTGCCTACTCGGCCGCGAATTTGATGCAACTGGGCCAGGCCAAGCTTTTCAGCGCGGTCAATAATTAGGGTATTGGCTTGTGGATTATCAATCCCGCTTTCAATAATGGTGGTGGCAATTAAAACATCCACATGGTGGTGGTAAAACGCTCGCATGGTTTGATGTAATTCTTTTTTGGGCATTTGACCGTGGGCAATAGCAAAACGCAGCTCAGGCATTTTCTCTTGCCAGATGCGCAGACATTTTTCTATGCTCGCTACATCGTTATAAAGATAATACACTTGCCCGCCACGCGCGGTTTCACGCAGTATAGCTTCTTGAATAATTTGATCATCATGCTCTTTTACAATGGTTGTAACAGCAAGGCGGTCTTGGGGCGGCGTGCTGATGATGGAAATATCACGAACGCGATTTAGTGCCATATTTAAACTTCTAGGTATGGGCGTGGCAGACATAGTTAAAATATCGATGTTGGCGCGCATTTGACTAACATGTTCTTTTTGTTTGACTCCAAAACGGTGTTCTTCATCAATAATTAATAAACCAAGATCTTGCATATGATCGCGCAGGCCAAGAAGGGCATGGGTACCAATGAGAATATCAATATTATGCTGGGTAAGATCATTTATTAAGGCTTGGCGATCTTTAGCAGAGGAAAAGCGCGATACCATGCGCACCTTCATGGGCCAGTGGAAAAATCGATCTCTAAAACTTTCATAATGTTGCTTGGCCAATAAGGTGGTAGGAACCATCACCAGTACAAGCTTTTTAGCACTAGCGGCTAAAAATGCTGCACGCATGGCTACTTCTGTTTTACCAAAACCCACATCGCCACATAAGAGACGGTCCATAGGCTTGGTGCTTTGTAAATCCTTGGCGATGGCATCTATTGCTTTTTGCTGATCGGGCGTGGCAACAAAGGCAAACTGTTCACAAAAGGTTGGGTAATCAAGGTCTGCTTTAATCAATGAGGATTTTTTTACATGGGCGCGTTGGGCATATATATCCAAAAGATTTCCAGCGCAATCATAAATTGCTTGAGCAGCTTTCTTTTTGGCCTTATCCCAGCGCCCTTTGCCAAGGATATCTAGAGGAATATGATCCATCATTGCGCTATCACTGCTATATAAACTTAAAAGATCTAAATCTGCTACTGGCACGTAGAGTTTGTCTTCATCCTGATAGAGAATTTTTATAAAGGCTTCTTCTTTTTGATGGGTGCTTAATGTCTCAAGGCCCGCAAAACGTCCCACTCCATGATCAATATGTACAATCGGGTCGCCAATGGCTATATCACTAATATCAAATAAGGGGCCTTTAGAAACGCGTTTTCTTGGTGCTGGTTTTTCCTTTTTGAGTTTGATGGTGATTTGAAATAATTCTGCTTCGGTAATGACAATAAGATCCTTTTGCTTAAAACCATCACTTAGCGGAGCATCCAGTATATAATATCCGCCCTTATCCAGTGGAATTTCATCAAAGCGCTCAAGGCGTTTGGCGGATATTGCAATTTTTTCTAGATGCTTTGCTAAAACCGCACAACGCCCTGTACTACTGGCGATAAAAACAGTGGGGGTAGATACGTTTGCATTAAGAAAGTTTTGTAATCTATGCCAAGGATTTTGCGCATCTTGGTGGTCTATATGAATCAAGCCAAGTGCTTCATGATCTAATTTTCTAACCTTAGGTCCAGTTTTTGCTTGATGGGAAAGCGTTTCAAGTCCAAGGTTGCATAATTTTTCTTTCAGCATATTGGGGCTTAAAAATAATTCGCTTGGTTCAAGAGCAGGGTAAAAATGATCATATTGCTTCTCTTGATAACGTTCATGGACTTGCTGCATAAATGCTGCTTGTTGGGCTTTTGCTCCATGCAAGAAAATGGCCTTGCTGTCTTTAGGTAGATAATCAAAAATACTCGCTTTTGAATCATGTAAGAGCGGTAAGTAATATTCTAAACCAGGATGATAGATGCCTTTCTTGACCGCTTTGTATATTGGTGATGCGTGCGAATGATGTCGCAGGGAGCTAAAGCCTTCACAAAAGCGTGCAATGGTTTCTTGGTTTAAGCTGCATTCGCGCGCTGGTAAAAGCTCAATGTGATCAGTGGTTTTATAACTGCTTTGTTCCGGCGGTAAAAACACCCGTAGGGAATCAATTTCACTATCAAAAAGATCGATACGAATTGCCGTATCATGCATGGTGGGATAAAGATCAATAATAGAGCCGCGAATGGCAAATTCGCCAGGCTCTTGGACTTGATTGGTATGGGTATAGCCTGCACATACCAGGGTTTCTTTAAAGCTTGATACATCAAGGTGTTGGCCTTTTTTAAGTACCAAGCCTGCTTGATAAAGCCAGCTTGGCGGCGCTAGATAATGCATCAGGCTTGAGATGGCAACAAGTACAATACCCTGTTTTTGGTTTTTAAGGTGGTAGAGGCATTCTAGACGTTTATTGATAATGTTTTGCGCAGGGGAGAGTCGGTCATAGGGTAGGGTTTGGTAGTCAGTAAAGCTTTGTACGACAAGGCTTGGATCAAAAAAAGGAATGGCCATTTCCAGCGCAGCCACGCTTTGTATGTCTGGGCACACTACAAGGTAAAACCCCGGAGAGGATTGTACTTTTGTAGCGATGCTGCGTGCATATAAACTGTGGTGTTGCGAGAGGAGAGTGTTGGTTTGGTTTTTTGTTTTAAGTTCCATGCTGCTTTAATT
This sequence comes from uncultured Gammaproteobacteria bacterium, assembly GCA_902563055.1. GTDB lineage: Bacteria > Pseudomonadota > Gammaproteobacteria > Francisellales > CACEW01 > CACEW01. Next base: position 109,150 of record CACEWE010000001.1, on the reverse strand, counting down.
GGTGTATCTTATTGGCGGTATCATCACGCTGCTTAGCTTTTAAGGCGAGAAAGTCGATATGAATTTCCTTGGCCTTGGAAAGTTTTTCTATTAAGTCATGCGCATTATCTTCGATGATGATTATATCCAATAAATCCTGTTCGATAAAGCCATGATCGACCATATGTTGTAAGGATTCAATTAATCCATCATAATAATGCTCAGAATTTAAGATAGCGATGGGTTTATGGTGTTGACCAAGTTGCAAGGCCACAAGAATTTCAAAAAACTCATCCAGCGTGCCCACTCCGCCTGGTAAAATAGCATAGGCATCACCTAAGTCATTAAGTAGAATCTTTCTTTCAGATAAGGAATCTACAATATGATAATCAGTTAAGAGTGCATGTTCTTTTTCATAGCTGGTTAAATCTTTAAAAATAATACCAGTCGCATCACCACCATTTTCAATACAACTCGTAGCGACAATGCCCATTAGGCCAACAGAAGATCCACCATAGACTAGGCGAATGTCTTTTTTAGCTAACAATTGACCAAGAATTTTAGTTTGGGTAATAAACTCCTGTGCTTTGCTTGGCAGTGATGCGCCACAAAAAACCGTAATGCTTTTAATACTCATATGCTTCTCCCCTTATTTTTTACAGTGTCTATTTTGATGGTAGATCAAAATTTACTTCTTGCAAAAAATAAAGGAAGAATACGCTTATTTGTATAATAGTGGATCAATGCGCTTAGATCTGCGGTTTGTGATCAAGTTACTCTTGGGTTAGGCCTTCTTGGTCCTTAAGGCTAATTTTTATCTGCTCGCTAAAGGTAATACCTTGACCTGATTTTTGAAAAACACGAGCTAAATCACTGGTTTTCTCCATATCTTCATCTGAAGTATTTCCCTGAGCTTTTGTAGCTTCTGGTTTGATTCTAGCATCTTCTCTTGCTTCTTGTGATATTACTTGAGCAAAAGAAGCTGGATCATTTGCTTGCTCAGCCTGGGGGTCGGCTGTAGAATCGGATAGTGGTTTCGCAGGAGGAGTATATCTTAGTCTTGAGACTTCATCAAAAACTTCTTCATAATTTTCAAGATCCACAAATTGTATACCCAATTGTTCTATAGATTCTTGGCTGAGTTCCATTAAATCACCTTGATCACCTAAAGGGTCTTCAGTATGGTCATGAGGTTGACGTTGAGGTTGTGTGCCCAATTGGTCTATAGATTCTGGGCTGAGTTCCATTAAATCACCTTGATCATTTAAAGCGTCTTCAAAACAGTTATAACGTGGATCAAGATTCAATTGATCAAAATCATATTTTCTAGTAAGACTATCAAAATTAGTATCAGTAAAAGCCATTATCTTCTCCTTTTATGTTTAATTGTTATGTTGTTTTGATGTTATAATACAAAAAAAATAAAAAAGCAAGAAATGTTTTAAATATATATTATTTTTTTATAATAAAAGGATGCATGTTTTAGTAATGCGCGTAGTTTAATACTTATACCCTGTTGGATTTTCTGGGCATATGCCAAAGCCGCACTCTAAGAATGTAGTATAGATGTGCAGTAATATCAATCCAAAAAGGATGATAAAGAAAGCATTAATCATAAGTTTTTGCCATCGTGGCCTTTTGTGGTAGGGCTTAAGGGTTCTTCCAAGACCAGTCATAATACTAATGGCAAAGACCACAATGTAAATGATGGATATAGCAAAGCTTAAAGTATAAAAGTGATAGCCTAAAAATGTACCACCATAACTACCTGTTCCTGGAATTATATGTAATAAAGTTTGGCGCAGCGCAACGATACTGGTAAAGATCGCACTTAGTATGCAAATAGCATAGTGCCCAGCATGAATGCCAAATTTAAAATTCATTAAAATACCAAGGGCTATCCCAAAAAATCCAATTCTTTGTAACAAGCACAAGGGACAGGGTATTTCCTGGGCAAAAAGCTGAAAAAAAGTAGCGGTTAGCAATATGCCAATTACGCCCATAATCTCTAAAGCATTGAGCCAATATGGAAAATAACGCAGGATGATCTTTTTCATATTCGCTCCCTATAGCTGAATCATTAATTGGCTTGTGGCATGAAATAAAAACCAACAACCAGATAGACTTAAATTAATTAGAAATAAAGCGATAGCTGCGTGCTGCTTATCCAAAGCAATAAGAACCATAGTTATAGCAAACAAAGTAAACAACAGCACCATCATAGATTTATCCTTTATTTTTTATAATAATTATAGGTCATATAAAGGTTATGTCAAAAAATATAATTTTTGTATACTTTATTCCTTTACTAGATAAGAGAGCATCGCCGGCAAGGTGAAAAGAATTAAGCAGGTAGTGGCTAATAAACCAAAAATAATCGCGCAAGCCATGGGGATTAAAAATTGAGCTTGTACAGAGCTTTCAAATAACAATGGCAGCAAACCAAAAATAGTCGTAATAGAGGTTAAGAGCACATGGCGCAATCTTGAGGTTGGTGCTGCAATGAGTGCTTCTTTTGCTGGCATCTTTTTAGCAAGTTGCTTGTAGGCATTTAATAAAATAATCGAATCATTAATCACAATACCCGATAGGCCAAATAAACCAAACAAAGATAATATAGTCAAGTGCAGATTCAGTAAGTAATGACCATATATCGCTCCAGCTAAGCCCAATGGAATAATGCTCATCACCAGTAGCGGCCAAGTAAAGGAGCCAAATACTAAAAGTAAGATTAAGTAAATTAAAACTAATGCGACCCAAACACCAAATTTAAGGTCCCCAAAGGTTTGTGCGGTTTCTTGAGCCTTGCCACCTTGCGTAAATTTGACTTTATATTGTTGCGCTATTTGCGGTAAGATCTGCTGCTCCAAGGTTTTGCGTATTTGATAGGCATTGCCTTTTGCCTCATCTACCTCGGCTTTGATCGTGATGGCAGATTGGCCTTGGTAATGACGGATTAAATCAAAGGCAGGCATGGTTTTAAGGTGTGCCACTTGGCCAAGGGCTACAAGGGTGCCCATAGGCGTGCTAATGGGCAAGTCTTGTAGAGCTGCGGCACTTTTTTCACTATATTGGTCTAAAGAGAGAACAATATCGGTTTCATCTCGGCCTGTTATAAAACGATCGATGGTTTCATTGCCTAAAGCTTGATTGATCGCTTTTTGTAAGCTGCTTTGACTTAGTCCTAAAGCGCGACCATAAGCATTAATGGTAAAAGTATATTGATCGGGTCCACTTGGCATATTATCGACAATATTAAAAACACCATTAATATTGCCAAGCTGTTGCTTTAAATCCCAGGCAGCTGACTTAAGTGTGCTGCTATCGCCATGAATAAGTTTAATATCAATCGTATCTCCTGTAGGGCCACCTTTGGGCATAAAAATACCTACATTTTCCAGGCCTGCGCTTTTGGGTAGTTGGGCTTTCCATTTTTCAATAAGCCATTTTGCGCCAACTTGTCTTTCTTCACTATTTAATAGCTCAACATTTAAATGGCCATACTGATTGCCAACCTTATTACGACCATCACGGCGATAGTTTGATTGTGATCCTAAGGTATAGGTGCTTACTTCTACAAGGTTTTTGCCGTAATTTTTTTTGTAGTCATCGTTAATTTGCATCAGTGCTTTTTCACTTTGTTCAAGATACGCTTTGACTTTATCAGGGTCAGATCCTGCCCGAAAAGCAACATTCATTTTAACACTATCGTGATTGGGCATTTGGAAAAAACTAAACGGTACGCGATGACTGATTAATAAAGCAATGGCACATATGATAATGAGGCTTGTAAGGGCCAGCGTACAAGAGCGATAACGAATGGATTTTTCCAATAAGGGTTTAAATATATGATCTTTGAAAACAAGAAAATAATGATCCATTTTTTGATAAAAAGCACTGGTGGGTCTTTTGGCAATATTATGTAATCCTAGTTTTAAATAACTTGGTAAGATGACAAAGCACTCTAAGACTGATGCTACAATTACACCGATAACTACAAAAGGAATGGCAAATAAAATTTGGCCGATAATGCCCCCTACGAGCATTAACGGTATAAACGCTGCAATCGTTGTAAGAGAGGAGGCGATAACTGGAACGAGCATACGTTTTGCACCGCCTGTAGCAGCATCTTGTGCACTAGCGCCTTCCTGGTGGGCGCTAAAGGCATCCTCTGTAACTACAATCGTATCATCAACAATAATCCCTAATGACATAATAAGCCCAAATAAAGAGAGCATATTGATGCTATAGCCAAATATATAAAGGAAAAAGATGGTTGTAACAATAGCCACTGGAATTCCCACCACCACACAAAGTGCCATTTGCCAGCGTAGGGCCAGCATTAAAATAATGAAAATGAGAACTAAACCGGTAGCGCCATTTTTTAGCAATAAGTGTAAGCGGCTTTGGATGTATTTCCAGTGTTGCTCATAGAGTTTAAAGTGGACCTGCTCACCAAAAGTATGCTGTTTTAAATAATGCTGAATTTTCTCAATTGCATCAAACGCACTTTGCCCCGGTGCGCGAAGCAATTGCAGCACTATGGCTTTATGGCCCTGGTAGAAAAGGGCACTTTGTTGATCTTTTTCTTGATAGTTGATGTTGGCGATATCGCCAAGTTCTTTACTGGTATCGTCCGTGCTAATGGGGATTTGCTCTAACTGATACGGCTTTTTAGCTTGTGTGCGGCTTTCTATTGCCTGACGATGTTCACCTTTTCCAATACTGCCGGTAGATTGATCTATACTATGGCTCAGTACGGCTTGCTTGATATGATCTAAGGAGCCTAGCCCTTGCATAAACCAAATAGGGTTCAGGTTAATGTGGAGCTGGTATAAGACAATTCCAATATGACGAATATGCGAAATACCTTGTTGTATGAGACCATTCTCTACTTCATAGGCAAGTTTGTTAAGAGCTTGATTGCTCTTAGGGCCCGTAATGATAAGATTGGCAATTTGTTCATAATGCTCAAGCTTTATTATTTGTGGTGCCTTAGCAGCACTTGGTAGAGACACTTGAGCGACTTGATTTTCTACCTCACTAAGCGCCTTATTCATATCTGCATCGCTTTTAAATTCAAGGGCAATGCTTGCCATGCCAGTAAGGGCTTTTGCATACTGGTATTTGATATGATGAACATTTTTTAAATGCTTTTCCAAGGGAATGACAATGCTTTGCTCAATAGCGCGGGCGTGGGCGCCAGGGTAGGGTACGTTAATTTGTATATATTTAATTTCAAAATGTGGCAAAAGCGCACTGGTAATATTTTTTATACCCCAGGCACCAGCAATTAGGACAATGAGCAAACACACCGCAGCAAGTTTTTTGGTATTGCTAAAGAAATCAATCCATTTAAAGCGTTTGTGATAGGGATCAAAATGATGCTTATCCATACGTAACCTTCAGACCTTCACGGGCTTGAGAAAGTGGGCTTGAGAGCATGCGGTCACCGTTTTTAACCCCTTGAGCGTGTATAACAAGCTCCAGTTGGCCCTTGGTGTTGTAGGTTTGCGCAAGAATCTGTGCTTTGTGGGCTTTGAGATGATGATCAACTATGGTGTACACATAACCTTCATGAAAATAGGCTTTAGGATCGATTGCTAAGCCCTGTAGCGCAGGTAATGTGATGTAAATGGGCATATAGGATCCAAGGGCATACTGGTGAGCATGGCCGGATAAACGAAAACTAATAGGAATAAAGTGGTGCTCTTGATCTATATGACTGGCAAGATGTGCAAGAGGCAGTTGTACTTTGCTATCGTGCTCAATAATATAGGCGCCAAGCTTCCTGGCATCTTGGGCTTTTTTAAATGCGATAAGATTATTTTGTGAGATAAAGGCTTCAAGCTCGAGTGTTTGAGGATTATAAATTTCAAGTAAGGGTGATTGTGCTTGTACTTCCGCGCCAACACTTTGTTGCTTATCAATCACAATGCCATCATAAGGGGCGCGTATTGTTAACTCATGTAGTTGGGTTTGCTGTTGTTGTATACGTGCTTGAAGCGCTTGCTGGCGCGATTGGATCATTAAAAGTTCTTTTCTTTGTTTTTGCCATTCAAAACGCACCTGGTTGTGTGCCATTTCTGCATGGGTATAGGTGCTCGAGGCTTTATCAAAGGTGCTTTTGGCAATGGACTTGGCTTGGTAGAGCTTCTGTTGTCGTTCGAAGGCCTTTTTTTCAATATCTAAAAGATTTTTTTGATTTTCATAGCGTTGTTCTAAATGCTTCAAAGTAGCTTGGTGGAGATCTATATTATGTCCTAGTTCAGTATATTCAGACTGAAGTTGGGATATGTGAAGCGCAAGCTCAGGCTCGCTTAGCTTCATCAAAACTTGGTTTTTAGAAACCATTTGGCCTTCTTTAACCAGGATTTTTTCAACTTTAGCGCTTTGGCTGCTTTTAAGTATGGTATGATCAAGCGCACTTACTTTTGCAATAAGTTTAAAAGTTGGCTGCAGGTCTTGATATTGTATAAGCTTAGATTCAACGTGATAAGAGAGCACCTGAGGCTTTTTGCTCAGCGTACTTTTAGGGTTTTTTATAATCATCCAGGCCAAAAATACCGTTATGACTAATATGATAAGGGTGATAATGCGGGCTTTATTGAGGATGGGCATATTTTAACTGATGATTTTTTTCACCTAGTGTAAAGAAAACAGCTCTATAAATCAAAACAAATACACTGTGATAATGCGCTTGGAAGATCTTGTTTTTCAAGTCCTACAATCCATAGTAGTCCAGCAGTATTCCCCGAGAGTGCACCAGCACCACATATTTTTGCTACAGCGCCAAGTTTCTCTATGGCCTCAATATTCTCTTGTATGGCATCAGGCACCACACCAATGTGACACAAAAGTGCATGGTTTTTTTGAATATGTTGCATAAGGTCTACGTGATTATGGTTTTTTAATGCCTGGTAGATAGCAGTGCAGGTGTCTTGAAAATCAGCTGTAAGCTTGGGGTCCTTGAAAAAGGGTTTTACATGGGCGACACATTCAGCGGTACTTTGTTTGCTGTGGCCACTAAAACATACAAACCCTGGAATATCCAGCCTGTCTTCCTTTGTAAAAGATCCAGATTGATAGCGAAAGGTTTGATTATGATAACTCACGTACAGGTCAATGCCACTGCTTTTACCATGTTGATAGCATTCAAGTTCTTGCATGATGGAAAGTTGTGTGTCAAATGGCATCTCTAACTGATAAAAGGCTAAGAGCGCTTTGACCATGCTGGCAACTAAGGCACTAGAGGAACCCATACCTGCAAAGGGCATAATGCTGCTTTCTATGATAATGTTTGCACCGCTAAAACAGCCATAGTTGCTACTAAAAAAACTAAGTACTAAAGCTGCCAAATCAGTGGGCTCAGAAAGTATGCTATTGCCTATTAGTGTTCCATTTTTGTAGGCGCTTAAGCGCTTTTGTGCATCAAGGAAGTGTTTTTTAAGCTTAGCTGGTCTCCATAGGCTTTGATGTTTAAAGTCTGGAATATCAAGTTGAATATAATCTTCTTCGCTAGGCTCAATAGAACAGCAGGTATTTTCTTTTAAGGGGGTAATAAGCGCATCACAACCATACAGTACTGCATGTTCGCCACTAAGAATGGCTTTTGCGTGGGCGCTAGCTTTGCACGGTTTCATAAATACGCTTGTGTTGATCAAGCATGGCAAGGCGAAATTTTCCGGTTTGGTGACGCGGGAAAATAAAGCGGCTACCATCGGTGGGATAACGAAAATGATAAAAATCTTCGTATTCATGTTGGGTTAAGGCTTTGCGACTCTCCAGTAAGTTTTGATGATAGTCTTTATGCAAAACGCTTTGGTAGTTTTCAACAATACGGCCACTAAAGTATTCAGCAACGGCCCCTGAACCATAACTATAAAAGCCAATGCGTTGATGACTTAAATCTTCGCTTTTGTTTTCTAATAATGAAATAAGTCCTAAGTACAAGGATGCGGTATAGCAGTTTCCAATGGTTTTAGAATAGGCCAAGCTTGGCTGCATTTGCAGGTGTATGGCTTCTTTGCAAGGCTTTTGGCCATTAATATGTAAAAGCTTGTGGTGACCCTTCTCTGCAAGGCGAGGAAACGGAATATGATAAAGAAATTGTTGGTGGTCATCTAGATTGCGTTTAGATGCTTCATGGTATAATTGCCAGGTTTTGGCTAAGCATTTTAAATAAAGATCACAAGAATAGCGGCCTTCCACTAGCGCCTCTTCACGGTAGTTGGGGCGCCAAAAGTCCATCACATCTTCGGTGTGGATGCCACTTGGCGGCTCTATTTCTACCAAGCGTGGCTTGGCGCTTAATAGCATGGCCACAGCCCCGGCGCCTTGAGAGGATTCTCCTGTGGTGTTGAGTCCATAGCGGGCAATGTCTGAGGCAATTAATAAGACTTTTTTATTTGGGTTTGAACGTAGATAATCCAGTGCCAATTGCAAGCCGCCGGTGGCGCTATAGCAGGCCTGTTTGAGTTCTAGTACGCGGCAAGAGGAGGGAAGTTTAAGCAAGTGATGGACAAAAATACCTGCAGACTTGGATTGATCAATACCGCTTTCTGTTGCAAAAAGCAGCATGCCGATATTGGCGGTGTTCTCTTCATTAAGCATTGGCACTGCAGCATTAGCTGCAAGGGTAACTACGCCTTCATCAGGAGCAGGAACCGCCATTTGGCCCTGGCCCAATCCGTGGTAGTATTTATTAACATCCACCCCGCGCGCTTGGGCTAAGGTTTGTAGATCTAAATAATAATGTGGAGTATAAAAACAAGCTTGATCAATGCCAACTGGGAGGGTTGTATCTGTCATACATTATGCCTTTTGTTGTTTGCGTTCCATTAATAGATGGGAGCGCATCAGTTCACCAGGGTTGGTTTGCGCTGCCATCAAGGACAGTTCGCCGCATAATACCAAAGATGCCACTATCATGGCAAGTCGTTCAGCATTTTCTCCAGGGGCCCGTTGTGCCTTACATCCTAAAGATGCCAAATTTTCTTCTACAAAGGGTAAATCCTTGCCATTGCCCACGGTACCAACAATAATGTTTGGCAAGTGGACACTAAAATAGAGTTGATCACCTTTGACTTCTGCATGGGTCATGCCTTGAGAACCTTCGACAATATTGGCTGCATCTTGCCCAGTTGCAAGATAAATAGCCAAGAGCATATTGGCAAAATGGGCATTGTTACTCATTAAGCTTCCGGCAAGGTGCGAACCGATAAGATTTTTGTGCTGATGCAGTCGTACCACTTTTTCTGGTGTGGTTTTTAAGATTTTTTGGCACACATCGCGATTAATCAAGATTTCAGCGTGAGTATGACAGCCGCGGCCTAAAATAGCGTTGATAGCGGAGACTTTTTTGTCGACACACATATTAGCTGAAATGCTACTGTATTGAAGGTTCGGATAGGTTTTTAAAATCCAGTTGAGCACCATTTCACTTGCCGAGGTCACCATGTTATGGCCAGAGGCGTCGCCGGGAAAAATACTAATGCGTACATAGAGTAAACTTGCGTGTACTTTGGTATCAAAGCTTTCAAGGCGCGCGAAGCGGCTATTGGTGCTAATACACTTGGCAATGGCATCAAAACGGGTTTTTAAATCTTGGGCTATGTCTATGGCTGATGCAAGATCAGGCGCTTCTAGCACAATAGAGCGGCTCATAGTATGTTTTTCGACAACCGCGTTAATGCCACCGCATAAGCGAGATACTTTTGCACCACGGCTTACAGATGGCCACAGTGGCGATTCATAGGTTGCCAGTGGTGCCATAATGGCTTCTTCTTGTTCAAAATGGCGGCCATTAATGGTGATTGGGCCAACTTGGCGCATGGGAATTTGGGCTGGGTTCATGATCGAGTCTCGTTATTAATATAGTTAAGGGCAATTGCATAGGCTTGTTTAAACCAAGGTGTATAAGATTCTGGCTTCGATGCAAGGGCTTGCTTAATAGCATCCTCACAGAGCCATTGGTAGTCTTGTACTTCCTCTGGGTGGGGGTGAATGTGTTGATCTTGGTACCATCCCACTAAAACATGGTCGTATTCATGTTCAATTAAGCCATTGTCAAACTCGGCACGGTAGGTAAAGGATCCGGCTCGGCTAAGGCGCACTGAAAAACCCATTTCGTATTCAAGGCGTGCTTGTGCGCTTTCAATCAGCTTGGAATCTTGTGAGGGGTGCGAACAACAGGTATTGGTCCATAAGCTGCCGCAATGGTATTTATCGCAATGGCGTTGTTGTAGTAAAAGTTGCAGCTTGGGCTGTTTTCTAAATACAAAAACAGAATAAGCCCGGTGGAGTAGGCCTTTTTGGTGGGCCTCTAGTTTAGGACATGTGCCAATGGCTTGGTCGTTTTTATCTACAACAAGAAGTTGATCACCCATGGTTTTGGTACATATGACGATGGTGGCAGGAGTATAACAAAAAGCATTGCTTTAATCTAGTTTTAATAAAACATGCCCGTTTATAAAACAAGCCCGTTTTATGCTTTTTTAATATAAAAGCATTCTTTTTATATATTTTAAAATATAAATTATAATTATTTTTTGATATTTAATATTTTATGCACTACAATGACTGTATAAAACGTAAATATGGAAGTTGCTGTTGTGGAGTTTTTGAAGCCATACAATGAGTTGGAAGAAATTAGGATATGCTTAGGCCTGTACGAAATACTTTTTAAATATAGGGATAAGCAAACTGATGGGGATTTTATTCTAGATCTTCTAGTTAAGGGTTTTAAGGAAAGTGTAAGTAATAATCTGAATTCTCTTCATGGGGTTTTTATTAATGGTTATCCTTATCCTCCTTCTAGTGAGGCAGAGGGAATTAGAATATTTCAGGATATGGTCATTGACAATATTATAAATTGCGAAGAGCGTGCTTTAAAATATAGTGAAAAGACCATTGCTTGGCAAGATGTACAAAAGATAAGAAAGGCATGGCTTTTGTACCTTGCTTTAGAGTTGACTAATTCCGACAGTATGAGCTATAAAAAATCAAAAGAACTGGGTGTTTGCGAGGAAATAAAGCATTGGGTTAATTCTTTTGCGGTAACAAGGTGTAGGGATAGGGAAAGCCTTGTGCGTCAACTATTTAGAAATATAGGCATTGGCAATAGTAATAAACACGAAGGACAAGAGCCTAAATGATGATTGAGAAAGGGACTAAAGCCCCTCAAAACGCAACAGCACTTTAAAGCCTCCGGTGGAGACATTTTCAAAATGAACGCTGCCATCATGCAGTTCTACTATTTTTTTAACTATAGCTAAACCCAGGCCCGAACCACCTGTTTGACTGGATCTGGCTGGATCAACCCGAAAATAGGGCGTGGTGAGCTTTGAAATAAATTTTTCTGGAACCCCTAAGCCGTTATCGATAATGGCAATAACAAAGTGATGGTTGGTGAATTTTGTACGTATCACGCAACCGGTGGCGTATTTTTTAGCATTTTCAATAATATTTTTAAGCATGCGTTTAAAAAGCTCAATTTCCACCGCCATTTCAAAATTATCTGTTTGGTGTTTAACCTTGATTGGAAAATCTTGATCGGCCTGATTTTCTGCAATGGTGTCTAGTAAAGAAATGATATCCACCGGGACGCGCTGAATTTTGCTTTGATCTTTAGAATACTCTAAGGAGCTGTTGACGATACTTTTGATATTTTCTAGATTAATCATAATTTGGTCTGCAGTTTTTTGGCCCTCTAAAAATTCTAGCCTTAACATGGCCTCGGTTAAGGGGGTTTTGATATCATGGGCTAATGCAGTCATCATCATGTTTTTTTCAGCAAAATAAGTTTGCAGCTTATGCTTGAAATTGCGCATAATTGGATCAAGCTTTTTCTTATGCTGCATTTTGCCTTGTATCATATCAATGACATCTGTTGGCATGGTGTAACGGTAGTACAACCAAAAACACAGCCATAAAACAAAAATAACCACTAAGTGAATAAAGCTAAACCATAGCATAGTTTGCCAGTAATAGTAGATGTCTTTCATTTTTGCATTAAAGCTTATCCATATATCTGCAGCAAGTGGGCTACTAAGGGTAATGGACTTATGTTTAATAAAGTCTTTGGTATAGGTCTTTAGGCCAAGATAGCTAATCTCGGTTTGATCTGGATTGATTACGATAGCACTTTCTGGAATGATCTGACTAATGCTTATGTTAAAAGCATTATTTTCATTGTAAGCATTGATTAAATCATTAAATGCCTGGCTGTTACCTTGCTGCAAATAGGTGGAGAGTAAATCTGTCCTGGCATCAACAATTTTATTCACTGTTTCTAATGCGTCATTTTGCATCGCACTATGCTCAACATGGCGATTAAAGAGGACCGTTAATGCCGTCTCTAATATAATCAGCACCAAGGTTATGGTAATTATTTGCTTTAATGAAAGACGCACCGCTTGTCCTTAGCTTGCTGCATTGAAATCCAAGGCAGTATAACAATGAAAAAAGCAGATGCCAATAGGCTGATTCATTCCTGCACATTCTATGGCTTTATGCTGTATTTCGCTTGAAGCTTTGTTCATTTTAAATTATTGAGTGTGTAGTATTTTTATTCTGGGGTATAGAATATGCATTCTTTAAGTGAAGGTGATAAGAATATAAGGGACTTTCTGATGCCTAATGAAATACCCCAAGATGGAAGTAGTTTGAGCCAAGAATATAAGTCTTCAAGAGAAGATGGTTCAGTAATAATGACCATCAAAAATTCACAAGAACAGCGCATTCAAAAATTAGAAAATAAAATTGCCCTGTATCTCAATGTTAGCTCAAAGGTTATTAGAGATACCACCCTAAAGCTTAAGCGAGATGCATGCAGTGTTGTTAATGGTGAAGATGACGATGCAAAAAAGCAAAAGATAGAGGACGATATAGCTGACTGCATAAGAAAGTGGCTAAAGGTAAAATTTAAGTACTACAACTATTTTTTGAATTGTTTTCCTCTACTATGTGTTTTTTATATTTTTTTTGCGGTTATTGCATATTTAACTCAACATAACAAAAAAATAGTAGAGCTTTGTATTTGGGGTTCTCCATTGCTGCTCATTGGGGGAGCTATACATATTCAGTTAAAGCGTTTTTTTCATAATAAATTGCGCTCTAGTGAGTTGCATTCTTGTATGATGCCTTACCTAGGTTCGTATATCTCTTGCGAGATCGATTCTGATAATAAGATAACAGTTAATTGGGCTTTACTAAAGAGCAGGGTTGAATTTGAGGAAGATTATCAAAACCATGGCTCTGTATTACTATAACAAAGTTATGGCCTAAAAGCTTTTTAAAATCGAATAATTTTACAAAAAAGCGTTGCATAAAAGCGCAATCGTGGTTTTTTTTTAAACAGTGGTTTTGTGAAAATAATTATATAAAACAATGGCTTATATTTTTTTTCGTAATGTTTTGTTACATTCGTTACATTATCGCTGTTGAAAGGCGGTAAAATTGTTATATTATTACAGTACCCTAATTAATCACAAGGCGCCAAATATGATATCCAAATCCTTTGCGTGCATGCCTATGCTTAAAGCCTTGTTTATGGGCGTTATCCTTTTTTGTTCACTGGCTGCTTCGGTGGCTTGGGGCAATTCTACTGATTGTGATCTAGATCAAATTGTACCAAAGGGAACGGCTAAAAGTATGCAGTGTAGCGATAGTGGTGGGAATTTGAAGTGGATGTGTGCAAAAAAAGATGATCAAGGGGGGGAGTGGACGAGTGCTAACAAAGGCACTGGTATTGGAAAATTATGGTGCGTACCTGCGGATGCTACAGCGTGTGGTGAAATAGAAGGTGCCTCGTGGGATAATTCAACTTCATCGTGTAGTTGTGAGAAGGAGGGTCAAAGTTTTAATAGGAGCATGACTAGATGTACATCCGGTGGCATATCCGGAGATACCTCTACTAATATTACTTTACTCATGACGCAGTTTTTATGGTTGTATCAAATTATTCTTATTGTTATTGGGGTTGTGATACTGATGATTGGTATTTCGCGTTTAAAAGCGCATGCAGAGGACAATAATCGTGGTCGACAGCTCTCGCCCATGGCAACCTGCTTTCATTTTATTGTCGCGATTGTTTTTGTCGGATATGCGCCCATTATTGCTGCGTTTTCACAGGCTGTGATTGGCGCAGGTTTTGAAGAAACGGCAACAGGCAAAGCATTTACAAGTATGTATACTTCTACAACGTGTAATATTGTTATGAGTACCGATGGCAAAGCCATTAAGGTTCCTGATGCTGATATTGAGCCTGGTGATTGTTATGTTGCTCCAAGCCAATACTGGTATGAGCAGTTAAAAGAGGGCGGTGAAAGCGATCAATTTGAGATGATGAAAACGATGTTTTATTCTGTTATGATGGTGGTTGGGGTGATTGCCTTTAGCAGAGGATTTTTCTTGCTTATGAAAGTAGGGGAGGGGCAGCAGCAAGGTGGCGGGGTTGGCAAGGCTATTATTCATATTGTAGCCGGTATTATAGCCATTAACTTTCAGGGCTTTTTCCAAATACTGCAAAGCACTAATATTGTGCCAACATCAGGATAAGGAGGGATAAATAGTTTTTTTTTTTGCTTTTTGAAAATCTGTACTATAATCCCAGTACCTTTGATAAAAAAAGGCTGTTTTTTAACAAAAAAGTAACAAACAAAGTTTACATTTATATTATAAACCAAGGAGACTACAATGAAACTACTAAGTAATATTAAACAAAAGATGATGTGTGGCATCAATAGCATATCAAAAACAAAAATACTGCTCTCTAGCGGGCTAGTTGGTGGGGTAACGGTAATAGCAAACACTGTGTTTGCCCAGGCCACCTTATCTGGTATGCTTCAGGGCGTTTATTCTGTCCTAGGGAATGTTTTACAACTGGTGCAGTATGGAGCGGTAGTTGCGGCAGTTGTTCTTGCCATTATGGGTATTATGACCCTTAAGCAAGCTTCCACAGCAGGGCAGCAAGGGCAACAAGGACAGCACAAGGCAGGTTTTGTTAAAATTATTACCGCAGTTGCTTTATTAATTGCAGTGCCATTGCTTCAAGCGCTTCAGATGCAAGTTGCTGGCTCAGATAGTGTTAATTGGGAACAGGGTAAGGATATTACTACACAAAGGTTGTCTACTACAGCTCAATGTGATGTTTCTGCAATAGCAAACCCAAACTGGGATGGTTCTACTACAACACTAGGAAATGATAAGGCTGCTTGCATGTGTATGAGTACTTGGGGTCAGGCTAAAGATGGTAAAGCAAGCGCCCCCACGGATAAAGATTATGGCGGCCCTGATTTGAAATGCCTACCTTATTCACCTACAGGTACTGCTTAGGCAAAGATGAGTAATATGAAATGAAAAACTATAAATATGCTAATGATGCAATAAGGAAAAAAAATGAATATAGTCAAAAAAACACCTTCAGCTAGCATGTTTAGGCGACTTAAAGTGGCGCTAGTGGTATCTTCAATGATATCACTAGCGGCATGCTCTGGCTCTGCTCCAAAGGTGAACAACAACTTTGCGGTACCTCAGGTGCCTCAGGTGGAGCAGGCTAAGCTAGATAAGGCGCATGCAAAAATGGTGCAACAAAGCTTGAATAAGGCCATTGATGCGATTAATCGATCCTTAAACGATCTAGCGCAAATGCAAAAGTCTCAGCATCCTGATCGAATCAGCATGAATGATGACAATGCCAGTTATGGTCCTGCACTGAACCAAATGATACAGATGGATTGGTATGGCCCGGTGGATAATATTATCAATAAATTAGCCAAACAAATTGGCTTTAAAATTCAAATGTATGGTAAAAAACCTGCTTTGCCAATATTGGTTAGTATTCACTCTGTAGAGAAACAACAAGCTGCAATAGATATATTGCGTAATCTTAATCTTCAGGTTGGACAGCAATTAGATATTCGCGTTTATCCAGAGGCAAAAATAATTAGCATGAGGTACTTGTGATAATGGATATGCCCTATTTAGTTGACCAGCTTCAGAACTTAAACCCAGATTCAGCTTACTATCAAGCTGCTGAAATAAGAGACGGTATGAGTCAGAATATAAGAATTCGTGCGATGAAAGAAGAGGCCCAAAGTCTTGGTTTGCAATCCGCTTTGGCGTATCAATCTAAACGCATTAATCAACAGCTTGAGTCTCAATCAAAGTACCTGAATCAAGTTTACCGTTTTAATATGTTGATGCTTAAGCCAAATGTGATGCCTGCAGTGGTTGAACGTATTGATACAACTATTAATCTTGATGCTCATAACGATGTTATTCGCATGGGTGGTGAAGGATATAAAATTGTACAGCAAGTACATTTTGTAACGGCTACACCATCATGGCGTGATTATTTAATTATGAATTATAGTGAACCAAGTTTGCCAGATAAAGTACTGTTGCCGACAAATAGTAAGGAAAGAATGCTATGGCAGGCGATGGTTCGCGATGGTTGGTTTGAAGGTCTACGCCAAGGGGTGGAGATTTATCAATCAAATTTAGCTGACTTAAATCAGCAGTTTTTAGGTATGATTGAGTATCGTAAGCTCTTATCTAGAAATATGATTACGCCTTCTGTTATTATTAAATCAAACCTTGGTATTTTAGGTAGTGCAAGCAGTCTAAGCATTGATCAGCGCCAATGGACTATCGCACAAAAACCACAGTTTATATTAGATACCAATTTATGGCAACCCTTACAAATAGAGCCTAGTAAATTTGAAACTCCAGAACAATTGCTTAGCGCTTCTGAAAAAAGGAGTTAGCGATGCCTAAATTGGTTTTTCCAAACGAGCCAATCTTTTTTACCTTTAGCCACTTGGATCGTTTGCTGGTCTTTTGTCATGATAATGGTGCTTCAGATATTAACATACAAAGTGGCGAGCGCGTACTAGTAGAAGTTAATGGTGTTTTAGAGCCGATTACTTCACGAGCACTGTCGCAGCAAGAAGTTTCTGACTTAATTAATCATATCTATGGGCCTAATGCAACGGCCTCGCTTTTTAGTGGTAAAGATCTTGATACTAATTATCGGGTGCGGGTTAGTGATGACAAAGCATATCGTTATCGGGTGAATATTACCGCATGCCTGTTTGATGGCTATGAAGGTATACAAGTAACCTTGCGAACCTTATCTAGTGCACCTCCGCCTCTTGATAAAATGGCTTTGCCTGATATTTTACTTGATGCGATGAAATTACCGCAAGGCATATTGGTTATTTCAGGGTCCACCGGAAGTGGTAAAAGTACTTTGCTTTCCTCGATGATTGGAGAATTGGTTCAGAAAGAGGGTGGTAAGGGTATGAAGATTTTAACCTATGAATCACCGGTTGAGTATGTATACGATGAAATTCTTAAACCAAACTCCGTGGTAAGTCAAACGGAAATCCCTAGGTTTTTACCTAGTTTTGCAGCAGGAGTGCGCAATGCACTGCGCCGCAAGCCTAGTCTTATTTTAGTCGGAGAGGCAAGAGATCAAGAGACCATAGAGGCGGTTATTGATGCTGCTTTAACTGGTCATCCAGTTTATACAACAGTCCATAGTAATGGCGTTGCCGACACCTTAAGAAGAATGGTGACAGCATTTGAACATGCTGAGCGAGATGCCAGAATGTTTGATTTATTAGAGTCGGTTAAAGTTATAATTTGGCAAGCCTTAGTTCGAACCCCTGATGGCCAGCGTACACCGCTACGAGAGTACCTTATTATTAATGATCACGTTCGCGATCATCTGCTAAAATGCCCTGTGGATGAGCTTGTTTCAGGGATAAGAGAATTATTGCCTAAGTATGGTAAGCGTATTGAAGACGATGCCACCGAAAAATATGAGGCAGGTTTAATATGTGAAGAGGCCTATAAGCGCTTTACAGAAATAAAAGGAGTGCACTAATGGCAGGAAAGCGCGATACCTATGTGCACTGGAGAGAAACGGCGCGAAATGCCCGGTTTTTCTTTATGGATGCCAAAGTTTCATTATTTATTTTATTGTTTTTAATGCATATGCGCCTTTGGACCTTAATACTTGTAGTTTGTGTAATGGCAATTTTTACGGCACTAGATTATTACAAATATCCACTGCCGGTAGCATGGCGTATTTTTAAGAGCTTTTTAGCTGGTAGTCATAAGAGAAGGGATTAAGCATGGCAAAACAATTTCATGGTGTAACCCAAGATCAAGAGTTTCAAACTACGGGTGCTGTTCGTGATGTGAGACCAATATATAAACAGGTTGGAAGCTTTTTAGCAGGTCGAACTGGTGCACTAATTGTGCTTTTTGTTTTTGCGATGATTGTTTTTTTAGCGCCAGCATTATTTGAAGTATTTGTACTCTTTTCGATTATTTTATTTTGGTTTACTATTTTTCAGACAAAGACACTGCCTTTTAAGCTGCCTGTATTTTGTGATTACCCTGATAAAAATGATCCAAAACCAGGCGGAAATATTCCTGGCGAAGCAGCAGGAATTTATTATTTTGGTAACGATATTATCTCTAGCGAACAGTTATGGTTTACTAATAGTGATATGCGAACCCATGCCTTGATTTTTGGCTCAACCGGTAGTGGTAAAACTGAAGCGCTATTGTCTTTATCCTTTAATGCGCTTATTCATGGTAGTGGTTTTATTTATGTTGATGGTAAAGGTGATAATTCTTTATTTGCTAAGGTTTTTTCGATGGTGCGCGGTGTTGGTCGTGAGGATGATTTGGTTATTATTAACTTTATGACCGGTGCTGCAGACATTATTGGACCGCAAGCGACGGTTTTATCTAATACCTTAAACCCTTTTGCTGCTGGTTCTTCTAGCATGTTATCAAACTTGGTGGTCAGTTTGATGGATTCTGGCGGTGGCGGTAACAATGATGGTGATATGTGGAAAGGTCGTGCTATTGCCTTTATGGAAGCTTTAATGCGTCCTTTGGTATGGATGCGTGATAAGGGCTATATGTTGATGGATGCTGGGGTAATTCGCCGTTATTTCACCCTGGATGTGCTTGAGGAGCTATTGTACGACAAAAAGTATATTGATCATAATAATAATTCGGTAAGTATGGATCAACACTTGCCCTTTGATGTGAGAGATCCTTTGGAAAATTATCTCTCTACTTTGCCAGGTTATCAAAAAAGTGCCAAAGGGAAGCAAAGTGGTAAAGCCTATGAGCAGCATGGTTATATTACTATGCAGCTAACCAAAATTTTTGGATCACTGGCTGATACTTATGGGCATATTATTAAGACCAACTTAGCTGAGGTAGACTTAAATGATGTGGTTTTAAATCGCCGTATCTTAGTTGTATTACTACCAGCAATGGAAAAGTCTCCTGATGAACTTGCAAACTTAGGCAAGCTGATTATTGCCTCGCTTAAATCTATGTTGGCCGCAGGTCTTGGTAGTTCCGTGGAAGGGGATATTCGCGATGTTATCGAATCTAAACCCACGAATTCACGCTCGCCCTACTTATGTATTTTGGATGAGTATGGTTATTATGCGGTAAAAGGTTTTGCAGTGGTTCCAGCTCAAGCGCGTTCATTGGGTTTTTCAGTTATTTTTGCCGGTCAAGATTTACCGGCATTTCAAAAAGCCTCAAAAGAAGAAGCAGCCTCTATTTGCGCTAATACTAATATTAAAATTTGTATGAAGCTTGAGGATCCGGTTGAAACCTGGGATTTCTTTAATAAAACTGCTGGTGAAGCATATGTGACGGTTACAAGAAGCTTTAATAGAAGCGGGGTTGGTGCTATGCGTTACATTGATGGTAATGAGGCAACCTTAGATAAAAGAGCACGGATTAGTTTGTTAGATTTAAAAGACCAACGAGAGGGTGAGGCGCATATTTTCTTTAAATCTAAAATTGTTCGATCAACGTTTTTTTATGCTAACCCGCCGGCAACTGCTGCTATTAAAGTAAATCAATTTGTAAAAGTGCAAAAGCCGCCAGGAGATAGAATTCGTACTTTAAGAGAAATTTATAGTAAAAAGACTTCTTTAAAGAAATTAAAAATCCCTCAAGATGCCATGATTGATGAAATTGTATCGCTTTACAAAGAATCTTTTATGCGAAAAACCATGGATCAACAGACGAAAAAAGTTGTTGCTTTTATTTCTGGGCATAAAGATGAAGAGGTGGTGGACTTTGGAGATATGGCTGATAACTACTCTATTTTCATGGCGTTATCGGTGGATGAGCGTCTTAGTTCAGACTTTTTTGACGTTGAGATCTCCAATCTCCAAGAAAGTATCTTAACCAAAGACAAACTCTACGATATAGTGAAAAAAATCGCCATTATTGAGGGTAAAAGTGAAGGCTTTGCTAAGGATATGTCTAATGAGGTTATTAATGTTGTTGAAACGCAAACGAATTATGGTGATTGCATGCCGCGATCAGACCGGGCTATTAATAAACTTATGAGTGCCTTCTTAGAGAAGCATCCTGAAGTATAATTAATTCTAAAACTTTTTATTTCCTCTTTTTTCCTTTGGTGATAGAATACTTTTTTAATCATCAAGGATATTTATGGCTCAGTTAGATCTTAATGATAAAACCGCAATTATAATGAGCGAAATCATGACACCGGATATGGTGAATTTTTCAGGTCATATCCATGGAGGCCATGTGATGAGTCTGTTTGATAGAGTTGCTTATGCATGTGCAGCGCGATATTGCAGTATGAACGTAGTGACGGTATCGGTAGATCAAATCATCTTTAAGCAACCTATTTTTGTTAATGAGTTGCTTATTTGCTTGGCTAAGGTGAATTATGTGGGTTCAACTTCTATGGAGATAGGGATAAAAGTAGTTGCTGAAAATCTCACAACAGGGGAAAAGCGCCATACCAATACTTGCTTTTTCACTATGGTAGCTGTGAACAACGATGGAAAGCCGTGTCCTGTACCAAAGCTTGAACTTAAAAATGATATAGATCGTTTTCGTTTTAAAGAAGCACAGGCTCGCCGTCTATTACAGCGTCAGTATAAAGAGGCGCACTTTGAGGAAAAAACTGCCATTAGGCAAAAAAATAATCTGTAATTCTCTTGCTCTATTGAGGCTTAGAAAAAAGTTTTTAATTTTTAATAGTTATTAATTTTTGGTACCATTAACCAGTTCTTTTAAGGTTTTACCTGGTTTAAAGTGGATGCTATGATTGATATTTGTTTGAACTGTTTCACCCGTTTTGGGGTTGCGTGCTTTTCTTGGTGCCCGGGTTCGTACTTCAAAACAACCAAAGCCGCGAATTTCTATGCGTTGTTTTTTTTCAAGCTGATCGCTCAGTTGCGAAATAATGATATCAAGAATTTCGTCTGCTTTTTTTGTAGAAATATGAAATTCTTCAGCAAACAGATAGCTAAGATCGGACAAGTTGACAGTTTCAGCTACAGACATGAAAAGCTCCAATGGAAAAATGGCTCCCCGAGACGGACTTGAACCGCCGACCCAGTGATTAACAGTCACTTGCTCTACCAACTGAGCTATCGGGGAATGAAGTTACGAGGGATATTATAAGCATCTTTTTGCAAAATACAAGCGTCTTTTTCAAGAATTTTAATTTTTTTTTTAACTTTTGCTTTTGGCCAAGTATAGCGTCATTTATTGATTCATTTTCCAGATATGTGCTAAGCCCTCTAGAACAAGGTCTGGGATAAGGGCATCGAATATTCCTTCATTTTGTAGAAGCTGACTATAGCCTCCGGTTGCAATGATCTTGGCAGGCTGCTTAAAACATTCTTGTTGTAAGGCTTTAGAAAGTGCATTAACGGCCCCTAATTGACTATAGTAAATGCCAGATTGTAGATTGGTTCTAGTATTTTTTCCTAAAGCTTGTTCAGGAGCAAGAATATCCACGGTTGCCAGTTTTGCAGTATTGTTACTTAGTGCTTGCATCGATAATTTAAACCCGGGAAGAATAGCGCCGCCAAGGTATTGTTTTTGATCGTTAATAGCACAAAGGGTAGTGGCGGTACCAAAGTCTGCAACAATAAGATTTTGCCCAGGAAAGCGTTCAATGGCCGCTACAGCGGTTGCAATTCTATCTGCTCCTAGTTCTTTGGGGTTTTCAATTTTTAAATGTAAGCCAGATTTTACCCCCGCTTGGAGCATTAAGGGGGCTTGGTTGAAATACTTTATGCAGGCGGCGTTAATAGTATAGTCCATGCTAGGAACAACAGAGCTAAGTATCACCCCTGAAATACCCTCAGGATCAAGTTTGTTTTCACGCAGTACGCTTTTAATAAAACAAGCAATTTGGTCGGAGGTGCAGGTTTGATCAGAGGGGTAGCGAAAACGCAAAATGAGTTTGCTGTCTTTAAAAATACCTGCATAAAGGTGCGTGTTACCCAGATCTAAGCATAATAACATGGTTTCTTTTTCCTTAATGTCTTTAGTGGAAGAAAATGATACATATTTACCTCTTTGTCAAGATGGGGTATTAACTTAGGATTTTAAGCGTACTTTACCAAATAATTGCCTATATTCCTTTGGTCCTTGTGCCAGCTTGCCGGCAATCTTCATTGCAATTTTACCTATTTCAATGGCGTTTTGATCCATGGGTGAGGTGCCGCAAATGGCGCTTGAGTCTGCTTCTGGGTTTAAAATAGTATGGCTAAGGGGCAGTGCGCCTAAATAAGAAATATTTTGGCTTTCGCAAAAGTCTCTCATGGTCGCTTTGGGCATAAAGTAGTGCTGGTGGGTGCATTGACCACAAGTATAATAGGCCATATTGTTAATGATGCCACAGATGGGAACTTTCATTTTTTCAAGCATTTTAATAGCTCTTGATACATCGTCTTGAGCGAGTTGCTGTGCGGTGCTTACCAAAACGGCGCTGGTGAGGGGTACTTTTTGCATAAGACTAAGTGGAATGTCACCGGTGCCAGGTGGAAAGTCAATAAACAAGTAGTCTAGCTCACCAAAGTCACATTGATTGACCATTTGCATAATTGCAGAACTGGCCATGGGGCCGCGCCAAATAAGCGCATCTTCTTGTTTAACTAAATGGGCCATGGACAGTACTTTTACGCCATATTGAAAGTGGGGAATAAATTTCTTATCTTCGGTTGTTTTTGCTTGATAGTCACCAAAAAGACTCAGTTGGCTGGGGCCGTATATATCAGCATCAATCAGGCCAACTTTAGCGCCATTTTGCGCTAGTGCAATAGCTAAATTAGCGCAGAGTGTTGATTTGCCAACACCGCCTTTGCCTGAGAGTATTGCAATTGTATTTTTAATATTTTTCGGAGGCTGTAAGTTGCCTTGAACCGCTTTGTGCTCAATTTTCAGCTGTATTTGAGGTTTTACTACAAGGCCACATGTCTTTTCAATGCTATCAAGGATTTCCTTGAACCAGCCATGGTTTATGGCAACGGGGTAGTTGAATGTGCAATCAAGTACGATAGCATTGTCATGAACCTGAAAATTACAAAACTTAGCAAGGCTTTTGCCGCTAGCGGGTTCTGTGGTTTCTTTTAAAAGCGTATTTATTTGTTTTTTCATTAGCTTTGGGATGTTGTAAAATCGCGCTATTATAGCGTATTTTTGTGCAGAAGGGCTAATTTTTTATTTTAGCTAGATAAAAGCGCTAAAGGCGGTTATAATTGCGCTCATATAAATACTGGTATGATAAATGGAATTTATCCGAAATTTTTCAATTATTGCGCATATTGATCATGGCAAGAGCACACTTTCTGATCGTTTTATCGAATATTGCGGTGGTTTAACGAATCGCGAGATGAGTGCGCAGGTTTTAGATAGCATGGATATCGAGCGAGAGCGTGGCATTACAATTAAGGCACAGTGTGTAACCTTAAATTACAAAGCACAAGATGGCCATACTTATCAGCTTAATTTTATTGATACGCCAGGCCATGTTGATTTCAGTTATGAAGTTTCGCGCTCTTTATCAGCATGCGAAGGAGCTTTGTTGGTTGTGGATGCAGCACAAGGGGTTGAGGCGCAAACGGTTGCAAATTGCTACACTGCAATTGAGCAAGATCTAGAAGTAATTCCGGTTTTAAACAAAATTGATTTACCCCAAGCAGATCCAGATCGGGTAGCCCAAGAGATTGAAGATGTGGTAGGCATAGATGCAAGCGATGCAGTTCAAGTGAGTGCAAAAGCAGGAATAGGTATTCCTGATGTTTTAGAGCAAATTGTCCAAAAAGTAGCGCCACCTACTGGCGAAAAAGATTTACCGCTTAAAGCTTTGATTATTGATTCTTGGTTTGACAGTTACCTTGGCGTGGTGTCTTTAGTGCGTATTGTTCAAGGGGAGCTAAAAGTCAAAGATGTCATGAAAGTGATGAGCACTGGTGGCACTCATGTGGTAGATCAGGTCGGAGTGTTTAATCCTAAAAGAGAACAAAAGCCCTTATTATCAACCGGTGAGGTGGGTTTTGTAGTTGCAAGTATTAAAGCCATTGACGGTGTGCCGGTAGGCGACACCATCACTACAGCTAAAAATGCAGCACAAGATGCGTTACCAGGATTTAAAAAAGTTAATCCGCAGGTGTATGCCGGTATGTTTCCAATCGTATCAGACGATTATGAAAGCTTTCGCGATGCCTTAGCAAAATTATCGTTGAATGACGCTTCATTGTTCTATGAGCCGGAGAGTTCAGAGGCTTTAGGATTTGGTTTTCGCTGTGGCTTTTTAGGTATGTTACACATGGAAATTATCCAAGAGCGCTTAGAGCGAGAATATCAACTAGATCTTATTAGCTCAGCTCCTACGGTGGTATATGAAATTGAGCTCAAAAACAAGGAACTTATCCATATTGATAATCCGACAAAAATGCCAGCGGTGAATAAAATTGAAAAAATATTAGAGCCTATTGTTGAGGCTACAATATTAGTTCCACAAGAGCATGTTGGCAGTGTCATTACTTTGTGTGAGGAAAAGCGCGGTCAGCAGAAAAATATGCAGTACATGGGTAATCAAGTGAACATTATTTATTTGATGCCGATGAGTGAAGTAGTGCTTGATTTCTTTGATCGATTAAAGTCTGTTACGCGCGGTTATGCTTCTCTAGACTATAATTTCTGTCATTATGAACCGGCAGATATGGTTCGCTTGGATATTTTGATTAATGGCGATATGGTTGATGCCTTAGCGAGCATTATTCATCGTGAAAATGCGGTTTATCATGCAAGAAATGTCATTGATCGTTTAAAAGAGCTCATTCCCAGGCAAATGTTTGAAGTGGCGATTCAGGCGGCCATTGGTGGTCAAATTATTGCTAGGGTTAATGTTAAGGCGATGCGCAAGAATGTAACGGCAAAGTGTTATGGTGGTGATGTAAGTCGTAAGCGCAAATTATTAGAAAAGCAAAAGAAAGGAAAAAAACGCATGAAACAAATAGGCAGTGTGTCAGTACCTCAGGAAGCGTTTTTATCGGTTTTGAAAGTAGAAAAGAAATAAGGATTAGATCATGAGTTTCAATGTTGAATTACTTTTATTTGTCGCACTGATTGTCAGCGGTGTGATAGTGCTAATTGATTGCGTCTTTTTTCGCAAAGCGCGTCATCAGGAAGTGCAAGCTCAAGATGGCTTTGCAGATTTATCTAAAAAGAAGCAAAAAGAAGCACTGCAGGCGCCGATGTTGGCTGACTGGGCTTATGCTTTTTTGCCTGTTTTAGTAATTGTTATTCTTTTCCGTAGTTTCTTTTACGAGCCGTTTCGCGTGCCAACAGGTTCAATGTTGCCTACTATTCAGCTGAACGACTTTTTGCTAGTTAATAAATATGCTTATGGGATTCATTTACCCTTAAGCAATAAAAAAATTACTAAAGGATCTGCTCCTAAGCGTGGGGATATTGCGGTTTTTCCTTCACCGCCTAATCCTAATGTTAGTTATGTAAAGACGGTAGTTGCGGTAGCTGGAGATAAAGTGAGCTATATCAACAAACACCTCTATGTGAATGGCAAGCCTTTAAAGCGCAGCCTTGTAGATCAAGCTTACATTGATGTTTCTCCTGTAGAAGGTGCTTATACGGTTGATCATTACAAAGAGCATATAGGTACCAGTGTTCATGATGTTTATAATACCAAAAATAGTGCGTCGGTAAGTTTTTATAATATTGTGGTGCCCAAGGGCAAGGTATTTGCAATGGGCGATAATCGTGATCACTCAGGCGATAGTCGTTATTTTGGGTTTGTTGATAGTGATACTATTACTGGCCGCGCAGATTATATATGGTTTAGCTGGGATAGCCAGCATAGCAAAGTGCGTTGGGATCGATTATTCACTGCCTTACCAAGGAGTGAAAAAGGGTGATATCTCCAGAAAAAAAAGGCCAAATTGAGGCCTTTGCCAAGCAGATTGGCTATGACTTTAAAAACCAAGAGCACTTGATTTTAGCTTTGTCACATCGTAGTTTTCATGCGCAAAATAATGAAAGATTAGAGTTTTTGGGAGATGGAATTTTAAATTTTGTCGTTGCCTTGTTATTGTATCAAAAATATCCTTATGCAAAGGAGGGTGACCTTACAAGAATGCGCGCTTTTGTGGTAAATGGCGAATCCTTAGCAAAGGCTGCAAAGGACTTAGGTTTTTCAGATGCCTTGCTATTAGGTCCTGGGGAAATGAAGTCTGGTGGTTCTAGCAGAGCATCTATTTTAGAAAATGCGCTTGAGGCGCTGGTGGCTGCGGTGTATTTAGATAGTGATATTCAAACCGTTACTGCCTGCATAGAAAAATGGTTAAATACGGCCCTTGATGCTTGTTATAAGGGGCATGATACCAGGGACAGCAAGACCTTATTACAGGAGAAGTTGCAATCAGTCTCTAAGGGCTTGCCATCTTATAAGCTTCTAAAAACAACGGGAGAGCCCCATTGTCAAACCTTTTATGTTGAGTGTTATTTAGAACACTTGGACATTACCACTAATGGTACGGGTAGTTCACGTAAACAAGCCGAGCAGCAAGCGGCACAATTAGCTTTGGAGGCCTATGATGCCCAGCAAAAAAAATAAAGCCCATCGCGCCGGTACGATTGCAATTATTGGTCGTCCTAGTATTGGTAAGTCTACCTTGCTCAATCGTATTATTGGTGAAAAGGTCAGTATTACTGCACGAAAACCTCAAACCACAAGAGAGCAAATACTTGGAATTGCTAGTTTTGAAGATGCACAATTGGCTTTTATTGATACCCCAGGAATACATCAAAAGCAATATCGTAGAATTAATCAGGTGATGAATCAGGCAGCCATATCCTCGATAGATCAAAGTGATGTGTGTTTGCTGATGGTGGATACGAGCTTACATAGTGATGATCTCTTTATTGCTCAAAAGCTTGCAGCAGGAAAGACACCCGTGGTTATTGCGCTTAATAAAGTCGATCAAATTAATGATAAAGCTAGTTTGTTACCGGTTTTAGAGTCCTATCAAAAGCTGTTGCAACCCCTAGCAATTATTCCAATTTCTGCCAAGCGTGGTCATGGTTTAAAACCTTTGGAAGAGGCTTTAATTGCTGCAGTTCCAGAGCAAGAAGCCTTGTATGATAAATCACAAATTACCGATAAGAGTGATGCGTATATGGTGCAGGAATTGGTGCGTGAGCAATGTTTTCGTCATATGGGCCAGGAAATTCCCTATAGTATTAAAACAGAAGTAGAGCGCTTTGAGTATAAGCAGGCAAAAAAGCTTTATCATATTGGGGTGCAAATTATTGTCGAGCGGGATATGCAAAAGGCGATGCTCATTGGTAAAAGAGGAGCGCGCTTAAAAGAAATAGCCATGCTCTCGCGCTTAGCAATGGAAAAAATGCTTGAACATAAGGTGTTTTTAGAGCTTTGGGTTAAAGTAGTGCCTAACTGGCCAGATAAAGTGTAATTTTGGACTGTTTTTAAATTTGTAGGCGGTATAACAAAGGCTAATGGAATAGATATGGAAGATGTAGATATAATTGTGCAGTCTTTTGTGGCTTTTGCTTTATTAAGGCAGCAAATGCAAGAGAAAAATAAGCCAGATCCTTTAAATGCACCTGAGCCATAAATCCTTGTGTGATCCGTTATTTATGATATTCAACCATAGCATCACAAAATGCATTGATTTCATTTTTTTCTTTATTTAAATCTCTCATTGCCATACCACTTGCAACGACGGTGTAACTAAGGTCTAGCCAGTCTGAAACCACAGCAGCAATCACAACAGAGGCAATGCTTGACCCGCTTTCACTTTTTGCTTTAGAAAACAGTTCATTGTTTTTCTTATTCCTAAATGCCTCAATGCGTGTTCTAGGGCTTGGATTATAATTTTGATTCTTGGCTTGATCATCTTGATCACTTCCAGGAACTTGGGTATAGCTTTTGTAAAAATTAAACTGAGATCTTTTATAGAGATTAGGTGAGTCACAATCTTCTAATGCGGTGCCTGGTGGGCTCATAATACTTGGAGAATTTGGGGCTTTTATATACTTTTGCGTTGTTAGTAGGGATAAGTCTTTAAAGATTTTTGGTAAGCGTCTCTTCATTATTCCCCCCTTTAAGTATCATCTTTAAAAAGATATATGCTGATGTTATGCAATATCTTTAAAAAAATATGGTCATACTAGTGTGTAGCTGATGGCTTATTGTTTTTATTGGCTGATAAATAGTTGTAGCACAGTAAAACACAACTGACAACCATTTATTTTTTTATGGTTGACTGTTTTGTGTTGGTTTGGTTTAGGAGGGTATATCTTTACTATTTATTTTTCTAAGGTATAGCTTCCCTGGTTGTAGCTATAGATGCGTGGCTGACCGGTAGGCAGCTCAAGAGATAAGATCTCTTCGCTGGAGAGCTTTTCTAAGTGCATTACAATAGAGCGCAAGGAATTTCCATGGGCTGCCACTAAGACATGACTGCCTTTTTCCAGTTCTGGCTCTATGCGTTCTTGAAAGCATGGTAGGGTACGTTGTACCGTAGTTTGTAAGCTTTCCCCATCTGGTGGGGAGATATCATAGCTACGGCGCCAAATTTTTACTTGTTCTTCACCGTATTTAGCTCTGGTTTCATCTTTATTGCAGCCTTGTAAGGCACCATAGTATCGCTCATTTAAGCGCCAGTCGGCGTGAGCGGGAATGGTATTTTGTTGGGTTTGGCTTGAATATATTTTATTCCATTGGTGGTGTTGATCATCATGGGCTTGCATAATGGGTGTTTTGCCACTGCTGTGTCGACTTAGGGCAAGCATCGCGGTTTGTTTAGCGCGCATTAAAGTTGAGGTGAAGATAATATCAATCGGCATGTCTTTTAGGCGGGTGCCAGCATCAATGGCTTCTTGGATACCGTTTTCAGATAAGGGTACATCTACCCAGCCAGTAAAAAGATTAGCTTTATTCCATAATGATTCGCCGTGGCGGAGTAAAATAAGCTTGCTCATGTAGGGTCCTTTATGTGTGCTATTTCATTAATCGGCTATCATACCTAATCTTGATAGGGGATGCAACTAAACAAGCCTGCAAAAGGCTTTTTTCTGATCATGTTCCAATCAAGCTTACAGGCATCAAGCCATAAGAAATGGTGATGATTGCAAATAGTACTAACATTGCAATCATGGGTGAGAAATCAATTGGGCCGCCAAATTTTAATCTTTTTCGAATCGGTGCAAGCACATAGGAGCTTGCTTGATGCAGGAGTATAGTTGCAGGGTTTTGAGGATTGGCTTGGAAGAAGCTCATCAAAACCATTATTAAAAGAATAAAAATCAGGACATAGGCCATATGAATGATTAAGTCTAGTAGCGCAATAAGAAAAATAGGCCAAGAGGGCATTATGCCATGCAGTCCAAAAAGCATTAAAAACATGGTAAGATTAACGCTATACATCAGGACCAAGGCTGCTAAGTCCATACCGAAGTAGCCAGGAATAATGCGCCGTAAGGGGCGAAGTAGGGGGTTGGTGTATTGAATGAGAATTTGACACAAAGGATTATAAAAATCTGCTTTAGCTAGTTGTAATAAAAAGCGTAAAAAGACCAAGGTAATAAAAAGTCCTGCTGCAAGTTTGATCAGCATAGTTAAAAGACTTAAGATAATGCTCATTTATCTTCCTTATGGGTTAATTTCTTATTTTGAATGTTTCCTTGTCCAAGTGCTTTGGCACGCTCAATAGAGGCTGCAATCGCTTTAGCAATGGTTGCGTCAAAATGGTTTTCCTTTAGTGACTCCATCGCAGCATGCGTGGTGCCGCCTTCTGAAATAACTTGGCGTTTAAGCGTTGTAAAATCAGTTTTTTTACCCACTGTAAGTTTGCTTGACCCCAGTGCTAATTGTTTGATAAGCGTGCTGGAGGCTTCTGGGTCTATGCCAAGTGCTACAGCACTGTGGTGCATTTTTTCCATAAGCGAGAAAAAATAGGCTGGTCCACTGCCTAACACTGCAGTAAAAACATCCATATGGGATTCATTCTCTAGCCAATGGCAGATACCAATAGCGCGAAAGAGATGCTCGGCATCTTGATGGTTATTTTCAGTGCAATAACTGTTGCTACATAGCCCTGTGGCAGAGCATAAAACTTCGGCATTAATATTGGGCATAGCGCGGATAATAGCGCGTTGATTCCCAAAATATTCCATTAAACTTTGTAATTGCACGCCTGCTGCAAGAGAGATAAGTAAGGCATCCTTGGCAAGTGAAAAATGTCTGCTTAAAGGTTCAATGTCTTTTGGTGCAACAGCTAGAATATAGATATCTATCTTATGTGTGAGTTTGCTTATATGTTCAAATGTTTCAACATGGTATTGTTCTTGCAGATACCGGCGTTTTTCTTCATTGTGGTCTATTACACTAATCAAATGTGGGGCATAGTTGCTTTGAATAAAGCCATGCAAAAAACACCGCGCCATATGGCCTCCACCAATTATACAGATTTTCTTTTGCATCCGCTTTTCCTTTTAAGCTAAAAGTCATTACAGTGTATCGATTTAGGGTGATGGATGCAATACCATTAGGCTGGTCTTGGTCCAAGTAAGCTCGTACCAAGGCGCAGCATGGTGGCGCCATGCATAGCTGCAATAAGATAGTCTTGGCTGGTGCCCATAGATAAATGTTGCATACAAGAACCAAACTGTGCTTGGTAGTGGCCCTGAAGTTTTTGCATGGCTTGAAAGAAATATCCTTGTTTGTGCGGCGTATGTAAATCGGGCATACACATCAGGCCACAAAGCTCCAGGTGTGCCGCTTCGTGGATATAAGCAAGGAGGCTATCAAGCTCAGGTCCTGGCAGGATGCCAGACTTGGATGGGCTGTGGTCAATATTGACCATGACTAAGGTTTTTAGAGGGGAAGGTGCTCCTTGGCGATGATGATTGAGTTTTTGAGCAATTTTGAGACTATCCACACTGTGGACCCAATCAAAATATTGAGCAATGCCTTTGGTCTTATTAGATTGAATGCTGCCGATATAGTGCCAGCAGATTTTAAGATCCTTTAGCGCTTGTATTTTTTCTATGGCCTCTTGAAGGTAATTTTCTCCAAAGTTTTTGATGCCTGCCTCATAGGCTTCTTTGATGGTTTTTATGGGAAGCTTTTTACTTACAGCAATAATATCTGCTTTTGAGTGTTGTATCGCTAAAGTGTTAACAATGGTTTGGTAATTTTTTTTAATATCCACAGCTTAGGGCATTTTAAAAGCTTGCATAAAGTTTAAGAGTTAAAGAGCGCATTAGCAATAAGATATTTGGTCATGGTTATGCGGCTAGGCTTTTGACTGTGGCCAAAGCGCCGCTCTTTTGTGATGGTAAAGCCTAAGTCTAGGTAAAGCTTTTGTGCGCCGGTATTATGGGCAAAAACGCTCAGTTCAAAATAGTGCGCTCCAATAGAGCGCAGACGCTGTTCCATCAGCTCTAATGCCTCTTTGGCATAGCCTTTGCGGCGAAAATCTGGGCTGATATCAATCCAAGTTAAAAACGCCCGGGTTTGTCCTTCGCGTTTGGAAAGTGATACCCATAAATTACCAACAATTTCATCATCCACAGTGATATTCATAAGGTTTTCATTGGGCAAAAGCTTGCCATTGATAAAATAACTCATTACTTCTTGGCGAGAGAGCTTCTGCGGTATTTTGTCGTTGTTATATTCATCAGAAAGCACCATGGCCTGTGCATATTCGTTGATAGAATATTCAATAAAGGGTTTGATTCTACTTTCTGCCATAGAGATCAGTTCCATATTTGACATGAGCGCACTTTCCTTGTACTTTGATTTTCCGCATAGTATAACAAATCTTTAATAAGATGAAAATCGCTTTGAGCACAGGAGTACAATTATGACAATCAATTGGTTTCCAGGGCATATGCGGCGAACATTTTTACAGCTTAAAGGCTTGGTCAAAAAAATAGATTTGGTGGTGATGATTGTTGATGCGCGCGCTCCTAGGGCAAGTTTTAATCCCATGTTAGAAGAGATGATTGCCGGGCAAGCTTGTCTTATTATTTTAAACAAAGAGGATTTGGCCGACCCTAAACAAACCCAGGCATGGATGCAGTACTATAAGCGAAAAGGCTTTTATGCCATGGCGGCAAATTGCAATGATAAATCTAGTAGCGATAAAATTGCTAAAAATATTCAAAATATTTTGCCCAAGCTACAGGATCAGATTGAAAAGCGCTCTATTTTAGCTATTGGGGTACCTAATGTTGGAAAATCTACACTTATTAATGCGCTACTTGGTAAAAAAGCCCAGAAAGTTGCGAATTCACCTGCATTAACTCGGCAAATTGCCAGAATTAAATATGATGATCATACGTATTTGTACGATAGCCCTGGTGTAATGCTCACCAAGGTCCAGGATGAAAATAGTGGTTTTTTACTGGCATTTATCAAAGCTATCAGCGATAAAGTGTACGATGAGCAAGATATTGCCTATTTTTTAGCGGAGTTTTTATTAGCGCATCACCCAGATAAGCTAGAAATGCGGTATGAAATTGATCCAAAAGATAAAGACTTGGAGTCTTCTATTGCCAAGATTGCAAAAAAACTTGGGGCGCAAAAGTCCGCCCATATTGATTATCAACAATTTGCGCAGCGTTTTTTACAAGATGTGCGTCTGGGGCGTTTGGGGGTACTTACTTTGGAGTTTCCTGAAGCTATGGATTCTATTGCTTAAGCTTTTTGGGTGGTTTGAATATCTAATTGCATTTGTGGAATAAACAGCGGTCCAGTGTCGCGTTTTTTAAAGTGTACGCGGCATACTGCAACATAGCGATCGTTACCACCGATTTCAATTTGCGATCCTTTGGCAATAGGACGGCCGTTTTGGTCAACCCGAAGCACCTGGGTGGCTTTTTTGCCACAGTGACATATGGTTTTAATTTCAGTTAAAGATTCAGCCCAGTTAAGGAGATAGCAGCTGCCTTCAAAGGGCTCACCCTGAAAATCATTACGCAAACCATACGCTAAAACAGGAATGTTAAGCCGATCAACCACTTCGGTTAATTGGTAAACTTGATTCTTGGATAAAAATTGCGCTTCATCAACAAAAACACAGTCAATGCTTTGCTGTTTATGATGCAAAAAAACGGTTTCATAAATATTTTCTTTTTTACTAAAGGCATAGGCAGGTGCTTGAAGGCCCACTCTGGACTTAATTTGATTTTCGCCATCGCGTTTGTTTAGGTCTGGCGTTAATAAAAAAGTATGCATGCCACGCTCACGGTAATTGTGGTTTGCTTGGAGCAAGGTAGTGGTTTTACCAGCATTCATGGTTGAGTAATAAAAGTGTAATTTAGCCATGGGTAAAACCTTTATATCTAAGTTTAGCTCGCTATTATAACGGCACTCATAAATAAGCTCAATAAGAGGATTGCGCTTGGCTGAGGATCATATAGCCATCTTTAAGCTGAACCTTAAGATGCTTTAAAGCACTCATTCCCAGAAGTACATCATTGGAGTGGGAGTGAGGATTGATAGTCGCACGGATGTTATAGAGCGTAATAGAGCCAATTTGCAGTTTTTTTATCATAGTTTGGTGTACGGTAATAATATCACTGGCCGTTTGTGCTTGGTGCATGATACCCTTTTTTAATTTGGTTTTTTTTGCCACGTTCTCTGGGACTGTAACAATACTGGCGCCCGTATCGACAACAAAATGCACAGGTATATCGTTTATAGTCCCAGGAACATGAAAGCTGTGGATGGCATTGCTTGGGATAATGACTTCATGTTGGCCTTGTTGGTTTTTGTACTGAACTTTAGGGTAGAGTTGTCTTTCTAAAATGGGGTTGGCAATGGAATAAAGTATAATCAGTAGAAAAAGCCAAGCTAGGGCAATAAACCAACCCTTAGGGATTTTAGGAGGAGGGGGTGCTTGATAGGGCATGCTAAAATTTATCATCTTGCTATACTAGGGACTATCATAAAAGAGGCGATCGCTATGAGGCAAGAAAAATATTCATTATCAGCAGATGGCTGGCTAGAGGAAGCAAAACATCATAAAAGTGGCCATTTTAATCAAAGACCAAAAGATACAATGATTGATCTTTTGGTGCTGCATAATATTCATTTGCCAAAGGGGGATCTTTCCAGCATTGATCCGGTGCTTGACCTTATGTTGGGTCAGCTGGATTCTGGCACCCATCCTGATTTTAAGGCTTTGAGTAAACTTCGGGTTTCAGCGCATTTTTTAATTGCGCGTGATGGTGCGCTCTATCAGTTTGTCAGTACTGAAGATAGAGCTTGGCATGCAGGTATTTCTTCATTTTTAGGTAAAGACAATTGTAATGATTATGCTGTTGGTATCGAGCTGCATGGCAGTGATGATTGTCCTTTTACCAAGGCGCAATATCAAAGCTTGGTGCATTTAACTGCCGCTATTTTATCACGCTATCCTGCCATCACTACAGAGCGTATAGTCGGTCACAGTACCATTGCCCCTGGGCGCAAAACCGATCCGGGACCGCATTTTGATTGGCCCTATTTTTTTAGCTCTTTACAATGTGAGCAAGGAGCTTTGCTATGAGTGCATTGTTGCAAGATTATGAAGATAAAGTGCAAAGTGGAAAGTTGAAAAAAGATCCGGCTCAGGCGGCTTTTGTCAACGTGCTTCAAGCTTTTTTACTGCAGTGTATAAGTTTTAAAGAAAAGAGTTTGTGGTTTATGAAGAAACAAAAAGTACCAGCTGGTATTTATGTCTATGGCAAGGTTGGTGTGGGTAAAACGATGCTTCTGGATTTGTTCTTAAATCATTATCCTCATAGGTGCGTTAGGATGCACTTTTATACTTTTATGGCACAGGTACATAAACAATTAAGAAGCTTGCAAGGTAGGGGGGACCCAATTGAAAAGGTAATGGCTGGTTTTAAGCAACAAGCAGATTTGTTATTTTTAGACGAATTTCTAGTTGAGGATATTGCCGATGCAAGTCTTTTAAAAAATATTTTAGAGACAAGTACCAAAATGGGCATGAGTATTATTACATCTGGCAATACAGCACCAGAGGATCTTTATAGAGATGGTTTTGCTAGAGATCGATTTTTGCCAGCTATTAAACACATCAAAAAAAATATGGAAGTCTTTCATATGGATCATGATGTGGATTATCGCAATCATACGCCACTTGATAAATTGCCTTATGTACTTACAATGCACGGGGAGCGTGATTCTATACTAGAGGAAACATTTGCAAGTTATAGCCAAGAACTATTTGAACAAAGTCAGTTTGATCAAATAAAGATATTTAACCATAGGTCTTTTGCTGTAAGAGGGTATAATAAACGTTTGGTATGGTTTGAAATCGATACTTTGTGTCATCAA
Organism: uncultured Gammaproteobacteria bacterium; assembly: GCA_902563055.1. Lineage (GTDB taxonomy): Bacteria > Pseudomonadota > Gammaproteobacteria > Francisellales > CACEW01 > CACEW01. Next base: position 73,446 of record CACEWE010000001.1, on the reverse strand, counting down.
ATGCGTGCTCCTGAGGATTTTATGGCTATAGTAGATAGCTATGATTGCATTATGCTTTCCTCGCTTAAAACCTTTAGTGGTGATGATGCTGCGAGACGGTTTATGTCTCTAGTTGATATTGCCTATGATCGTAAAACACCGCTTATATTGCTTAGCTACGTTGATATAGCGACGCTTTATTCAGGAAAGCGCTTGCAGGAGGCCTTTGAAAGAACCACCTCTCGCTTAAAGGACCAAGCGCAGTTTTTTAAAAAACTTGATTAAAGCAGTTCATTTGGGCATGATAGGGCACTTTTTACAAGATTTACCCTAACATGGCAAGAAAAAATCGTGGCCCCATAGAACTTGATATTTCGCGCGTAGCCCATGATGGTCGCGGTATCGCTGAGCATAATGGCAAGGTGGTTTTTGTTCACAATGCGCTTAAAGGAGAAAAAATTACCGCGCGTGTGCTGCGTTCGCATAGAAAATATCTTGATGCTGTGGCCATAGAGCATCACCAGACTGCGCCAGAGCGCGTTGCTGCACCATGTGATTTTTTTGGAATATGTGGTGGGTGTTCTTTGCAGCATCTAAGCGCATGGGATCAAATTCAATTAAAAATGGATCTTTTGAAAGAGCAATTAGACCATGCAGATTTAAAAGTCGGCGAGTTCTTATCGCCATTACAGTTAAGCCAAACGAATCATTATCGCACTAAGGCGCGCCTTGGGGTGCGATATGTTGAGAAAAAGGGTGAGGTTTTAGTGGGGTTTCGTGAGCTAGATGGTCGTAAAATTGCCCAAATGGATGATTGTGTCGTGTTGCACCAGGCTATTAGTAGTCAAATTCCTGGGCTTAAAGATCTTATTGCAAAACTTTCGGTGATGCATAAAATTCCGCAAATTACTGTTGCTATGGGTGATGCCGCGCTGGTTGATTTAATTTTTAGGCATTTGGAGCCTTTAAGCGATGGCGATAAGGCTTTGCTTGAGGCCTATGCAAAGGCAAACCCAGTGCGGATATATCTTCAGCCGGGAAAAGACGATAGTTGCTATTTGTTTTATCCTAAAATAGAAAAGCCGCACTTAGAATACCGCTTGGAAGACCAAGATATTACCATGCACTTTCAGCCGCGCGATTTTACCCAGGTGAATTTAAAAATGAATCAGAAAATGCTTAATCAAGCTCTAGATTGCTTGGCGCTAAAGGCTAATGATCAAGTGCTGGATCTATTTTGTGGTTTGGGTAATTTTTCTTTAGCTATGGCGCAAAAAGCCAAACAGGTCGATGGTTTTGAGGCCTGTGATAAGATGGTTTTACAGGCTGGTAAAAATGCCCAGCGCAATGGTCTTGATAATGTTTTTTTTCACCGTGCGGATTTGTATCAAGAAACAATCGATTTTGATTTTAAAAATTTCCCTTATAACAAAGTGCTTCTAGATCCACCAAGAAGTGGTGCCAAGGAAATTATCCCAGCGCTTAATCATAACAAAATTGAGAAAATGGTCTATGTTTCTTGCCAATTGAGCTCTTTGGTGCGCGATCTTAAAACCTTGGTGGGTGATTATGGTTATAGAATTGAAAAAATTGGTCTTTTGGATATGTTTACCCATACTGCGCATGTGGAGACTATGGCGCTTTTAGTAAAAGACTCTTGAGCCTAGTTTTTTCTACTATACTAAGCTGATGAGTACTTGTATCGCTATCAAAAATAAGCTAGCATCAAATCCAATTTAAAGCCTGGAATAAAATATGTCAGATCAAAAGTTGGGTGCTTGTGATGCTATTGTTGTTCGGCATCCTTTTCTGTTGCTGTTTTTTTTATTTGGTATGTTTTTACTTCTGAATCTATATCTCATACCACTAAAATATTATGCTTATATTGATTTCATTAACATTTATAATCTTAAGCGTATTATGGTGATGGTTTTAGTCTATGGTTTTTGTACAGGTGTCTTAATGCAAGCTAAGCTTCGGACAACAGTATTTCAAATGCTTGGTTCCTTAAGTATTGGTTTGAAAGTGGCCTTTGGTATTATGCTAACGGCGATGCTTATTTCTGCACTTTTGGCGCCGTTGCCTCTTTATGGCTTATTGCAGTGTGGCTTTGATTATATGATGATATTGTTTCTCTTGTGTGTTGCTGCTTTAAGCTATTATGATCGAGATTTTAAACACTATTTTTTAACGATATTGGTGTTGGCTTTATTGGCCTATGTGGTGAAAATATTTTCCTTTTATATTCAATATTCTCAATTGATGTATTTTTACTTTTACGCTAATCCAAGATTTTTAGCCCATGTTTTTACCATTTGTGTTCCTTTACTCGTTTATAGTGCCTATTTGTTTAAAGATTCAAAATCATGGCGATTTTTATGTCTTGTCCTTGGCGCTTGTTGTATTTTCCTAGGCATTATGCAGCAGTCTAGGGGCTTATGCTATGAGGCTATCTTCTTGATTTTAGTTTATAGTTGTTTTTATAAAAATACCTGGTGTTATTTGAAAAGATTTTTTGCTATGCTTTTTTTGGGTATTTGCATGTATGCGTTTTTTCATTATGTTCTAAATGTGCAAAGTGCGCCTTTTCATTATGATGATGTTAATGTCAATGGTAGAATGCCCTTATGGATATATGCAATACACTTAATAAAACAGCATCCTTTTTTTGGGGTCGGTCCATTGCATTATCCGTATGAGGCTAATGTCCAATATATACTTGCTTCATCTCCACATAACCTTTTGCTGCATATGGCTAGCGAATATGGTTTAATTGTTACCGTCAGCTTTGTGGTATTGGTAGTGGGATTAATTTGGAAATGGCTTTGCTTAGTTAAAAAGATCTTTAACCGTAAGCGTGTGGATCTTTATGAGCGTTTATGGGTGTTGTCTTTATGTGCTAGTATGTTAACAGTGGCCTTTCATAGCGAGTTTAGTGGCCTTGGCCGCCTTGCAGTATCTATTTTTCTTATTATGCTTGTTGCTGGGTTTGCAGTAGGCCATTATTGGCAGGATCTTGAGCGTTCAAATAGTTATGGCAAGGGGGAGATGCGATGGCATAAGTGGGTTTTGATAGTCTTCATGTTATTTATATTTTTAAGCCAAGCTATAGCATCGGTTCATTATTATAAATTTGAAAAAGAGACCAGTGATGCTTTTTTTTCAGCGTGTCCTAAATGTATATACCATCCAAGTTTTTGGCTGCAAGGTAATACCAAGTTCTATCATGCTTCTTGGTGGTGATTGTAGTGGAGGATTTTGCGGATTTCACTTAAGAGCGTTTGGTACTGCATTTGTAATTCTTGACATTTTTGATTCGCTTTGGTTTCTTGCTCAAGCATTTTGTTCATAGTCTGCTGAAGGTGCGCATCTTGGCGATCACTCTCTGCTTTGACTTCTTTGTATGCTTCTACAAGTTCTTGGATTTCGCTGATAGTGTTTTGTTTTTCAGACATGTAAAGTGCTTTTAAAAAATGTGCACACATTAGAACATATAATTTTGCTGCTGTCAGGGGAATATTTAGCTTAGGGGTGTTTCATGATACGTAAAAAGGGTTTTCCTTGCTATTTGCTAGGGTTTTATTACAATAGCGCATTGCAATGAGAAAGGGAGCATGTCCCAGTGAAATGGTTTGGTAGGAAGAAGAAACAAGAGCAAAAGGAACAAAAAGAACAAGAAGAATTGATTGCTGTTAAGGTACAAGATGCCCCATCGATAAGCACGCCTGATCTAGAGTCTGGGCCTGCACAAGAAACCCCGCTAGATCAACAAACTCAAGATCAGTCTCAAGTTGTAGCGCCTAAGCAAGCAGATCTAGCGCCATCTGCAGAAAATATTCAAACCGAGCCTTGCAAAACTTCGGATGATAAGACGCCTGTACAACAGGAAATAGAGCATGATCAGTTACAAGAGCCTTTGACCAAAGATGCCATAGAGGAAAAAGTCCAAGAGCAGATTGAACCTGAGCCGGTGCTTGCTGATGAGAAGTCAGATGTGCCGCCGGATCAAGTGGAGCTAGAGACGGAGAAAAAACGCGGGTTTTTCTCGCGCTTAATGCAGGGTTTAAGTAAAACTAGTTCAGCTATTTGTGCTCCTGTTATGGATTTGCTTCATGGCAAGAAAAAACTTGATGAAGATGCCTTGGAAGAGCTCGAGACTATTTTACTTCAGGCAGATTTGGGGGTGGAGTTAAGTGAACACTTGATAGAAAGTATAGTTGAGGCTTCTAAACGCGCAGATCTAGAAAATCGCGATTATTTATTTGAGCATCTTAAAAAAGAGTTGCTTGCATTAGTTGAACCTTTGGCTCAGCCGCTTCATATTTCACCTACCGATGCTGGCCCTTTTGTAATTTTAATGGTTGGGGTCAATGGCGCTGGAAAGACCACTACAATTGGTAAATTATGTAAAAAATTACAACAAAGCGGTCATAGTGTATTAGTGGCGGCGGGCGATACTTTTCGTGCAGCAGCCATTGAGCAACTACAAAGTTGGGCACAAAAAAATAAGGTTGAATGTGTTGCGCAGCACACAGGTGCCGATAGCGCATCAGTTATTTACGATGCGATTGATAGGGCCAAGGCTAAAAAAATTGATGTGGTGATTGCCGATACAGCAGGGCGTTTGCATACCAAGGATCATCTTATGGCTGAGCTAGAAAAGGTGGTTAGAGTTTGTAAAAAGCACCAAGATACCATGCCTCAGGAAATTATGCTCGTGGTCGATGCATCCATGGGGCAAAATGCCTTGTTGCAGGCAGAAACTTTTCATCAAAGTGTAGGTTTAAATGGCATTAGCATTACCAAGCTTGATGGTACGGCAAAGGGGGGTATTTTATTTGCTATCGCCCACAAGCTTTCCATTCCGGTTCGTTATATCGGTATAGGCGAAAAACTTGATGATTTAGCACCTTTTGATGCCGAGGCTTTTGTAGAGGCTTTATTTCATGTTCGTGATGAAAAAACTACTATTGCTCCCTAGCGTTTTTAAACAAGCCTTGATATAATCGGGAGGTTTTAACCTTGGGATCTTTTTATGAAAGTCGTTATTAATGCTTGTGCGTGTTGTGCTTCTTTTTCTATGTACAATGAGCCAGCCCCCCTTATTCCTTTATATGGCGTGCCTTTAATTCAACGTACCTTGCAATCTGCCATAGAGGCACAATTGAATGATTTTGTTATTATTACGCGAGAAGAAGATGTTGCAGTGCGTCAGTTTGTTGATCGTTTTGCAAAGACTCAGTCTATTTCAATTACGCATGTTACAAGCGGGCAGAAGCAAAATTTTGAAACGGCATTACTAAAAGAAAAAGAAGCTATAAATTCAGGATTTTTATATTTGTCGTGTTTTTTTATTATTGATCCTGCAATGCTTGAGGGCTTTATAGGCAAGGTGGAGAAAAAATCTGGCCTTTATATTGCTGTAGATGAAAATCATATAGAGAAGAAGCTTGACCTTTTGGAAATTGTTCGTTTTCAAGCAAAGGATGGCAAATGTATTGCCTTAGAGCGTGGCCTTGCTGAATTTGATGGCTTTGCAACTGGTATATACTATATTCCCAAGTCTTTTGTTGAAAAACTTGCTAAACAAAAATCTCCCAATATAGAAAAGACGCTTTCTTCAACGGTCAAGACCTCTGCAGCCTATTGTGTGTCTCAGGAACATTATTTTTGGAGTTTTGTAGATTCGCCTGATGCCTTAATGCGTACTGAAGAAGAAATGCTTGCCAGTTTAAGAAAAAGCCCGCATGAGAATCTCATTAAAAAATGGTTTTTTAGACCCATTAGCTCTTGCTTATCTAGTGTGCTTGCACTAAGCAAAATCAGCCCAGAATGTATTTCTGTTATAGGATTTATTTTTGCTTTATTGGCAGCACTTCTTCTTTCGCAGTCTAATTATCTTGAAATATTCGTTGGGGCTTGCCTGGCATTATTAAGCTTTACTTTCCATATTGCCAGCGAAGAGGTTTCAATCCTTCGTAACCAGTGTCAGAACTTTAGCAAATACTTTGATCATATTCTGTGTAAGTATAGTGAACTTGCACTCTTGAGCGCTTTTGTACTTGGGACGGTAGATTTAGATTCTAAGAATATCATCCTCATTGGAATATTTGCTTTAGTGGGCACCATGATGTTTCATTTTTCAGCGGATCGTTATCTTGAGGACTTTCAGCAAAAGCATCCCATAGAAAATGATATGCTTATTGATCCGGATATTCGCTTTGCGGTTATCATTTTAGGTGCAGTGCTTAGTTTGCCTATTTTAACCCTGGTCATTTTTGCCGTTTTAATGAACGCTATTGTTATTAGGCGTTTGTATGTGTGGCGTAAAGACAGTGTAAAGCTCATGGCTGACAAAAAGACGGTTCTAGGTGATAGTTAGTTTTTTAGGTATTTTTTAAAAAAAAGCTTGTATCCATTTTTATTTTATGGTATATTTGCCACAGTTATCGCGGGGTGGAGCAGCCTGGTAGCTCGTCGGGCTCATAACCCGAAGGTCGTAGGTTCAAATCCTGCCCCCGCTACCAATTATAATAAATGCTTATAATAAAAGGGCCAAAAGCCCTTTTTTTATGGCATGAACAAAGTGAGATTATAAACATGATGCAAAGTATGGACAAGCAATGGTACAGCCTTATCCTGCCAGCAGTAGAAGCACTAGGTTTGCGTCTTTGGGGTCTTAAAATGTCGGTTCAGCATGAGCAAACAAGCTTGCAGATCTATATTGACAGTCCTGATGCGCGTGGTGTTAATGTTGATCAGTGCAGTGAGGCTAGTCGTCAGATACAAGCTCTACTAATGGTAGAGCGACCTGAGGCTAAGGTTCTTTTAGAGGTTTCCTCTCCAGGCCTTAATCGCCATTTTTTCTTTTGTGAGCAGTACCAAGACTACCTGGGTCAGATTGTAGATGTCCGTAGCAAGGAAATGATCGCAGGTCAGGGACATTTTCGAGGTACTTTGCTTAAAGTCACAGAACAAAGCATTTACTTGCAAATGGAGGATCAAGCAGATCCTATCGTAATTGAATTTGAAAATATTAAAAAAGCTAAATTAATAGCTGAAATTGTTTGGAATAAAAAATAAGAGGATAGAATAATGGACAAAGAGATACTAGGCACACTTGGTGCGATTGCTGAGCAAAGAAACTTATCACAAGAGGTGATGGTAAACGCCATGGATCAAGCTTTTTGTGCTGCAGTAAAAAAAGTATGTGATGTTGAGAATATCCAGTTTTGGGATATTCGCGTTGATCGTCAGGCTGATGAAGGTGTTTACAAGGTCTATAGACGTATGTTGGTAACGGAAACGCAGGATGAGTCTTTTGATGAACATACTATGATTAGTAAAGAAGATGCAGCAAAGCAGTATCCAGATGTAAATCCAGGTGAAACTGCTGAAGTATTTGCTTTTGATGTCAGTCAGAAGAAGATGACCAGTCGTGTAGCTGCTTCTACATTGAAACAAGTATTCCATCAAAAGCTAAATGAAGCACAGCGCGAAGCAGTTAGAGATACTATGTCCAAGCATATTGGTCAATTGGTAAATGGTGTTATTGTCAGAACCAATCGTGATTTTTACACCGTTGAGATTGCTAGTCCTCAAGCAGAAGTTATCATGAAAAAGCCTGAAGCAATGAAGCCTTTTCAAATTGGTGATCGTATTAAAGCATGTATTAGTAGTGCAACAGGAGAAGGCGCTAGTAGTCAGGTACAATTAAGCAGAACGAGTAATGAGATGCTTGTAGAACTGATGCGTCTTGAGGTTCCAGAAGTAGCAGAACAGTTAGTGGAAGTTCGCAGTGTGGCAAGAGAGCCAGGACAGCGCTCAAAAATAGCAGTGATGACTAACGATGGTCGTATTGATCCGGTTGGTGCCTGTGTTGGTATTCGGGGCTCAAGAATTTCTGCAGTTTCAGAGGAACTATCCCAAGAACGTATTGATGTTATTAAATGGGATGCTGATCCTGCGCAAATGGTTATTAATATTTTTGCGCCTTTGGAAGTGAAGTCCATTATGCTTGATGAAGATAGAAAAGTTATGGATGTGGCGATGGAAGAATCTGCTTTAGCTCTAGCTATTGGTAGAAATGGTCAAAACGTTCGTTTAGCAAGTGACTTAGTTGGATGGCGCATTAATGTGATGAGTGAAACAAACCTTGAAGAAAAACAAAGTACTGAAAAAAGCACCATGCTTAGTGCCCTTGTAGCATCACTAGAAGTAGATGAAGATGTTGCAGAAGCCTTATTTGATGCAGGCTTTCAAACAGTAGAGCAAATTGCTTATGTTGGGGCGGATGATGAAACTTTACTTGAAATGTTTGATGCTGAAACAATAGCAGTATTGCAGCAATGTGCGCAAAATGCGTTGATGCTTAAGGCGCTTTCAGATGAAGGTTCGGTTAAGGAGCCTCAAGAAGATCTTTTAAGCCTTGAGGGTATGGATCGTGCAACCGCATTTAGATTGGCTGATCAAGGGGTTTACAGACGCGATGATTTAGCGGATTTATCCATTGATGAGCTTTTAGATATCGAAAACATGAATCGTAAAAAAGCAGAGCGCTTAATTATGAATGCCAGAGAACATTGGTTTAGCGAAAACGAATAAGGAATGCTTGTATGAGCGTAACAGTTGAAAAATTAGCGAAGATGGTTGGCAAGCCGGTAGAGGAGCTTTTAGCACAGTTTAAAGATGCTAAGTTGCCGCAAACCAAGGCATCTGATGCGGTGAGCATTGATGAAGTTAAAAAAATGCAGCAAGCGATGGTTAAGCCTAGCAAAATTGCTTTAAATAAAAACCCTGCAAGGGGAGCTGGTAGTGCTACTGGGAAAATTCAGGTGAAAAAAACCATTACCCTACAGGAGCGTCAAAAAATAGCAGCGCAAAAAGAAGCCTTATTGCAACAGAAAAAAGCGCAACAGCAAGCACAAAAAATAGCTGAAGAAGAAGCTAAGTTAGCAGAAGAAGAAGCTAAGTTAGCAGAAGAAGCAAAGGCTAAGGTGCAGCAAGAGGCTCCTGTCGTAGAGGAGGCATCAGTTGATAAGCCTACAGAGAAGCCTATAGAGAATGAGAAGCAAAATCCACAGGATAATGAAAAAGCTAAAGACAAGGCAGCTGCTGTGCCAGATGAGCAACAACAGGCAGCTATGCAAGTGGATTCTAAACCGCATTACCGAGAATTGCCAAAGCCAAATATTTCAACACCTGAAGAAGACCAGGATCGTGTTTCAAGGCGATTAAATCGTAAGAAAAAAAGGGCCTCAGGTGGCCAAAATGAAAACGATCGGCATTGGAAAGAGCATCATCATGCACACCAAGTTTTATCTGAACTAGATAGAGAAAAAACCGCATTAGAAAAAGAGGTGGTTAAAATTAAAGGAAATATTAAAGTACAATCCTTTAAAAAGCCTGTAGAGAAAAAATCTAAAAATATTGTGATCGGTGAGCATATTCTTGTTTCAGATTTTGCTGATAAATTATCGATTAAATCCCAAGCTGTCATTAAAGCACTTATGAAAATGGGTACAATGGTTACCATTAATCAGCCTATTGATCATGAAACAGCGCAGCTTGTTGCGGAGGAATTTGGCCATAGTATTACGGTTCGTGATGAAAACGAAGCAGAAAGCGCCATCATGGATGAAACCTATGAGGATGCTTTTGTTGAACGTGCTCCGGTGGTTACGGTTATGGGTCATGTGGATCATGGTAAGACCTCCTTGCTTGATCGCATTCGCTTAAGTAAGGTTGCCGATAAAGAAGCCGGGGGCATTACCCAGCATATTGGTGCTTATGATGTTCAGACCGATAAAGGCATGGTTACTTTTCTAGATACACCTGGTCACGCTGCTTTTACTGCTATGCGTGCTAGGGGTGCGGATGTAACGGATATCGTTATTCTTATTGTCGCTGCGGATGATGGCGTAATGCCACAAACGATAGAGGCTATTTCTCATGCAAAAGCTGCAGGTGTGCCAATTGTGGTTGCAGTAAACAAATGTGATAAACCAGAAGCTGATCCTGAGCGTATTCGAACTGAATTATCTAATCATGAGGTTATTTCAGAAGAGTGGGGTGGTGAGCATCAATTTGTTAATGTTTCTGCTAAAAGTGGCTTAGGGATTGATGAACTTCTAGATGCGGTATTATTGCAATCTGAAGTTTTAGAATTAAAAGCGCAAAAAGAGGTGCCGGCAAAGGGCGCTATTATTGAATCGCGCCTTGATAAAGGTCGTGGTGTAGTGAGTACTTTGTTAGTTCAAAATGGAACCTTAAATCATGGTGATATTATTATAGCTGGTGAGCAAATTGGTAAAATTCGAACCATGCATAATGCCAAGAGTGAAAAAATTACCCAGGCTGGACCTTCTATGCCGGTAGAAGTTACTGGTTTCTCGCAATCTCCAAAAGCTGGGGATAGATTTATTTTTGTCAAAGATGAAAGAAAAGCGCGCGAGTTGGCACTTTTACGTCGTGAAAAACAACGCAATGATAAGTTAGCTAGAAAAAAAGCGATGAACTTAGATTCCATGTTTGCTAACTTTGAAGGTTCTGCTGAAAAAGCAACGGTAAAAGTTATTGTTAAAGCTGATGTGCAGGGCTCTGCTGAGGCAATTGAAGATGCACTTTTAAAAATTGAGCATGATGAAGTTGGTATTGAAATTATCTCTAGTACCGTCGGTGCAATTTCAGAATCAGATATTCACCTTGCAATGGCTTCAAGTGCAAGTTTACTTGGCTTTAACGTACGTGCTGATGCAACTGCGAAGAAAATAGCTGAAAAAGAAGATATTACTTTACGTTACTACAGTATTATTTATGACTTACTTGATGATGTAAAACAAGCTATGAGCGGCTTGCTTTCCCCAGAAATTAAAGAAGAAGTTATTGGTATTGCTGAAGTTCGTGATGTCTTTAAGTCGCCAAAATTTGGAGCAGTAGCCGGTTGTATGGTGGTTGAGGGCATGATTAAGCGTAATCAACCCATACGCGTACTTCGAGATAATGTCGTAGTGTATGAAGGTGAGCTTGAATCTTTGCGTCGCTTTAAAGATGATGTTAATGAGGTACGTCAAAACACAGAGTGTGGTATTGCAGTGAAAAACTACAATGATGTTAAACCTAAGGATCAAATTGAGGTTTATAAACGCACCGAAGTGAAACGGGAAATTTAATATGCCATCATCGCAGCGTGTTTTACAGGTAGGGGATCAGCTTCAGCGACTATTAGCAGAAACCTTATTACGTGAAATCAAAGATCCTAGATTATCTCAGGTCAATATAACGGCAGTTAAGCTCAGTCGTGACTTATCACATGCTAAGGTTTATTTTACCTGTGGAAATAAGTCCCAAGAGGCTGCGCTAAAAGCTTTTGAGAAAGCAAAAGCTTTCTTTAAACGCGTGATTAGCAAACAGTGTCAGCTTCGTATTGTTCCTAATTTGCAGTTTCATTATGATCAATCTCTCGCGCGTGGTGAGCACTTAACAAGTCTTATCAACAAGGCGATGGATCAGGTGGTAAGCGATCCGGATGAGTCAACAGACTAAGAGGCCCAAGTCCATTATTAATGGGTATTTGATTATTGATAAACCTTATGGCATAAGCTCTAATCGTGTGCTTTCGCAAATCAAACGATATTATCAGCCGCAGAAAGTAGGGTTTTTAGGAACGCTGGACCCGATGGCAACTGGGGTGTTAGTAATTTGTTTTGGTTGGTGTACCAAAATGGTTGATTATCTTCATACCAAGGAGAAAACCTATCAAGCAAGAGTGGAGTTTGGTGCAAAAACCGCAAGTTTAGATAAAGAAAGTCCAATTATTGATACCTGTCCTTTACCAAGTGTACAAAAAGAGACTTGTTTAGATATTTTATCGCGTTTAACCGGAACCATAGAGCAGGAAATTCCTGCTTATAGTGCTTGTAAGTATAAGGGGCAGGCGCGTTACCGTTATGCAAGAGAAAATATTGCAATAACGCCTAAGTCAAAAAAAGTAGTCATTAATGAAATTGATCTTTTAAATTTGCATTATGATGATCATGAGGCCGTGTTACTTTCTTCTATGGAAATCCAGGTGCGCTGTCAAAGTGGTACTTATATTCGGATGCTTGCCGAACAAATTGCATCGCTGTGTGATACTTATGGCTATTTAAGTGCCTTAAGAAGAACGGACTCTTTAGGAGGGCTAAATGTTGCTATGTATACGCTTGAGGATCTGGAACAGGCATTTGAGGAAAAAACCTTGGAAAATCTTCTCATAGCACCAGATATGCTGCTTGAGGATATGCCCAAATGGGTACTAGATGTCCATCATTATGAGGCTTTAAAACAAGGCAAGCAGGTATCCTTGCCATTACAAGTGGATGGTTTGTGGCTTAGGATATATGACAAGGAAAAATTTGTAGGCGTATTGCGCATAGAAGAGGGGCAAATTGTGCGCAGAATGTGGCTTAAGCCTGCTGCATAGCATAAACTCTGCCTTTAGTAGGCATTAAAAGCTTGTTATTTTATTGAAAATACGGTAAAATACGGCGATTTTTTAACAATTGAAAAATCTTTTTAACAACAAACGCAAAGGCTCAACCATAAATGGGCTTTTGTCAGACTAAGGAGCATTTTATGGCTATTACAAAAGAAAAAAGACAAGAAATTATTAAAACATTTGCACAAAGCGAAGGCGACACAGGATCAAGTGAAGTGCAAATTGCATTATTAACAAATAAAATCAATGACTTGGTTCCTCACTTTGATGAGCATAAGCATGATCATCATTCTCGACGAGGTTTGTTGCGCATGGTATCGCAACGTCGTAAGTTATTAAACTATCTAAAAAACAACCACCTTGAGCGTTATCGTGAAATCGTCAAGCGCTTAAACTTGCGCCGTTAGTTTTAAGAAGTAGATTAAAAATTTTTAAAGCCCAAAAGGGCAAAAAGGAAAAAATATGGATATATACAAACAAAGTTTTGAGTATGGCAATCAAACTTATACCTTAGAGACAGGTAAAGTGGCACGTCATGCATCCTCAGCAGTATGGCTCACTTGTGGCGATACGGTTATTTTAGCAACCGTGGTTGCCAAAGAAGAAGCAGCGGAAGGCGTGGACTTTTTCCCGCTTCGCGTTGATTATTGTGAAAAAATGTATGCTGCTGGTAAGATACCTGGTGGTTTTTTAAAGCGCGAAGGCAGACCTTCTGACCGGGAAGTGCTTATTTGTCGTTTGATTGATCGTTCAATCAGACCTTTATTTCCAAAAGGCTTTTACAATGAAGTTCAGTTGGTTGTTAACGTTTTATCACTTGACCCTAACATGTCTCCAGATGTTCCTGCGATGATTGCAAGTTTTGCGGCAATGTCCTTATCAGGTGCACCATTTGCAGGCCCTATTGCTGCAGCACGTGTTGGTTTTAAAGATGGTGAATACTTGTTAAACCCTTCGCTTGAGCAAATGGAAGATTCACAATTAGATCTTATGGTTGCAGGGTCTGATGATGCAGTCTTAATGGTCGAATCAGGTGCTAAAGAATTAACAGAAGATCAAATGCTTGGCGCTATTTTATATGGACATCAAGAGCAGGCGGTTGTGATTAATGCGATTAATGCAATGGCTGATGCTTGTGGTAAAGAAACTATGGCTTTTGAAGCAAAACAAATTGCTCAAGAAACCGTAGATATGGTAGAAAAACAATCCTTAAAAGCCATTGAGCAAGCCTATAAAAATAAAGAAAAGAAAGCGCGTCAAGTAGAATTAAAACAAGCCCGTAAAGCTTTGTTAGAGGCTTGTTTAAAAGAAGAAGATGCAGCATTAGAGAAGGATTTACTCAGCTGTTTTGCTAGTCTTGAGAAAAGCCATGTTCGAGGTAATATTCTAGATGGTAAACTACGTATTGATGGTCGTGATACGCGTACGGTACGTCCACTTGCTGTTGAAAATAGAGTTCTTCCACGTGTTCATGGTTCTGCATTATTCACCCGAGGTGAAACCCAGGCGCTTGTAACAGCAACACTTGGTAATGCGCGTGATGCTCAAATTATTGATTCTATTCATGGTGAAGGCAAAGACGGTTTTATGTTGCAATATAACTTCCCTCCATATTGTGTTGGTGAAGTAGGTATGATTGGTTCACCAAAACGCCGTGAGGTTGGACATGGTAATCTTGCTAAACGTGCTATTTTAAACGTTATGCCATCACAAGAAGAATTTCCATATACACTGCGTGTAGTTTCAGAGGTAACTGAATCTAATGGTTCAAGCTCGCAAGCTACGGTCTGTGGTGCATCTTTGGCCTTAATGGATGCTGGTGTACCATTAAAAGCACCGGTTGCAGGTATTGCAATGGGTCTTATTAAAGATGGTGATCGTTTTGCGGTTCTAACTGATATCTTGGGTGATGAAGATCATCTAGGGGATATGGACTTTAAAGTTGCCGGTTCACAAAATGGTATTACAGCATTACAAATGGACATTAAAATTGATGGTCTAAACCAAGATATTCTTCAGGCTGCTTTAGAGCAAGCTAAAGAAGCGCGTTTACATATTCTTGGTATTATGAACCAAGTTGTTGATAAGCCACAGGAAATGAGTGATCATGCGCCACGTATCTTTACCATTAAGGTTCCAGTGGATAAAATCCGTGATGTAATTGGTAAAGGTGGAGCAACTATCCGTCAAATTACCGAAGATTGTGGTGTAGATATGGATATCGATGATGATGGTACAGTGAGTATCTTTGCACAAAATAATGAAAGTGCTCAAAAAGCTATTGAGATGGTAGAAATGAACACTGCTGAAGTAGAAGTTGGCAAAATATACGAAGGAAAAGTCGTAAGAATTACCGACTTTGGTGCTTTTGTGAATTTACTACCTGGTAAAGATGGCTTGGTGCATATTTCACAAATCAAAGAAGAGCGTGTTGAAAACGTTACTGATCATCTTGAAATGAATCAAGAGGTGAAGGTTAAGGTTCTAGAAATTGATCGTCAGGGACGGGTTCGTCTTACGATGAAAGATGTTTCTACTGAAACTGCTTAATACACTCAAGCATTATATAAAAAGAATAGGTGCATTGTGCCTATTCTTTTTTTTTGCGTACTTTTTAGTACAAAACAGTAACAACCCTTTGCAATTGATAAAAAATACGATATAGTAGCTTTGCATCACTCACTTATTAAGGAATATTGTAATGGAAAAGCACACTGGATTTGTTAAATGGTTTAATAGCCGCAAGGGTTTTGGTTTTATTCGTTCAGAAAATGACGGCCAAGAAGTTTTTGTACATTTTAGTGCAATCAATAGCGATGGTTATCGTACACTAGAGGAAGGTGATAAAGTTTCCTTCAAGGTATCTAAAAATGATAAAGGCACGATTGCTGAAGATGTCTGCGTTATTGCTAATGACGCACCTGAGGCCGAAGCTGCTCCAGAAGAGACAGCTGAAGCTCCTTCAGAAGAAGCGGAACAAGCTAAGGCTGAGGAAGAGTAAATTCTCCTTAACTATTTAATATGAAAAACCGGCTTATGCCGGTTTTTTTTATGCTCAATTTTAATTACAAAGGAAACATCAGGTATAAAAAAACCGACAGAGGTCGGTTTTTTTATTAAAGCGTAAATACTTTACTATGTAGTTTCTTTTTGTTGTTGTGCTTGTTGATAGAGCACATCAAAATTCACTGGTGCGATGTTAATAGCAGGGAAGCCACCTTTGCTAATAAGATTCGCAATGGCTTCTCTAGCATAAGGAAATAAGATACCAGGGCAGTAGCTGCCTAAAATGGCGCCCATTTGGCTGACATCAATCCCTGAGATATTAAAAACCCCAACTTGTTTAACTTCCACTAAGAAAGCAGTTTGTTCTTTAGCTTTAGCAGTAAGAGTTACTTGAAGTGTTACTTCATAGAGATTTTCATCTAATTGATCATTATTAGTGTTGATTTCGATATTAGCCTCAGGTTGCCACTCTTGCATAAATACTTCTGGGGCATGGGGCGACTCAAAGGAAAGATCTTGAATGTAGAGTTTTTGAATATTAAGTGTTACTTGTGGTGCTTCTTGCTCTGTGCTTGCTTGTTCTTTTGCCATGGGTATCCCTTATTTGTAAAATTGCTATTATGCCTGAAAATGTGCTTGGAATAAATATAATCATTCATCCAAGATAAAAAAAAGCCTCATTGCTGAGGCTTTTTATAGGTAAAGCTAGGTTTAAAAGTTAATACCCGTTAAAAGGCCAATACCTGTATTGCTATCATTTGTAGAATTCATATTATCGAGATAGAAGACGTATGGCTTAACATAAACATTTTTGGTAATATTTCTTTGATACCATGCTTCATAAGCGTATGGGTTGTATCCAGGTTCAATATAAGATGTATTCTCACTATCATGGATATTGTGCAAGGAACCAAAAGCTGCACCCATTTTATCGCCATCACTTAGTACATTTTTAGCAAGTATGCCAATATTCCATCCAGATGACTTCACTGTCTTATCGTCGGTCATGGTCATATCAGTATAGCCGTAAGTAGCAGTTGCAGATAGATCATCGTTAATGGCATAGTTAACAGCAAGGTTAATATCATTAAGATGTTTAGAATTACTTGCTGCACCTTTTGCTCCTGAGTCACCAAAAGATTGCTGACCTGCAGTATATCCACCTTTTGCATAGGTGTAACGTAATCCGCCACTAAAGTCTCCATGGCTCATGCTTAGCTGTGAAGTTGAGTAAAATTTATTAGAAAGTGGGGTTGATGGTTGTTCGGAAGTTTTTTTGTCTGCTATTATCCCAGTACTAAAATCAGTACTATCATTAATTGCAAAGTTCAAACCACCGCCCATACCAGTTGATCCATAATATTGGGTATATTTAAAAACTTTCAGTACTGCATCTTGAGCATAGCTAGTAAAAGGCTTGGCAACGTAATACTCATCTTCAAGCATACCAAGGGCTACTTTTACTTGGCTATTAAGATCAAATTTGTAAAAAATCTTATCTACTGAAAGCCCATTACTAAAATCATTATTTCCCTGACCGCCACCAAATACCGGGTAGCCGGCAGCAAAGCCAGCATTTGTATCATCTGGCATATCTTTGGCTTGTAATCTAATATACAGCATGTCAGAGCCATCTGTGGTATATTTTAGAAATAATCTTGATCTATAGCCTAAGGTAGTATGGTCATTATCCTTGGCATCTGTTTTTTGAACATTAAATAACGTTTCTGATCCTAATTTGAAATGATCATTGATATAGCTTGCAGGCTTAGAATCGCTACTTTGAGCAACTGCTTGGCCAGAAGTGCCAACAAAACTTTGATCGTCTTGTGTTCCAGCAAATGCGCTAGATGCGCAGGTGGTTGTAAGTGCTGCGGTTAATGCAACTGATATAAGTGTGTTTTTCATGTTTCCCTCCATTTATTAATAAATTTATATTGATAGCAAATAAAAAATTTGTTTTGCTTACCGATGCAATGGTAGCTTACATATTTATGAATACAAATAATAATATATAATTATGCATAAATTGTTCAAAAAATGATCATTTGGTGGTTTTTTTCCACATTTCAGCGCCTCTAATATAGCAGGGGAGCGCTTGATTTGGTTTAGATAGGAGCCCTTTGTTGTATGCTTCAAGGGCGATTGCATAGTGATCTGTTGCATAGAGTGGATAATAAGGCTTAAGGGCAAGCTTTTGTTTTTTTGCAAAATCCATAAGTTTTGCCTCTTGTGTTATATTACTTACAAAGAGGCTGTTGGGATCCAAAGACATGTCTTCTAAAGCACTAAGGCTTAAGAGTTGATCTTCGATGGATGTTTTAGGTGTGGCATTGTGAGATTTTTCATAGTGGGCAAAGTACAGCGCTTCTCTTTTTGCATCTAGCGCAATATAACAAGATGTCACAGCTTCAGTTTCAAAGATCTTATAGGCAAGTAATTGTAAATGGGATATTAAGATAATAGGAATTTGATGGCGATAGGCAAGCCCTTGTATAAGAGCAGCACTAATACGTGATCCTACAAAACTCCCTGGTCCTTTGTTCATACTAATAGCACTAAGGGACTGTGCTGAGATACCTGCTTGCTTTAATACGTTTTGTATCATGGGCAGCACAAGCTTATGGTGTTGATGCTTTTCTTGGGCGCTTTGGCTAAAGCATTGGCCTTGATGCCACAGTGCTACAGAGCAGGCGGTGTCGATGGTATCGATAGAGAGCAAGGTTTCCATACAATAGATTAAAGGCAATTTTTAAAACAGTGTACGTGAACGCCTTTATTTGGCAATAGTTTTATAGCGTAGCGGCTTGCTTAAGCGATATAGGCATAAGGGGTTCTATATGCTAAGATGTTTAAAAATTTCAAGTCTATTCCAATGGATCACCTTTTAACACAAATTAAACCGCAGCAGATTCAAGGCAGAGTAAAGCTTGGCGGTTCTAAAAGTATCAGTAATCGCGTCTTGCTTTTAGCGGCACTTGCAAAGGGCACATCAATATTAACAGGTTTAAGTGATGGCAAAGATACCCAGGCCATGCTTCAAGCTATAGCGCAGTTAGGTGCAGAGGTTAATGTGGATCCAGATAACCACACGGTGCACATTCGTGGACTTGCCGGGCGTCTACATGAGCCTGATAAAGCGATAGAGGTGTATGAATCGGCCACTTGTTTACGTTTTTTGCTTGCTGCATGTGCCTGTATGGAATCTGCGTATTATCGTTTTCATTTAGGGGAAACACTTCTTAAACGTCCTCATCAAGGCTTGCTTGATGCTTTGCGTGCAACAGGGTCTAAAATTCATGAAAATTTTCCCTATATGGAGCTTGAGGGGCATGGTATTTGCGTAGAGAAAATCGTGCTTGATACAGGTATCTCTAGCCAGTATGCTTCGGCGCTTTTAATGGCTGCGCCTTTAGCCAACCGGCCTTTTAAAGTGGTTTTAAATCAAACGCATCTAGAGCAAAAACCTTATATTCAAATGACGCGCTCTTTAATGCAACAATGGGGAATAGAAACGCTGCAAAAGCAAGAACAGGGCGATGTAGTTTTAAGCGCTCAAAAGGGATGTTACCAGGCGCGCTCTTATCAAGTTGAGGCTGATTACTCTAGTGCAAGTTATTTTTTTGTTGCAGCATTGCTTGCTGGTGGGCAGTTACAACTTGGTCCTTTTGATCAAAAAAGCTTACAGGGAGATAAGCGAATAGTTGAGATCGCTCGATTATGTGGGGCAGATATTCGCTATCAAGAGGGCTATTATCATATTTCTTGTGATACGCTGCAAGCGCCAGGTTTAGACTTAGACCTTCGAACTTGTTCTGATTTAATGATGGCCCTTGCGGTTTTAGCGCCTTTTTTACAAAGCAAAACGACGCTCTGTGGAATTGCCCATACTCAGTTTCAAGAATCCCGGCGGATTGATGCAATGGTTGCAGCTTTACAGGCAGTTGGGGTTAGGGTTGAGCAGTTTGAGGATGCGCTGTGTATTTATCCAGGGGCAGTCTCTTCAGCAAGCATTGATAGTTGTGGTGATCACCGTCTTGCTATGGCTTGCAGTTTATGGGCGCTTACTGGGGCGCATATCACTATAAAAGATGCTCAAGTTGTTGAAAAAACCTGTCCGAGGTTTTATGAACATTTAGCATCTATTAGTTCGGTTTCTTATAAGAAGGAGTAATATGAATACGGCAATAAGCTTAATTGAGTCAAGTTTTAAAGCGCTTGATCAAAGTGATCTTTACTATGGCCATGGCACGGATAATGCTTGGGATGAGGCATGTTTTTTAGTATGCCATTTATTAGATCTTCCTTTAGATATTGATCAAAGTGATCCGCGTCTTACAAGTCCCGTTACTGATGGACAAGAAAAAGCCATAGATGCTGCACTTAAAAAGCGCATTGCGGAGCGTTTACCAATGAGTTATATTCTCAATGCCTGTTATTTTGCAGAGTGTTATTTTTATGTCGATCAGCGGGTGATTGTGCCGCGCTCACCTTTTGCCGAAATGATTCTCAATGGCTTTAGTCCTTGGCTAGATATTGAAAAATGCACGGATGTGCTAGATTTATGCACCGGCAGTGGCTGTATAGCTATTGCTTGTGCAAAGCATTTTCCTCATTTGAAGGTAGATGCTGTAGAGCTTTCTGATGATGCTTATGCCGTTGCGCAAAAAAATGTTCACTTACATCAAGTTAAGGATCAAGTTTGCATATACCAAGGTGATCTTTACCAGCCACTAGAAAAAGATAAGCAATACGATGTGATTATTTCTAATCCACCCTATGTTAGTGATGCATTTATGCAAGATTTGCCAAAAGAGTATTTACACGAGCCAGATATGGCTTTGCGTGCAAAGGATGATGGTTTGGCTATTGCACATCAGATTATTGCTCATGCCAAGGCGCGTTTAAAAGACGGTGGGGTATTGTTTCTAGAAGTTGGTGTGGCGCAGGAGGCACTTAGTAAGGCTTATCCAGATTTACCTTTTGTGTGGTTAGAGTTTGCCCATGGCGGGGAAGGTATCTGTATGATATATAAAGAAGATTTAAATTAATTGATTTCTTTTAAAAGAAAGCTTGTTTCTGCCTTGTTCTATAGATGAAACTCCCCTATGATGGAGGTGATTTTAGTTGCTGGGGGGTATATGAAAAGGTCCATCTTAAAACCAAGTCTGCTTGGTATATTTGGTGTTCTAACAAGTATTTCTATTGGGTCTGCTAACACAAAGTTGATTGATATTGTTGGGAGTTCAACGGTCTATCCTTTTACGGCTAAGGCGGCAGAGCAATTTCAATTAGCCCATCAAAACGTTGAAATTAAAGTGGAATCCACCGGCACTGGCGGTGGCATGAAGCTTTTTTGTAAAGGGGCCGGTTTAGATACACCATCCATCACAGGCGCTTCAAGAGCGATTAAAAAAAGCGAAGTGCAGCTTTGTACTGATAATGGCGTAAGCCCGATTGAGCTCAAGGTGGGGTATGATGGTATAGTGATGGCTTCAAGTGACAAAAAGCTTAATTACACGCTATCGCTTCGGGATGTTTTTCTCGCCCTAGCCAAACAAGTTCCGGCAGATAAAAATGGTAGCGGGGGCAAACTTATTGCCAACCCCTATACCTATTGGGATCAAATTGATTCAGCGCTGCCCCATACCAAGATTAAAGTTTTAGGACCGCCGCCAACCTCTGGTACCAGAGATGCTTTTGCAGAGCTTGCACTTGAGAGTGGTTGTAAAACGTATCCAGATTTATTCGCTTTAAAACAAAAAGATAAAAATCATTATAAAGCGATTTGTCACAGCGTGCGTGAAGATGGATCTTGGGTAAGTATGGGAGAGAATGATAATCTTATTATTGCCAAGCTTAAAGCAGACCCTAATGCTATTGGTGTGTTTGGTTATAGCTTTATGGATCAAAACAGACAAGCGGTACAAGCCATTGCTATTAGAACGCAACAGGGGGAGCCTGGAGTAAAGCCAGAATTTGAAAATATTGCCAGTGGTGCCTATCCTATTTCGCGCAGTCTATATCTCTATGTAAAAAAACAACATATCAAAGAATTTGATAATCTTGCAAATTTTGTGCGTTACTATATGTCCTCAGACCAAATTGGAGAAGAGGGGAGCTTAACAGAAATTGGTTTAATACCCATTAGCCATACACAGCTACATACTATGCAAAATACTATAAGCCAGGACCTGACAGGCTAAAGGGTTGCATATGGTAAGATGCATAGACAGTATGATAAATTAGGAATAGAAATGTTAGGCGCAAGAAAAACAGTCAGATTTCGTTTTCAAGAAACATTTTTTATGCAGTACATACGCTTTTCATGTTTTTTAACCGTATTTATTACCCTTGCCATTTTTGTAATTCTTGGTTCTCATACCATAGACTTTTTTCATCGCGTCTCTATACTAGATTTTTTCTTTGGTTTGCATTGGTCGCCGCAAACGGCTATGCGTCAAGGACAAGTTGGTGCTTCTGGCGCTTTTGGCTTAATACCGCTTTTAACAGGAACGCTCTTAATAACCCTTATTGCGCTTATTATTAGTGCCCCACTTGGTATTGGCAGTGCTCTTTTAACTTCACAGTATCTTACAGAAAAGCAAAGACAGCTGGTTAAGCCATTTTTTGAAATTTTAGCTGGGATTCCTACCGTAGTGTATGGTTTTTTTGCTTTATTGCTCATTGGTCCTTTCTTGCAGAGTGTTTTTCATAGTCATAGCCCTGTTGTGATGAGCTCAGAAAGTGCCTTAGCTTGCGGGATCGTAATGGGTATTATGATAATTCCTTTAGTGGGTTCGGTCACCGATGATGTGATTGCTGCCGTGCCGGCAAGTATGAAAGATGCTAGTTATGGAATGGGGGCGAGCAAGGCAGAAACTATTTTTGGCGTTATTTTGCCTGCGGCCCTACCTGGTATTGTCAGTGGTTTTATTCTTGCGATTTCTAGAGCAATTGGCGAGACCATGATTGTGGTTATGGCGGCGAGTTTGTCGGCGAATTTAACTTTTAATCCTTTTGAGGCCGTTACAACCATTACGGTACAAATGGTGATGCTGCTGGTAGGGGATCAGGCTTTTGACAGTACCAAAACGCTTTCTGCTTTTGCTTTAGCGCTTGCTTTGTTTATGATTACTTTTGTGCTTAATTATTTTGGTTTTAGGATGTATAAAAATGCCATATCTCGACTTAAAAACTAAGCTTGAGCCCTCTCGGGCCATAAAAAATAAGCTGCTACAGCTTGGGGTGTATAGTTGTTTTGTGATGGTGTTTTTATTTATGCTTGGTATTTTTTCCGCGACCGTTTATCAAGGAATAGGCGCTTTTAAAACCACTAAAATTTATCTTACAATCGATCATGTGCAAGGACGCTCGGTTCGAAGCAATCTTATACATGCACTGTATAAAGAATTTCCAAGCTATAGTTTAAGACAAGAAAAAAAACAAATTCGTAAGCTTGTTTCAGATAATGCTTATTATACCCTTAAACTTAAGCCTGGTGTGCATACCTATGCTGTGACGGCAAGTTCTATTGTGAATCTTTATATGCAGGGGGTTTATAAGGAAACGCAAAAAGAAAGTATGAGAAAAATTTCTAATTTTCAAATTGCTTTAGTAAAGCAATTACAAAATGAGGCTAAGCTTAAAAGGACATTTAATACTGCATTTTTCACCCATGCCGATAGTCGTGATCCTTCGCATGCGGGTATTTTAGGCGCTTTTGTTGGCACACTCTTAACCCTTTTAATTACGATTGCATTTGCAGTGCCGCTTGGGGTGGCTTGTGCTTTGTGGATGGAAGAATTACCAGCTAAAACAAATTTTAGTCGATGGCTGCATCATGTTTTGGAGATCAACATTAACAATTTAGAGGCAGTGCCTAGTATAGTTTATGGGCTGTTAGGTTTGTCTTTCTTATTGCATTTTGTTGGTGTGCCGCGTTCTACGCCGCTTGCAGGTGGTTTAACCCTAGGCTTACTTACGTTGCCTACTATTGTGATTGTAACAAGAACTGCACTGCGTGCTATTCCCAATAGTATTCGTGAGGCATCTTTATCACTTGGTTTAAGTCCTATTCAAACCATACTCTATCAAGTGTTGCCCTGTGCCATTCCAGGCATTGTTACTGGCAGTATTATTGGTCTTGCGCGATCTATTGGTGAAACTGCGCCTTTATTGATGATTGGGATGGTGGCCTTCATTACCTCAGTACCAACAGGGTTTACCTCTATGGCTACTACATTACCGGTACAAATATACTTATGGGCCGATTCTCCGGAGTTGGGCTTTAATGAAAAAACATCGGCTGCAATTATTATTACGATGCTTTTATTAATTGTTTTTAAAGTTATCGCAGCATTTATACGTAGGAGGTATCAAATAAAATGGCAATAGAGAAGCTCGCTACTGGTAGGCAAAAACGCAAGACTCCATCATCCGCGCTGGAAAAGAGTACACAAGCTGCACAAGGCTTGCACCTTAATAAGATTCTTAGTCAAAAAATACAAGCGGTGCAGACAGATCGTCCAATGGCAAAAATAGCACTTGAGGACCTAAGTGTTTATTATGGCCAAAAACACGTGGTAAAGCATATCACTATGGATATTCCTTATCATCAGGTAACAGCATTTATTGGGCCTAGTGGTTGTGGTAAGACAACGGTGCTTCGTTGTATTAATCGTATGAATGATTTTATTGATAGTTGCAGGGTTGAAGGTGAAATTTCCATCGAGGGGGTTCCTATTTACCAGCAAGATGAGGTGAATATCCATGCGCTTAGAAAAAATGTTGGTATGGTTTTTCAAAAACCCAATCCTTTTCCAAGAAGTATTTATAAAAACCTGATTTATGGACCAAAGCTTCATGGTCAGCTTGCGCATAAGGCTGATGCCGATGCCTTGGTGGAGCGGGTATTAAAAAAAGTATATCTTTGGGACGAGGTAAAAGATCGACTCCATGAGAATGCTTTTGGTTTAAGTGGAGGGCAGCAACAGCGTCTTTGTATTGCACGAGCTTTAACGGTTGAGCCGCGTATTATTTTACTCGATGAGCCTTGTAGTGCCTTAGATCCTATCAGTACTGCTAAAATTGAAGAACTTATCCTAGAGCTCAAACAAAACTACACCATTGTTATGGTTACCCATAATATGCAGCAGGCGAAGCGTATTAGTGATAAAACTGCATATTTTCATTTAGGGGAGGTGGTGGAATTTGGTGATACAGCACAAATTTTTAAGGATCCAAAATTTGATCAAACCCGGCGATATGTTCAAGGCGAGTTTGGCTAGTAAGCCCTTACTTATCAGCAAGAGCTTTTTTAACCTGCATATCAAGCGCATCATCTTTTATGGTAATGATAACTTTATCCTTATTTTCAATTGCTCCAGAGAGGATTTTAGTTGCCAGGGGATTTTCTATATATCCGGTAATAGCTCTTTTTAACACTCTAGCACCAAAATCATGGTTATAGCCTTTTTCTGCAAGGTATTGATAGACTTGCGCATCAAATTCTAGGCTCATATTATTGTGTGCTTGCATTCTTTGCTGGAGTTTTTCTAGTTGCAGTGCGACGATATTTAAAATAGCTTCTTGGTCTAAACTATTAAATATGAGTATATCATCGAGTCGATTAATAAACTCTGGTCTAAAAAAGCTGCGAATTTTCTCTTCTAAGAGGCTAGAGAGTTTTTCTTTTTGTTTGTCGTTATAGGCAAGTATTTCCGCTGAGCCGATATTGCTAGTCATCATTAAAACAGTATTTTTAAAATTAACTTTACGGCCCTGACCATCGGTTAAGTGGCCTTCGTCTAAGACTTGTAACAAGATATTAAGCACATCTGGGTGCGCTTTTTCTATTTCATCTAGTAAAATAACGCTATAGGGGTTGCGGCGAATTTTCTCTGTTAAAAAGCCACCTTGATCATATCCCACATATCCGGGAGGGGCGCCAATTAAGCGTGAGAGTGCATGTTTTTCCATATATTCACTCATGTCGACTCGAATTAAGGCATCAGAACTATCAAATAAAAACTGTGCTAGGCATTTGGCCAGTTCAGTTTTACCAACCCCGGTTGGGCCAACACATAAAAAAGACCCAAGTGGTTTATTAGGATCACTAATGCCAGCGCGTGATCGTTGAATAGCGGTTGCAATACTTGCAATTGCATGGTCTTGGCCAATAACTTGTTGCGAGAGGATCTTGGCCATGTCTAATAGACGTTCGCGCTCTTGTAGGAGCATTTTAGCCACCGGAATGCCAGTTGATTTTGAGACAACATGGGCAATATGCTCTGCGCTAACGGAGGTTTGAGCCATGGTGTTTTTTTGCAGGTCATGTTCTTGTACTTGTTGCAGTTGTTTTTCTAATTGCGGTAATTGGCCATATTGAATTTCACTGAGTGTTTCTAAATCGCCACTTCTTTGTGCTTGGGCCATGGCGGTTTTGGCTTGTTCAATTTGATCTTTAATATGGCTAGAGCCTTCAATGCTGGCTTTTTCCAATTGCCATTTTTCATTGAGATCGGCAAATTCTTTTTCTTTTTTATTAATATCTTTTTGAATTTCCTTGAGACGTTTTTGGGCATCGCTTGCGGTTTCTTTTTTAAGGGCTTGAGCTTCAATTTTAAGTTTAATCAAGGCTCTATCTATAGCTTCAAGGGGTTCTGGCTTGGAGTCCATGCTGATACGTATGCCACTGGCGGCTTCATCAATCAAGTCAATAGCACTATCTGGAAGTTTGCGATCGCTTAAATAACGGTGGGCCAGTTGCGCAGCACTGATAATAGCCTGATCTTCAATTTGAACTTTATGGTGTACTTCGTAGCGGTCTTTTAGACCTCTTAATATAGCAATGGTGTCTTCAACACTAGGTTCATGAACGATAATTTTTTGAAAACGGCGTTCTAATGCAGCATCTTTTTCTATATGTAAGCGATATTCATCAAGCGTGGTTGCCCCCACACAGTGCAGTTCTCCTCTGGCAAGCGCAGGCTTTAGGATATTCCCGGCATCCATTGCTCCATCGGTTTTACCAGCGCCTACTAGCGTATGCATTTCATCAATAAATAATATAACAGCACCTTCGAGTTTTTTTATTTCGCTAAGGAGTGCTTTAAGCCGTTCTTCAAACTCACCACGGAATTTACTACCAGCAACAAGCGCTGCTAGATCAAGGGAGAGCAGTTTTTTATTCTTTAAGCCTTCTGGGACTTCATGGTTAATAATTCTTAAGGCCAGGCCTTCAACGATGGCAGTTTTGCCAACACCAGGTTCTCCAATTAATACCGGGTTGTTTTTGGTGCGGCGTTGTAAGACTAACATTAGGCGTCTAATTTCATCATCACGGCCAATAACAGGGTCTAATTTACCTGATTCTGCCATAGCGGTAATGTCGATGCAGTATTTTTGCAAGGCTTCACGAACCTGCTCATCCTGATCACTTTCAACCGGATTATTTTGATGTTTTTCACTTATAATTTGTTCAAGCCGTTTGGCATCAATATGATTTTTTTTGAGAAGTTTTGATACATTGTTTTGGTGTTTTAAGACAGCGGGGAGAAAGAGCTCACTGGCAATAAATTGATCCTTAAAAGATTTGGCCATATCATCCATGCTAGAGAGGACCTTAATAGCATCATTGGCAAGTCCTACTTGAGATTGATTTTGAGGAACCTTAGGAAGCTGCTCTAGCTCTTGGTTGATATCTTTTGATAGGGCACTAATATCCACTCCTGCCTGTGCTAAAAGGCTTTGGCAGAGACTATCATTGCCTTCAAGTAATGCATTTAGTATATGTAATACATCAATTTGACTATGGTCGTTTTTAATCGCCAATGCTTGGGCATTAGCTAGGGTTCCTTGAAAATGCTGGGTAAATTGATTCATATCCATATGCTGCTCCTTGTTTTTTATGCTTACAGTATAAATATGGATCCTATTTTTGATTTTTCAAGTTTTTATAAAAATATTTACTCTTTTATGAAAATATTTTAATATATTGTTTCTTTAAATATTTATTATCATTCGTGACATACTGTTCTTTACTTTCTGCTCTGGCTTCTTGCGTGAAAAATTGTTTTCCATTCATAAATCTTGGTAATCAAGGGCAATCACAAGGAAAACCATCAACTGAAAAAACATCATTAATCACTGCAGCAGATGGGCAGGAGACTTCATATGATATATATAGTAAATACGATCCTTGTCAGAAGACTTCTGAGGCAGAACAAGCACTTAAGGATCTATCAGATGACTTTATGCCAAAAGGCAGTACATTTGGATTTACGAAACCTTATGGATATAAAAGTTTAGGTAAAGGAGCAACTTCTGACGTAATAGGTAAGGGTAAGTTTGCATTTAAAGTTATCTATGTGAAAAATGAATATGATATACAAGATCCCATTTTCTGTGAGCGTATCTCTAAATTAATAAAAATAGAACAAAAGATCTTGGAATATGAAATATTCACTAATTGCGATTATTTGCTTCAATCTTATGCGATTTCCATAAGTAATAGACCTTCTATCAATTTGGGTGTTGTGGCGATGGATAGAGCATTAATGGATATGGTTGTTTATTATAAGGGTGATTATGGATGGACATATAATATATGTGAAACCTTTTATGGGCATGTTGTAAAGGGATTAAAGCATCTTCATTCAAGGAGCCTTATTCATCTTGACATTAAGCCTAGTAATATATTGGTTTTTGGTAACATGTGTAAAAATAGTAAGAGCATAAAAAATATTCATTTTAAAATTGCTGACTTTGGCTATCTTAAAGGGAAGTCGACTATAATAGATGGTTCAATTGGTACTCGTGAATTTATGGCTCCTGAGCTTGATAATGCTTCTGTGAAGAATATAAAAGCAAATGAAAAATTAGATATATTTAGTTTTGGTAAAACCATTAAAACATTATCTAATTGCTTTGAAGAAGAAATGCGTGATTCTTTTAAAAAGAAATTTGCGCCATTAACATCTAAAGATCCAAATGAAAGGCCTACAATATTAGATGATACTCTTAGTTCTTATGGTCTAAAAGCTCCTTAATCGCTTTTTTTGTGGTTTCAAGCGTGGCTTTAAAATGGCCATAGAGCTCAAAAATGTGTTCTTGTTGCTTTTCATTTAAGGCTTTTTCTAGTTCTCTACAGGCGCCTTGTAAAGCCAGTACACCGCAGTAGCTGGTGGCGCCATGAAGTTTATGAACATGAAAACGAAGGTTTTCCATGTCTTGCGCACCATAAGCTTGCTGGATAAGTTTTTCTGACTCATCAAAAGATTCATAGAGCATTTTAATTAAATCAAGCGCTAAATCCCTTTTGCCTCCGGTTATATTGATAGCATGTTCAAGATTAAGGATGTTTTTTTGTGATTTGGATACTTTTGTTTTACTTGGCTTTGCCTCAGTCGGTTTTGTGCGTTTTCTTTTAACTTTAAAGTTTGCATGAGTCCATTCTTTGATGAGTTGCATGAGTTCTTGCTGGCTTATCGGTTTGCTTTGGTAGGCATCAAAGCCTTGGGCAAGGTAACCATCTTTAGATTCGGTCATAATATCTGCAGTTAGTGCGATAATTGGAATATGGTGTTCTGGAGTTAAGGCGCGAATGCGTTTTGTGGCTTCTACGCCGCTCATGCCAGGCATTTGTAAATCCATCAGAATAAAATCAACTTGTTGTTTATTGATATGTTCAATGGCTTCGGGTCCGTTGGTGGCCTCTAGTACTTTGATGCCAAAATCCTTAAGCATAATGCTTATAAGCTTAAGATTAGCAGGGTTGTCATCCACGGCTAATGCCAGAAGTGGTTCTGAAACTCTATAGTCATCAGGATGTGCAACTTGTGCCTCTAGAAGATCGGCATCATGGGGCTTAAAGATTTGGTAGAGTATCATCATTAGCTGATGTTCGGTATAGGGTTTTGCTAAATAGTAAGGTGTCTGTAATTGTTGTTGTGCCTGTTCAATCACTTGCTCGGTGCTTAAAGGAGAGAGCAGTACTATGGGTGGTGTGCTTTCTTGATCGGTGGCACGAAGTATTTTAAATAATGCTTGTTGTTGTTCAGGCTGGAAGGTACAGGCGGCAAATATGACATCAAATGTTTTATGAGATTGCTGGATTTCCTCAAGCTGTGGTAAAGTTTTTGCAATAGTAATGTTGGCCCCAGCATGTTCAAAAACTTGGGTTAGGGCAATACGAGATATCTGGTGGCTTTCATACAATAAGATAGATGCATTAGCTAAGGAGATAGAAGATGTGCTTTGTTCAGATTTAACTTTTGCTCTAAAGGTGAAGTTAAAATTTGAGCCTTTATCAAGCGTACTTTCAAGCTGTATTTTTCCGCCCATGGCTTGGACTAGTTTTTTGCAAATAACCAGTCCTAGCCCTGTGCCACCGTAGTTGCGGCTAGAGGAGCTATCAGCTTGCCCAAAGGCTTGGAAAATTCTTTTTTGATCCTGTTCGTTAACCCCCACGCCTGAATCAATGACTTCTATCTTTAAGGTCGCTCTTTGTCGCTTGGTTTCCTCTTCAAGGCACGCTTTAATAACAATAGAGCCTTTATGGGTAAATTTAATGGCATTATTGACGAGGTTTGTGACAACCTGACGCAGTCTTAAGGCATCCCCTTCAATTTCAATGGGTACATCTGGATAAATCAGCAAAGACATTTCTAGATGTTTTTCTTGTGCCAGTGGAGCAAGAAGAATAAGCGTATCTTCAAGCGCATGGCGTAGATTCATATTTTCGTTGTTTAGGGTAAATTTACCTGCTTCAATTTTAGAAAAATCTAAGATATCGTTAATCATATTCATCAAACTTTTGGCTGATTTGTTGATGGTTTGAATATAATCGTGCTGGGTTGGGCTTAGATCATTTTTTTCTAATAAATCAGTAAAGCCAATAATACTGTTCATGGGGGTACGGATTTCATGACTCATATTAGCCAAGAACTCGGATTTAACCTTGGTTGCGGTAAGTGCTTCTTGACGCGCTAGGGATAGCTCACGGTTTTGATAGGCTATAGTTTCAATGGTATGTTTGAGCTGTTTTGTAGCTTCTTTAATTTTTTCTTGCATGGTTTGTTGTGATTGTGCAATGGTTTGCATCATATCATTGATGCCCTCTTTAAGGTCTGTCATTTCTCCAGAGGTTTTAGCTTCAATTTGAACTTCTTGGTTGCCGCGTTTAAATTGCAAGATGCTTTTTTGAATTTTACGAAGTGGTTGATTCATTTCGCGGCTTAAGGTAAACCCAATAATCCAGGCAATCATTAAAGCCAAAAAGCCAATTGAGAGCGCTAAAATAATCGCTTGATTGCGATAGAGTGCTTCTTGGTGGTGGACGACCTTCATGCTAAGCCATGCAACAACATAGCGATGATTAGGTAGGGCTATCCAGGCAGGATTGAGATTTTGTGCTGATGGATTAAATTCGATAATAGGAATAAGGAGCTGATTTTGATTGCTGGGCCACTGATAGAAATCTTTTATGTTTTTTGCGTTGATTTCGTGAATGATTTTTTTCCAGCTGAGGTGGTTTTTAGGCATATGGCCATAGGCTTTGCCATCTGGGTGAAAAAGTGAGATAGACTCAATACTTTTACTTTTATTTTTTTCTGCTTTAAAAAGCTCAGCGATATGCTGATGGTCATTTTGCATAATATCATCGCCAATTATGCCGCCGATATGTTGCATGCGTGCAACTTGTTCATACATGAAATTCTTTTGGATTGAGCCAAGGCGCAGGTAAATAAAGATACTGCAGCTTATAAGCACCACTAAGCAGCTTGGAATGAGTACCAATAGGCTTAGACGGGTTTTGAGTTTAAGGTTAAGCATGGTTTTTTGCCCGTTTTTTAAAAAAATGATGCAAGTATTTAATACAAATGGGTAAAACTGAGATGACAATAATGCCTAGCATAATAATGCTAAAATGCTGTTGAACAAACGGTAGAGAACCGAAAAAGTAGCTGAGGTATAATAAGCTTAAAATCCAAATCAATGCAGCAAGAATACTCAGGATAATAAAGCGTTTATAGGGCATTTTACTGATGCCGGCAATATTAGGAACAAAGGTGCGCACAATGGGAATAAAGCGTGCGAGGATAATGGTGAGTGCGCCATGGCGTTGATAAAAAGCATGGGCATGATCAAAATAAGCTTTTTTAATAGGGATTTTTTTTTGCTCGAAAATTTTTTTACCAATAAAGCGCCCTATAGCATAATTGGTGTTATCACCAAGGAATACGGCAATAATCAAGCACACTGCAAGGGTGTGAATAGAGAGATTGCTTTGCGCAAAAAGAGCTCCAGCGGCAAATAACAAGGAGTCTCCAGGTAAGAAGGGCGTTACCACTAGGCCGGTTTCACAAAATAAAATCAGCATTAAAAGAGGGTAAATCCATAAGCCGTATTGATCAAAAAAACCGCTAAGATATTGATTAAGATGAAGGATGATATCGATAAAGTGCCAGAGGAAATCCATAAGCTTAAGGCGTGCGCAAAAGTGCCTTTGATTATAAACAAGGCGCGTGATTTGTTCAAGTTTAGTATGATGGTGCTTTTAGATTGGTCTTTTAATATGTACCAGGGGCTCAGGATGTTTGCCAAGCTTTAGGGACGCTTGAGTATTTTCAAGGGCCTGTTTATTAATAATGCAAAGCAGCCAGGTTTTGTTATTATGGCTCGCATGTGAGACCACCGATCCAATTTTTTTATCGTTTTGCATGACTTCATCCAGTAGCGCAATATTTATTTTTTCTGGGTAGTAAAAGCCTTGTAAGATTTTTTTGGCCTGGCCTAAAAAGTGTAATCTAGCGACAATTTCTTGACCAAGATAGCAGCCTTTTTTAACTGATATGGCGTTTTTATGTGCAAACAAGCCTGCCTCTTGGGGTAAAAACATGCTTTGTATTTTGGGGGTGATCTCAAGTAAATGATTTTGAATAAGAGCTAGTTGCCATTCTTCATGGCTTAATAAGGATGAAGCTTGGATAGTGGATTGATCCTCTGTAAGCTTTGCACTTGGGTGGATACATAAGAGGTGGCTAGGGCTTACTTTAAAATAACGGAGCGCTTTTTCTTGATGTAGGTGTCCAACTGGCATATTTTCTAAGAAGTCATTTGCACAAGCTTCAAGCGCGCTACAATAGTTTTTATTTTGAGTAAATTCAAGTTTGAAATTAATATTGTATCGTTGGAAGTGTTTCATAAGGGTTTCAATGGTGGACTCTGGGCAAATGCATTGATAGTGGTGCGTATCACAGTGCAACAGAAAAAAACTAATGCCGATACGACCTTTGCGATTTAAGCAATAGCTTATGGTTCCTTGATGTAGGGGGAGTTTTTCAATATTGCTGGTAATCAGTGATTGTAAAAAGCGTGGTGCATCTGGGCCCGTAATATCAAGGGTTTGATATGCTAGCATAATGTTCTTCGTGTATGATTTGAGCTTATTATCTGGTAATTCATTGGTAGGGTCAATTGCGTGTTTGAAACTTTTTCTTCTATTTGCACAAAGATGTGTGTTCTTGTAGTTTCAATGAGAGTGTAATAAAATATGGCAGTTTTTTACTTCGTGTATTATAAGGAAAAATATGTCAAAACAAAAAATGATTGCGATCAGTTCAATATGCATTGCGGTTGCAAGTGCATGTGCTTGGGGGATAGACTGTAGTGCTGGGGATAATGCCAATAGCGCTTATTGTAAATACAAGGCTCAATACATCGACACTGCAAAAAACATCAGGAATCAAAAAACCATTTCAAATGAAAAAAGGGTTCAAAAAAGAGACGCAAAAAAACAAGCCCGCCAAGATTGCTCTCAGGCAGCGAATGCATCAAGTGCATACTGCAAATACAAGATGCAATATATTCATCACACTAAGAATCAAGTAGCATCAAAAAAAATGCCACGTAAGGCGAGGGTAAAAAAAGACCCTCATGTTCAAAAAAAACAAAGAGCTCCTCTGGTTAATGTAGATCCCAAAGATTGTTCGGTGCCAGCAAATGCTTCTGGTGCGTACTGCAAATACAAGATGCAATATATTCATCAAGCTAAGCATCAAGTAGGATCAAAAAAAGTGCCGCTAAAGGTGGCGGTTAAAAAACCTTCACGTGAGACAGTGGTGAAAAAAGGATCTCAAAGCGCTTCTTTGGTTAAAGCATATACTGCTTCAAGTGACACTGGCTCGATAGCAGAGCGTATTAGTCATTTAGAAAACAAAATATCCGCTATGCATAATAGTGCTGGTGGATCTGGCCGTGTATCACTTGATAGTGATTTAAGTTATGCCTTATTAAATGGTCATAGTAATACAGCGGATCTAACTAAAATGGTTAAAGATGCAAATATTGCCGATAACTCAGTGGTGCTTGGGGGTTATATGCAAACGGGGTATCAAGATACATCTTGGGAGAATCAAGATTCACCACAAGTTAAAAAAGACTATAAAGGCCTGGGCTTTGATGCTTTAAAAGTTGCAACTATTGCGCGTATTGGCCATGATTTAACTGCGGTTATATTACTTAAAGAAGATTTTGCACTAAAGAATAGATGGAATTTTCCAAAAAACACCATAGAAGTTACAAGAAATGTATCTGGCCCCCATCAGGTTGACCAGGCCTTTGGGGTCTGGAATATAAGCAATGACTATTACGCTTTTGCAGGCAGAAAGCTTTTAGCATTTGGCAATGATGCTGATAATAATTTTGTTACACGATCATGGCGGAGCTATCTTGATAATCCAGTGGATAGTGTAGGCATTGGTGGTAGTAGAAACAACTTAGATGTTATCGCAACTTTGTATAACACAAAACAAGAAGCATTAGGCTCCACAAACCTTTATGGAAGTGGTATTGAAAACTATGCGATTAATCTGCAGTATAAAGGTTTGGGAGATGGAATTATAT
This sequence comes from uncultured Gammaproteobacteria bacterium, assembly GCA_902563055.1. GTDB lineage: Bacteria > Pseudomonadota > Gammaproteobacteria > Francisellales > CACEW01 > CACEW01. Next base: position 39,074 of record CACEWE010000001.1, on the reverse strand, counting down.
TTGGAACAGCCTATATGAACCACTTTTGGAATGTGAAAAATAATCAAAACGGATATACGTCCAAAAAAATTGGAGCATGGAATATTAATGCCGAATATGTTGATCAAGCTAGTACCCTTTATTTAAGAGGTGATTATGTACTTGCGGATAGAAAGCAAAGTCCTTATACAAAAGTTTCAAATACCATAACATTTGATAAAAAAGCCTATTTTTATTCTGCTCAATTGGGTTTATCCCGCGTTAATGATTGGCCTGTAGGTTTGGGTATTGAATACGGTGTTAGAAATTTTGGTGAGTCCAACAGAAGTGATGATTATTCCCAGTGGGTAGCTTCAGGTAAGTATGCTCTTAACGATCATACTAATCTTGGACTGGAATATGCGCAATTTAAGCGTCATGGATCAGGTGCTGATGATCAAAAAGCTGATGCTTTAACCTTTGATATTGAGGCTTGGTTCTAAGCGTAAGGACCCTTTGTTAATCCTTTAAGGGCGCGTTGCAATCAGAAGCAGGTGACGTGTCCTTTTTTTAAACCTTGAAATAAAACCATGCTCGGGTATACTAATTTTTTAAATTCAAAAGGCAAGTATGAGCATTTTATCACATAATCAGGTTCAATGGGCGGCGCGGCGCGGAACTTTAGAGCTTGATTTACTCCTTATGCCCTTTGCAAAAGATTGTTATCCAATGTTGCAAGATGCTGAAAAAGCAGAATTTTGTGCACTTCTAGAACAAAAAGATGAACTTTTGTCACAGTGGCTATTGATGGGTGATATAAAGGGCCTAAGCCAGGAAAGAGCTGCGTTAATAGAAAAAATTCAAAGTTATGTTGCCAACAACATTTCATAAAGCTATTCCTCTTTGGCAGATTGTATTATGCATGAGCTTTTATGGTGCTTTAATAGCGCTCACCATTGCAATCGTAAATCCTGTTGTCTATGCAATGATCTTATGTTGTGTGATAGCCTATGGCGCCTATGACTATTTCCAAGATGCAAAACAGCAGCAAGAAACCTGTTATCATCTTGACCATGATGGTCTTTGGACAATTGAGTCTCCTTATCAAGAAAGTCAAGCAACGTTGTTTCACATCGATACCTTAACGCCTTGGTATCTATCGCTTCGTTTGCAATTTTTAGGCTCAAGAAAACAACAGCACGTTTGTTTTTTTGTGTGGCATCTCTCCGCCACGCGCTATAGCGATTTGGTGCGAATACTGCGCCTTCACACAAGTCCTGAACCTTAGATGCAATGCTTGGGGTAGGGCAGACCTGATAAAAGGGCAATTTGTTTGGCCGCGCCCAGCGGAAAATATTCTTGAAGTTTCAAGCTGTTAATTTCTTCAAATCCTTTTTCTTTACGTAAAAGAATAATAAGGGTTCTGATGCTTGGGTGATGTTGATGCTTGTTGTAATAGTCTCTTACGAGCTGGATGATTTGCCAGTGCGCGTCTTTTAGATTCAACTGCATGGTCTGGGCAGTTATTTTTACAAAGTCTTCACTCCAAAGATCTGGGCTTTTTAAGAAGTCTTGTTTTTGCATTTGCTTATAGATATAGACTGCATCTGATCTGATGGTAAGAAAAAAGCCTTGTCTTTGCAAGCCTGGTATTGGTTTTCTCTAAGTAATAATATAAATTAATTTATTTTTTTGATATCCCAAAATCTCTATCTACAATTAGGATGACTTTAAACTTTATGCCATAAGCTTGAATGTGTTCTATGAGTTGAAAGAAGCAATGTTTTCTTTGTAAAGATGGATAAGAGAGCTTACTAACAAACAAGTGCATTCAAGTCAGGGTGGATTAGAGGGGGTAAGCGCGGATTTATGATATTGTAAGAGTACGTGATGTTTGATCTGTCATATTGCCCTTTTTACTTCACAATGTACTGTGTAATTGGTGGTCACAAGGTTATGCTTTTGTGTTGAATTTTTCAAATGCTTAAATACTTTATTGTTTATTAAGGTAACAATTGTTACAATTATTTTTGGCTTGTTTGTTGAGAAACCACCGATTGATGTTTATCATTTCAATGTTAATTTAAAACGAAAGCAAAGAGATAAGGAAAATTTATGATTAAGGAGAAAAAAATGATCGATAGAATAAAGCAACTCGGAAATAAAATGGCTGGGACAAGTTTTCGTGCATGTCTGTTGGTGTTTTTTTACATAGTAGTGCCAAGCCTAAGTTTTGCAGCTGAAAGTGGTGAGCCGATGCCTTGGGAAGGACCGCTTGAAAAAATTATGTACTCAATTTCAGGTCCGGTAGCGAAAACTCTTGGCGTTATCGTTATTGTTATTGCAGGCTTGGGTATTGCTTTTGGAGAGTCTGGTGGCATTATGCGTAAGGTATTTCAAATTGTATTTGGTTTAAGTATTGCCTTTTTTGCAAGTTCCATCATTGTTAGTTTATACCAGCCATCATCAGGACTTATTATCTAATGCGTGAAGAAGTACCAGGATATTACATCAAAATACACCGTTCTTTAACAGAGCCGGTGCTTTTTGCAGGGGTTCCAAGGACTTTTGCCATTTTAAATGGTACCTTTGGCGCTGCATTGGTGGTGGGGATGCAATTATATTTAGCGATTCCTTTTTTTATCTTATCTCATATCCTTGCCGCATGGCTGTGTCGTAAAGACAAAGATATATTTGAAATTTTTTCAAGATCTATTAAATACAAAGATTATTATGAGGTATAAGCATGTTTTTATTTAAGGAGTACAAAGAAAAAAGCAAACACTTAAGTGATCTATTGCCCTGGGCAGTGATGGTGCGTGATGGTGTGGTGCTTAATAAAGATGGCTCCTTCCTGAAAACTATTAGTTATCGCGGTCCTGACTTGGCCTCTTCTAGTGAATCTGAATTTGTAGCCATTAGCGCTAAAATTAATAATGCACTCAAACGTTTAGGTTCGGGTTGGGCTGTGTTTATTGAATCAAGACGGATTCCTGCCCAAGAATATCCGCATGAAGGACACTTTGAAGATCCGGTGAGTTGGCTTATAGATGCTGAAAGAAGAGAGTATTTTACCCAAGGCGAGAATCATTATGAGAGTCAATACTTTATGAGTTTTCAGTTTTTGCCAGAAAGTTCAAAACAACAAAAGTGGCAACAGCTTTTTTTTAATAAAACCAGCACCACCAATGAAAATTATGAAAAACAACTAGATGCCTTTGAAGAGTCTATTAACCGAATATATGATATTTTAAAAGGCTTTATGTTTGCACTTTCACATTTAGATAGTAACCAAACCTTAACCTATCTTCATAGTTGCATTTCTAATAAGCAACACGAGGTAGTACTTCCAGAAAATCCAATGTATTTGGATGCATTGCTGGCAGATACGCCACTTTTAGGTGGCTTTGATCCTAAGCTTGGCGAAGAACATTTAAAAGTTATTTCCATCTTAAGTTTTCCTTCTACTTCTATTCCAGCCATGCTTGATCAATTGAATGACTTGGCTTTTTCTTATCGTTGGGTTACGCGTTATATCCCTTTATCAAAATTAGAAGCAGAAAGTCAGTTGAAAAATTATCGACGTCATTGGTTTGCCAAACGCAAAGGCTTATTTTCCATGTTGACAGAATCACTTTCTAAAAGTCCAAGTGGTATGATGGATAATACTGCGATAGCCAATGCCAAAGATACCGACCAGGCTATTGGTTTATTATCTGATGATCAAGTAAGTTTTGGCTATTATACAGCTACGGTTGTTGTTAGTGATAAAGATGAAACCGTTGCGTATGAAAAACAGCGTGAAGTTGAGAGAATTATCAATAGTTTGGGTTTTGTAACCGTCAATGAAACTATCAATGCTGTAGAGTCCTGGCTTTCTTCTATTCCAGGTCACTGTGTTGCTAATGTGCGTATGCCACTACTTCATAGTTTAAATTTGGCGCATTTAATGCCTTTATCCGCGCAGTGGTCAGGGCCAGTAGAAAACACACATTTAAAAGATGCACCATTGATGATTACTAACACCTCTAACTTTACACCATTTCGCTTGTGTAATCATGTCAATGATGTAGGGCACCAGATGATTGTTGGGCCAACCGGGACCGGTAAATCTGTATTATTAAATATGATAGCCTTACAGTTTTTGCGTTACAAAGATGCCCAGGTCTTTATTTTTGATAAAGGTAATAGCTTTTTGGCTGCAACAAAAGGGGTGGGTGGTCAGTACCATCAAGTAGGTAATTTGTCACAAGATGGCTTGGTTTTTGCACCACTTATTGGTATTGATGATGCAGCAGAGTGTATTTGGGCAACAGATTGGATTACGGGCTTAGTAGAAGGTGAGGGAGTTACTATTAATGCCAAACGTAAAAGTGCAATTTTTGAAGCTTTAAGTCAATTGGCCATTTGTCCTGTAAAAGAGCGTACTTTAACCGGTTTTAGGGCTATGGTACAAGATGAGGAAATCCGTACCGCACTTGATAATTATATTTTAACCGGTCCTTATGGAAAAATTCTTGATGCTGAAAGTGATGGTTTTCAAGCAGCGCCATGGCAATGCTTTGAAATGGAAGCCATTATGGATATGCCTAAGATTGTTCCAGTTGTATTATCTTACTTATTTCATTGTTTAGAAAAACAATTTGATGGTAAGCCTGGTATTTTAATTCTGGATGAAGCTTGGGTATTTCTAGACCATCCTTTATTTAGAAGTAAGATATCTGCTTGGCTTAAAACCTTACGTAAGAAAAATATTAGTGTAATTTGTGCGACTCAGTCCGCGCATGATGCCTTGGCAAGTTCGATTGCCAGTGCGCTATTAGAATCTTGTCCAACACGAATATTTTTACCAAACAACCGTATTTTAGAGCCAGAAATAAGAGGTCAATATAAGAGTTTAGGTCTCAATAACCAACAATTGATGATTTTATCTCATGCCTTGCCACGCAAGCAGTATTATTATCAATCTAGCTTAGGTAATGCCTTGTTTGATATGTCATTAGGGCCGATTGCTTTGGCTTTTGCAGCGCAATCATCATCCAAAGCACTTAAAGATATCAAATATTTTATGGCGCATCATAAAGAAAATTATTTAGAACACTATTTGCAGCATCATGATTTAGAATGGGCATATAAAATTATTCAGGAGCGCAGCCAATGAGTGTAGATGCTAGCAGACAAAGTTATATGCATCACCCTTTGGTGCACCCAGCATCGTCGTTTTTTCCTGCAAGAGAGGAAGCTGACTCAGTAATGGGTCAAGCACTAGTTCATGCCCATAAATGGCGTGTGGCTTGTCTATTTTTTCTTTTTCTGAATATTGTTCTAGCCCTGATTTTTCTATTATTACAATTTGGCCCTAAACAGAGTGTTTATGCAGTAGCAACTCATAAAAATGGCTACACAGTTAATGCAGGGTTTATAAGTGAAAAGATAGTGCCTAATGCACAACTTATGCATCTTTTTACTCAGCATTTCTTAGATGCCTATGTGCATAAAAATCAAGAGGCATTAGCCCTTTATAGCACAGGAAGGGCTTATAAGGCATTAAATGCAAAATCATTATGTGTACAAAATAAGGATTGCAGTATTCAAGTGGAACAGGTCCATATGCTTAAGCCCTATGTTTACCAGATAGATTGGAGTACAAAAGCAAAAGGTGGATCTAAACAGAACTTTCGCGCACAATTTGTAATGCAGCAAAATTTTTCAAAACAACATACCAACATAAAACTAAATCCTTTTAGTCTTGTTGTGAAGAAAATAGTCTTTTTGCAGGATAAAGGAAAAGGAGGCACACATGCCGGATGATCAGCATACAAAACAAGACCCCTATGCCAAGGCTAAAGCTTTATGGGATCAAAGAGTAGGAGATACCAGGGTGCGACTTAATAGTTGGCGCTTTGCCTGTCTGGTGAGTATGGTATGTACGCTTGCCTTAGTCGTGATCATTGCATTATTACTCAATGCGCGCAGTACTTATGTCTATGTGGCAGAGGTAGATAAAAATAATGCTTTAGTGAATATTCAAACGGTTCCACAAAAAATTGTATTTGATTCAGTGAAGCAAAATTATATTATCGATCAATTTTTGCGGAACATTATGACTGTGCCATTAGACCCAATTATTCTCAAAAAAAACTGGCTTAACGCCTATCAGCTTGTTGCAGGAAATGCCGTTGATACACTCAATGAGTATGCACAAAGTAAAGCACCTTTTAGGCAGGTGGGTAATATTCTTAAGGAAGTAAAAATAATAGATACTGACGTTGTGAGCAATAAAAGTCTTAAAGTTAAATGGCAGACAACGACCTATAATATGAAAGGATCAATAGAAGGGGTGGAAAATTACAAAGGTACCTTTACCTTTAGTAAAGAAAGAGCCAGTTCAAAAGTAAATCTGATGAACAACCCCTTTGGTTTAGTGATTAGTTATTTCACAATGGATAAGGAAGGATGAGATGAAAAGTTCAATTCAAAAAAAGTTGGTGTTATGCCTGGGTTCTGTAATAGTTTTTTCTCTTGCTGGCTGTAAGAGTGCCCCAAGTAAGCAAGATGTGACAGATAATTCTCAAAATCTTCATATAACTTCTGCTATTGACCAAGTGCAAAAGACCAAAGTAGTGCGTGAATATGTTCCTATTCCTGTTCCTGGGCAATTAATGCCGATAGATACAGCAAAGGATGGTAAAAAAAAGGTGTTTTTAACTAAAAAGGAAGCGACCCAAGAGGCGAATAAGACTGCACTACAGTTTCCCAAATCAGAATCCTTTTTTAACTCCATGATGCAATATGATTATATGCCAGGGGCAATTTATACAATTTATACTGCGCCTATGAGGCTTACAGATATTCGTTTTGAGACAGGCGAAAAAATAATATCTATTGCAGCAGGTGATACCTATCGCTGGCGACTGTCTAAGACCTATAGTAATACTGGAGATAATAAGGTTGAGCATATATTAGTAAAACCTACCAGTGCAGGCATTAGTAATAACCTTATTATTACGACAGATCAAAGGGTCTATCATCTTTTACTGCAATCAACCACTAATGATACTTATATGATTTCGGTAGGTTGGAATTATGAGCAAGGGGATTCGGTTATACATTTTTCTGGAAGTGATGATAGAGATAATGGCTTATCCAGTGTCAATATTGACATGTCGAAGTTGGATTTTCATTATGGCATGCGTATGGTTAGTGGATCTAAGCCACTATGGTATCCAGTACGTGTTTTTAATGATGGTTATAAAACTTATATAGAGTTTAGTGAAAACTTTCATAAAACCCAGCTTCCTATGTTAATGGCCCTAGATCAACATAACAATTTGCAAACCATGCAAAACTGGCGTTTAAAAGGACGGTTTTTGATTGTAGATGCGGTGCTTGAGAAAATGCATTTGGTTACTGGGGTCAATAATAAACGTAAAACCATTGTGGAGTTGACTTTAAACGATAAAGGATAGGGGCTTGATATGAGTGAGCAATCGTTACTGAACAAAGATAAACCACAGGCAAAGCGCTTAAACCGTAAGCTTATTATGGTGCTAATTGCATTGCTTGCTGGGATATTTTTATGGTTTGTATCTTTTAATCTTTCCAGTGATAAGGTTAGGGCACCAGCTTCTTCTGGTATGAAAGAGATTGCTAAAGAGGATGATGATCCTTTAGATACGATTATAAAATTACCAGGTGATTATGCTGATAAGGGGGTTCAAGACTTAATAGAAAACCTTAAAGGTAATGTGAATGAAAAACAAGAGAAAATGATAGAGGGTTTATCATCAAAAATTAATCAATTGCAATCAACTATATCACAGCAGCAAAGAAGTATTGACGCTTTAAAAAATACCGAAAAAAAACCACCTATACCTAAAGCATTGCCAAAGTCAGAGCCCGCGGTGGCATTTGATAAAAATGCTGCCAGTAGTTACATGTTTTTTAGTGGTACTAATCCTGTGCCAGAGAAAACGAATACGCAAAATAGTGCATCGAGCAAAGATGCGTTAAAGACCGACGCAAAAGATATTGGGCCTAGGGACCCAAATATGCAAGGAGATAAAAGTAATTTTCTAAGTGGTCCAGGGATTGATGATGTGTATAATGAGCATACGCTTCAGTATCCTGTTTCTCCTTATATTTTGCAAGCTGGTGCTGCGATTCCAGCTATTTTGCAAACCCAAATTAGTTCAAATCTTCCAGGCATGATTACTGCGGTGGTAAATCGAGATATTTACGACAGTATCAAAGGAGCATACCTTCTGATTCCTAAGGGTAGTAAGTTAATTGGGGTGTATAATGCCCAAGTAAGTTATGGGCAAAGCCAAGTACAAGCTATTTTTACGCGCTTAATACGCCCAGATGGAAGTTCCATATTGCTGCCAGATCAAATGCAAGGCACTAACGCAATGGGCAGCGCAGGATTTTCAGACTTAGTGAATAATCATTGGGGCTCATTGGTTGGCGCAGCATTTTTAACAACATTATTTAATGTTCCAGCCATTATTGCTACCAATCAGGCCAATCAGAGCAATTATGACCCTGGGGCATATACTCCACGACCTCCTAGTGTCGGTAAATCTGCACAAGTGGCACTATGGGAAAGTATGGGTAAAGGGATTAGTGGTATAGGAGAAAAAGTGTCTTCGAATATTTTAGGAATGCAGCCACAAATTACCATTCGTTCTGGATATCAGTTTAATGTGCTTGTAAGTAAAGATTTATTATTAAGTCCTTACAAGAGCAGTCGTTATAGCAGCCGTTAGGAGATAAGCCATGAAGGTATACTTTTATCCTTTATTTGTCATGCTTATGATTAAAAACATTTATGCTGAGGATATGGCTTCAGTGATAGATAAAAAGACAACAGAAGGAAGCAAGGTGATTGAGTTAATGCTGAATCAATTTAAGCAGCATGATACAAAACTAGGATTGAACACAGCCCTTAAATTACCAACAGTATTAAATAATACAAAACAAGGACAATTAGACCACCCCTATAGTGATTAAAAGGACAGCAGACATGATGCAAGTAGATCAACAATGGATAGGTGTTATTGATAAATTACAGCAATCACTAGTGTATGTGTTTGTAGATGGTTTTGCGAGTGTTTCTGTTTATGCCTTAAATCTATTCTACATTATTGCAGGGATAGAGCTTGCTCTTTTAGGGCTGTTTTGGGCGCTGCGTCAAGATGATACGATTGCCTTACTTATTGGGAAGTTGATCAAAATCGGGTTTATATTTTTTCTGATTAGCCAGCTGCCGATGTTGATGAATGTTTTAATTGGCGGTTTTGCGTTTATTGTTAATAAGCTTATTCCAACAGCACAGTTAAATGAAGCCATCTCACAGCCATCCATTATTTTTAAATTGGTCATAAAAGATATTTTATTAGTACTCCAATCTGCAGTGCATTATGGCAGTTATAATTTTTCCTTATCTTTATTATATTTTTGCCTATCATTTGGCTCTTTTATTCTATTAGGCTTAATTATTGCGCAGCTTATGGTTTATGTTGTTAGTTTTTGGGCAATTGGTTTAATGGCATTATTGTTATTGCCTTTTAGTATCTTAAAACCATCCCAAGACTATCTTAATACTTGTACGAGAAATCTTATGAAAATGGGGGTGCGCTTGGGCATATTTATGGTCATATTAGGCGTAGGTATGGTTTTATTTAAAGAAGTAGATTTTGGCAGTTTAGGCCTTGCAGATACCATAGAGGCACCATTGTTATTATTTTTCTTATTAATGATAATCACCATATTACTTTATAGAGTTCCTTCTTATGCAAGTGATGTGGTTGGACGTATCGCTTTTGCACCAGATATTAAATCCACCCCTTCTGCAGTTGAGCCTAGTGGGGGGGCAGTGCTTCATGCGGCGAACCAATCCGTAATGGTCGACTCTAGTGCGCCAAGCTCACCAGCTTCGATGGTCGCAGCCACTACGGTGCATCAGGGTAATGCACCATTAGCAGCACCTCCAGCAGCGGGCGTGGTAAATGTTGAAAAGGGTATGCAAGATAAGTACTTGAATATCGACTCAGGGGATATGAAAAAAATGGGTCAGGCTATTTCAAAGCAAACGCTTAAGCAATTAAATCAAAATTTTAATAAGGGTAAGAGCGATGGATAAACGCCATAAAGCAAGAAGGACATTTCTGTGGCTTATGCTATTTGCCTTGCTCTTGGTATTGCTTGCTTTTGTGGTTCCATTATTAAAGCAATCTGGTTTTGCTTTTACCTATGTAAAGCAGGCTTCCATTGAGCCTGGTTTTTATATTTTTAAAGGAAAGCAAAAGCATTATTCAAAAGCCGATAAAGTTGCTTTTATAATGCCAAAGCCGCTAAGAAAAGAATTAAAGCTTCAAAGCTATCAAGAACGCTGGTTAATCAAACCTGTTATTGCGGTTTCTGGTGATTTGGTGTGTCTTAAAGACGATCAGGTTTTAGTGAATCACAAAAATATTGGCACGCGGCGTCAATATGGTAAAAACAAGCTAAGCTTACCGCAAATAGATTTTTGTCGGGCGCTTAAAAAGGGGGAGTACTGGGTGATGAGTGATTATAGCATTTATTCATTTGATTCACGTTATTTTGGTCCCATTACACAAAAAATTATAAGAGCAAAAGTGGTAGGAGTATGAGATGAGAGAAAAAGTGGAGACTAGATATAAAAATATGCTACAAACGGCACTGGGTGAGGATATTTTAGCGATGTTAAGCAATGATGATATCATAGAAATTATGCTCAACCCTGATGGCAAGGTTGTGATAGATACGCTGCTATCTGGAAAGCAAGAAACGGATGTAAGGATAAAGCGGATGCAAAGCGCGAATATTATTAAGCTCGTTGCCGCGTATCATAATCAAATTGCAGATTATGCCTCTCCTATGATCGCCTCAGACTTACCCTTTGCGAAGGAGCGTTTTCAAGGCTGGTTGCCTCCAGTGGTGGAGCGCGCAACATTTGCCATTCGTAAGCGTGCAAAAATTATTATGCGACTGAGTGACTATGTCAAAGATGGTGCATTAGCGCAAGATGACAAAAATAAATTGATCCAAGCGCTTAAGGAAAGAAAAAATATTATAGTGGTTGGTGCAACCAGTAGTGGTAAAACTACGTTTACCAATGCGCTTCTTGCTGAGTTAGAGTCCTATAATGAACGCTTGTTGATTTTAGAAGACTTGCCAGAGCTGCAGTGTCTTTCTGATGATATTGTCCATATGTTTACCAGTCCAGATGTCTCCATGCGTGATTTGGTAAAAGGTTCCTTAAGAATGCGTCCTGATCGGATTATGATTGGTGAGGTGCGCGATGGGGTGGCGCATGATTTACTTAAAGCTTGGAATACTGGTCACCCTGGAGGTATTTGTACGATTCATGCCAATTCCTTAGAAAGTGCTCGCTTGCGTTTATATGATTTGGTTCAAGAGGCCGTAGAGTCCGTACCAGAGCATTTAATTGAAGAAGCAGTGGATGTTTTGGTGATGATGAAGAAAGTCGATGGTAAGCGTAAGATTGTTGATATTTCTTTCAAGGGAGATTAAAAGAAAACAATGCCAAAAAAACATTGAATAAATGTAACAATAGTGTATAATATTTTAATATTTTTTTTTGAGTAAAACTTTGCGAAATTATATTGCTGATACCGAGTATGCAGCTATTACGATATTTTTCTTTTTTCCATTTTTGATATATATGCTTGATCTTGATCCACCAATACAAAGCGACAAAAGAGAAAGGCTAGCTTCTAGTATAAGCTTATTTATTTTAGGTGTTTTTTCATTTTGCGTTTTTCCTACTATTGCAAAATGTATTTGGAATCAAGATGCACTAGATGAAAGCGTTCAAGCGCATTGTAATTGAAAATTTACCCCCTCATTTTTTGATGCAACCATCCTTCCTTTTCTTCCTTTATAGCAGAAAATTCATTATAATCGAACTTCTTAAAAAATAGGGGAATGATTTATGGATTTTGAGCAGCTTAAAGCACAATTATTACCAAGTTCCAAGGATGCAAAGCTTAACCTTGGGCAACTTTTTAATTCAGCGCAATATGCGGGCCTGGATGCCAAGGATATACATGGTATGGCCATGGCTTGTGCCTATGCCTTAAAAAACAAAGATATTGCCTCTGCTATATCAAGCCATCAAGATTTTTCGCTCGATGCGGTGCATCTTGCAGCTTCCCAAAGTGCGGCCTCTATTATGGCGATGAATAATGTTTATTATCGTTCGGTGCATCTTATGAGCGCCATTGATCTTAAAAAAACACCTGCAGGGCTGCGCATGAATCAAATGGCACAGCATGGCATTGATCAAAATCGTTTTGAGCTTTATGCAACGGCGGTTTCTGCATTAAACGGTTGTGGTATGTGCTTGGACGCCCATGCAAAAGTATTGAGTATGGCATCTGTTTCTGCCTCTGCCATTCAAATGGCACTTAAAGTGGCCGCTATTATTGCTTCTGTTGATTGTGCGCTTGCTATTTCAGCCATGGAAATTAACGGCCATGAGTAATAAACCAAGATTACTTACTGGCGATACGCCAACAGGGCAATTGCATCTTGGTCATTATGTAGGTTCTATTGAAAATCGTATAAAATTTCAGGATCAATACCAATGTTTCTTTTTGTTAGCTAATACGCATGCTTTTACGACGCGGGCAGGGGACCCTGATGCGATTTATCAATCTACCATGGATATTATTCTTGATTATGTTGCAGCGGGCATTGATCCGGAAAAAAGTCATATTGTCATTGAGTCGCACATAAGTGCTATTTATCAAATTTGTACGCAGTTAAGTATGATTGTGCCCTATCCTCGGGTGATGCGTAATCCTACCTTAAAAGCTGAAATTAAGGACAAAGGCTTGGGGGATCATTATCCCTTTGGTTTTCCTTTGTATTCATTACTTCAGGTGGCTGATATTCTTACATTTTTAGGAGAGCTGGTGCCAGTTGGTGAAGATCAACTCCCGCATTTAGAACTGAGCCGTGAAATTGCCAGACGTTTTAATCAAATGTATTGTGGGGTTGCCGATACGGTTGCAGATGCTGATCATGTCAAAGCAGGTGGTTTATTTCCTATCCCAGAGGCCATTACAGGGCGGGTTAAGCGTTTAGTGGGTATAAAAGGCCCTAACAAAGAAGGTCAGCTATTAAAGATGAGCAAATCGCTTAATAATGCAATTTTACTCTCTGATGGTCCAGATGTGGTGCAAAAGAAAGTCATGAGCATGTATACAGATCCTACGCGTTTAAAAGCTACTGATCCTGGTCAAGTCAAAAATAATCCCTTATGGATTTTTCATGATACCTTTAATCCAGACCACAGTTGGGTGGAAGAAACGAAAGAACTTTATAAAGCGGGCAAAATTGGCGATGTGGTGTGTAAAAAACAATTGATTGAAGTTATTAATACTCTATTAGCGCCGATGCATGAACGGCGTGCACGTTATAGTGCTGATAAAGCACAGTTGATAGCACTGTTAAAAAAAGCCCAAGAAGAAGCTTTAGCCATTAGCCATCAAACGCTAGATCGGGTGCTTGAGTTGACCAAACAACGGATGTTTTAATGTCTAAAGCCTTAAGCATAAGCGAGGCGGCGCACTGTTTGCGTCATGATGGTGTTATTGCCATTGCCACAGAGTCTGTTTGGGGTTTAAGCTGTGATCCCTCATCAATAAAAGCCTTAGAGAAACTTATTGCCATCAAAAAGCGCAGTGCACAAAAGGGTTTTATTATTATTGCTGCTGATTTTAACCAGGTTTTGCATTGGATTAATCAAGATGCGCTATCGCAAGATCGTTTAGAACATATTCAAAGCACTTGGCCGGGGGCTCATACTTGGTTAATGCCGCCCTCAGCGGCTGTTTTAGATTTATGTAAGGGTCAGTATAAAACCATTGCAGTGCGCATCAGTGCACACCCGGATGTGCAAAAGTTGGCAGAATGTATGCCCTATGGTATGACTTCTACCAGCTGTAATTTTTCTAATCAAGCGGCGCCTTCAACATTTGAAGAGGTGGATAAAAATCTTTTAGCTATGATTGATGGTTATGTTCCAAGTATAGTCTCTGGAAATCCTCAGCCTAGTCGTATTCAAGACAGCCAAAGTTTAACGTTTATTCGTTGAATTCAAAAGACTGGAATAAGAGCCACATGCTGTCTCATTTGCTTTATTATGAAGTGCTTTCCAAAATGTTGGGAAGTAGTGTAATTGATATTCAGGCTCTTCGTTGCGCATCCAGTCTTGCTCGTCAAGTTTAATACATTTAGAGCAGCGGCTCCACCACCAAATATGCACTATAAGACTTGTAAGCACTTCTTCTAAGCAGTTGGCATCTCTGTCAGACATACTATTCCTCTTGATAATTACGATGAATAAATATTACGAAAAATTATGTTAAATAGCAATGCTTGATAGTATATGTGTATAATTGTTGCTCGGCAGTATGTGATCCTTCATCAACAAAAGCCTTAGAGAAGCTTATTGACATTTAAAAAGTGCAGTGCGCAAAAGGGATTTTATCCTTGTTGCAGTAGATTTTAGCCAGGTTTTACATTGGATGAATCAAGATGCGCTATTACAAGATCGTTTAGAATATATTCAAAGCACTTGAGCTTGGGCTTATACTTCGTTTGCCCTTTGCTGCTGTTTTAGATTTATGCAGGGGCCTGTTTGAAAACATTGCAGTGTGCATCAGTGACACCCGGATGTACAAAAGTTAGCGAGACTTATGCCCATGGTATGACCTCTACTAGCTGTAATTTTTCTAATCAAGTGGTGCCTGCAATATTTGAGCTATTGGACAACAATCTTTCAGCTATGATGGATGGTTATATTCCAAGTATAGTTTTTGGAAACTTGCAGCCTATTCGTAATCAAATTAGCCAAAGTTAATTCCTTAGGATAATGTTTTTTATAAATTAACCTCTTGGTCTTTTAATGGCTTTTTTTTAAAGGATTCATTGTAAACCTGTTGCCAGAGCGTTCTAAAGTATAAGGATTCTTTTTGCATCCAGCTGTCCTCATTAGTATTGATGCATCTATAGCAGCAACAAAGTTTTACAATAAGACATGCAAGGGCTTTTTCGAAGCAATTAGGGCTTTTATTGCCTATGCTGGTGAGCTTGATGAAAGATAGCTTTTTACTATTGCATAATTATCATAAATATCATTAAAGGCGCGAGAGAATTCTTTACAAAAAGGAATGGAACAATACTTTTCTTCTTGAGATGAGGGTTTTTCATTTTCAGACATGATTTTTCTTAATCTCCTTATGATTGAAAACAAGACGTTTTTACTCTTTTTATTTCTTCTTTGCAAGACTATACACAGCTAAATAGGTAAATTGTATTGATTTGAAACAAAGCCAATTTAGCCAATGCGATCTGCTTCTTCTAGGGAGAGTTGATTGGCGCCAGCATCAAAGGCAAAAATCTCTGCATAGCGGCCCCATTCAATGACCGTGTCTAAAACGCGAGTGGCTTCATCTTCGGTGAAGTGTTCTAACAACTGTTTGTGAAAGAAAGGGTAGGAGCGTTTTTCATTACTTTTTTGCTCTAAGCTTTCACAGATATATTTAGCAAGGGGAATATAGGAGATTAAGTGTTTGGCAAAAATAACTTTCTTATCAGTAATATCAGCATCCATCCACTGTTTTCCTTTTGCGGTAATGCTAATGTCCCCATCTTTAACAACGGCAAATTCCATAATCGCAAGGGCTTCTAAAATAGGGAAAAGGTCATCAATATCAAGGCGCACTTCATCGGCAAGATCTGGTAGATCCACAGCACCTTTGCTTTGCAGTTCATTTACTTGTTCAAGGAGACCAAGAAGCTCGGCCACTTCTGCATCTGGAATGCGATAATCTAAACCAATGGACTTACTCAGCTCCATGCGTTTTTTAATTTGCTGGGTTTGGGCGCGCGTCATAAGGCGATAGACTTCATCAATAGTGTCTGTGACAGCTTGATCACCGGCATTTCTAGGATAGGGTAAGTCAACACTTATATCGCCTTTGATGCAGCCGGGGTTGGAGCCAAAAACTAAAATACGATCGGCAATTAAGACCGCTTCTTCAATATTGTGAGTGACAAACAAAATACCTTTCATCGAGCTTTGTTTTTCCAACCACAGTTCTAATAAATCTCCGCGCAGGGTTTCGGCGGTTAAGACATCTAGCGCAGAAAAAGGTTCATCCATTAATAAAATATCAGGATCCACAACCAGTGCTCTGGCAAAACCAACGCGCTGTTGCATGCCGCCGGATAATTCGCGAGGATAGGCATTTTCAAAGCCATCCATTCCAATAATATCAATAGCATGTAAGGCACGTTTGCGGCGTTTGCGCTTTGAAATACCTTGTGC
This sequence comes from uncultured Gammaproteobacteria bacterium, assembly GCA_902563055.1. GTDB lineage: Bacteria > Pseudomonadota > Gammaproteobacteria > Francisellales > CACEW01 > CACEW01. The sequence continues at coordinate 22,729 of CACEWE010000001.1, read as the reverse complement.
CTCAAGACCAAGTTCGACATTTTCTAAAACTGTAAGCCATGGCATCAGTGCAAAGCTTTGAAATACCATAGAAATTCCTGGCACGGGTGCTTGCACTTCTTGGCCTCTGTAGTGTACCTCTCCAGTTGAGGGTGCAATAAGGCCGGCAATGATACGCAGCAAAGTGGATTTTCCGGACCCTGATTTTCCAAGGAGTGCCGTGATTTTTCCTTCATGCATGACTAAGTTAACATTTTTGATGACCTCAAGTTCACTGCCGTCTGGCTTGACAAAAGATTTACAAATGTTTTGTGCGCTAATAAGGTTGTTTTCAGTCATAGTTTAGGTTCCTAGTTGATAGCGTTTGGTGGCTAAGCGGTAGATTGGTCGCCAAAAAATAATATTAATAATAGTTACCCATAAGCACATGATGATCACCCCAAGTGCAATTTGAGCAAAGTTTCCTTCATTGGTGGCTATTGTGATGTATGATCCTAGGCCTTGGGCAATAAGCTCTTGATGGCCCCATTGAATAATTTCAGCAACAATACTGGCATTCCACGATCCACCTGCAGCGGTAATTAAACCAGTAATAAAATAGGGCATAATGGCAGGGATTAGGTATTTGCGCCACTTTAACAGGCCTTTTAGCTGCATATTGCTTGCGGCAAGCTTGAGTTCTTTGGGAATGGCGGTAGCGCCGGCAATAACATTAAACAGAATATACCATTGTGTGCCAAGAATCATAATAGGTGCAGAGTAGATTTCAAAATTCAGTTTAAAATGGGTAACGAGAATAACAAATAAGGGGAAAAACAAGTTTGCTGGAAAAGCCGCTGCAAATTGAGCCAAGGGTTGCACAATACGCGCCGCTTTTGGGTTAAGTCCGGTCCAAATGCCAATGGGTACCCAGATAATAGAGCATAGCAATAATAAAATGCTCACCCGCAAAAAGGTGTAAAAGCTTAAAAGGTTTACATGCAGTACTTCTTGCCAAGAGATATGTGCCTGAAAAAATGCCGTGGTTTTCATCGCGGCCCAAATACAAATCAAAAGCATAAGACCATACCATACAAGGTTTTGTAGCCACGAAGGAATAGAAAAACCAAAGGAAAATTTAGCCTTTTTTGGTTTCTTCTTAAAAGCGTGCCCAATGAGAAAGCGATTGTTGACAATCCAGTCACCTATCAGAGCAGTGTACTGTCCTAAGTATTGCAAGAGGGCAGTTCTTTGTAGGGTAACAAGTACCCAGCTGCTGGCTTCTTCCTCTTCTGCTTCAGAAAGAGTGAATTTTTTGGACCATGCCACCAATGGTCTAAAGAATATTTGATCGTAGAGGGTGATCACAATTAACATTGCGATAATAGAGTACCAAAGCGCTTTAATGCTGTGATTTTCAATTGCAAGGGCTATATAGCTGCCAACGCCCGGTAGGGTGATGGTTTGATTGGCAATAGAAATGGCCTCGCTGGCAACGATAAAAAACCATCCAGCGCTCATGCTCATCATCGCGTTCCAAAGGAGTCCTGGCATCGCGTAGGGTACTTCTAGGCGCCAAAATTTTTGCCAGGGCGAGAGCTGATAGACTTCAGTGGCTTCTTGAAGTTCGCTGGGGATGGTTTTAAGTGATTGATAAAAGCTTAAAATCATGTTCCACACTTGCGAGGTGAAAATTACAAAGATAACCGCCGCTTCAGGTCCCACCATAGAGCCTGGAAATAAGCCTATAAAAAATGGTACAAAGATTGAGAGATAACCTAAAATAGGTACCGATTGTAAGATGTCAATGATGGGGATAATTATTTGCTCACCCTTGGCGCTTTTTGCGGCAATGGGGGCAATTATAAAAGTTGCTAAGAATGAGAACACTAAAGCAATAAACATGCGCAAGCAAGTAAGGAGGGAGTAGGGGATTAGGGCGCTTGGGTGGCTTTGAATATGCATGGTTTCGCCCAGTTTAAAAGGCAAAGACATGTGCATGGCACCATAAGCAGTAAAGGCAATAATGCTTGCAAGTAAAAGCAGCGCAATGCCGTCCCAGCGATTAGGCAGGATGCGCACATTTTCTTGGGAGTAATGTATGTGAGCCATCAAGGGGGCCGCTAATAAATTTTCTCAATTATACGTGATTATTTCAAGATCTCAAGTGATTAGTTTTAGGGCTTAAAAAGCCTATTGTACTTTGGTATTTAGTATGTTAATATGGACCGAATTTATTTTCTATATTTAAGGAGTTCTCTATGAAAAAAAGTCTAATAGCGCTAAGTTGTGCGGTAGCATGTTGTTCTAGCATAGCACTAGCATCTGGAATCAATCTGGATCAAAGCAAATTATATGTTCCTATTGCCATTGGTAAGGCAAGTCCAACTGTTGATGGTCAAAAAGATGCAGCCATTGGTGATGTTGGTCTTGGTTATCGTGCCACTGAGTATTGGGGCACACAGCTTGTATTAGGGTATTACAACTCTAACAACACTGTTACTAACAAATCAAGTAAGGATTTTCTATGGCAGGCTGAAGGCTTAGCATATTTGCCAAAAATTTCCAATCGTTTTGAGCCCTACTTCGCTGGTGGTTTAGCGAAGCAAGGTAACGATCAAAACTCCAACTATGTGGATATGGGCTTAGGTGTGAATTTCCCAATTGATGCGCAGTTCTCTGGTGGCGTACATCTGCGTCATTTTGAAGGTTTTAAAGCAACTGACACAAACATAAACACTGTTACTGCTGGCCTAAACTGGAACTTTGGTCAAACCCATTCAGCTGGTTTATCTAATCCTTTAAGTACAAAACAAAAAGCTTTATTCAAGCAAGCGAAAGTTCAATTAAAAGACTACTTACCTCAGGGTGTGAAACTTTGTGATCAAGGCGGTGCAAGCAATAATCAATCTGGTTGTGTAACCATTGATGGCGATCAAGTAACCATGCACCTGAATGTGAAGTTTATCAAAAACTATGCGCAGTTCCCTAAAGATGGTAGTGGCATGTACAACACCCAAGTTAAAAACCTCGCTAATTTCATGAAAGCGTATCCAAATACTAAGGTTACTTTAAATGGTTATGCAAGTAACACTGGGCCACATGATTTTAACCAAAAATTATCACAAGATCGTGCTCAAACCATTAAAGCTTCCTTAGCAAAATTTGGTATCAGCTCTGATCGTGTTGATTCTGAAGGACTTGGTACGCAAAACCCTATGGCAGATAATGCTACTGAGCAGGGCCGTGCATTAAATCGTCGTGTTGAAGCACAAATTGTGGTTCCTATGACACAAAAAGCTTAATAAGCTTTTCTTCTCCTTAAGAAAATCTCGTTACCTTGCGGTGGCGAGATTTTTTTTTACCAGTATGGAGGCAAAAATGAAACAGATAGCAAAATTATTATTGGTTTTTGGGGCTATGGCAAATATAGTTGTTAGTTTGCTGCATTTTGCAATGATTTTTATTGGCGCAAAGGCCTATTACTATTTTGGGGCGCCCTCTTATTTTATTCAGCATGCGCAGTCTTGGTATGTTGTTGTCTTGATGATGATCTTATCTGGTTTGTTTTTTATAGTTGGCCTTTATGGTTTATCTGCTGCGGCTTATATTCGGCGTTTACCGGGAGTCTGGGCTGTTATTTTTCTAGTTGGAGTTTTATATACGCTGCGTGGATCAGTTGTAATATTGATGCCTTTTCCTGAATTAGTTGGGTATATCCTAAAAAATTATCCAGGTCTTTTAGGCATGGATAGGCCGCTTTTGATACAGGATTGGGTTTTTTCTGCTCTTTGGCTTTTGGCGGGCTTGACGTATCTATGTGCTTGGGTATTATCTAGATTAAGAATGAAAAACACCTTATAAGCTTTACAGTGGTATTTGAGAATTTTGTACATGTTTTGGATTTTGACGGTACTTTTTCTTATCCGGCAAAACTTATTAGGGATAATGGTTTTGGTGAAGATATTATAACGACTATACAGTTTGATCTTCTATCTAGAAAATCTAATAGATCTATTTTAAGAGCCATCAATACATTGCAAGCGCAAAATACATTTTCATCAGAAATTAAAAAAAAATATGTACGTATCTTCACTTACTTAGAGGATATAGATAGTTCTGATTTAGAAACCCAAAGAGCTATACAGGCTCTTGATAAAAAAGATCTTGCAAATTTGATCCATGATCTTTTTTTTAGTCTGTATTTAAAACCAAATATATTGAACTTTACTAAGGTGGTTCCTGCTGAATTATGTCCCAGCGATGATCCTATTCATTTTATGACAATGATTAGTGGCTCAAATCGAATAAGTTTAGGTATGGATAAACTTGGTTTAAATAATCCTGATCCAGATGGCACCAGGAAAAAATACGGTTGTAATATCCTATCTCTTGAAGCGTTTTTGGATATGCAAACGCAAACTCAAATTCCATTTGATTTAACTACAATTGTAGACATATTTAAAGCGCTCTCACAAGGCAAGGGCTTTAGTGACTGGGAGCCAATGGCTTTAAAGAATGATGATTATTGTAAGTATGTGGACAAGTCAAAGTTTTTTTTATGGATTGCAATTATACAATATTTTCATCATGTGAAACCTGGTGAAAATTGCCATTTGGTGGTTGTTGATGATTTATTTTTTGACCCTGAAGATTTAATAAATACACCTTTATGGATTGATTCTTATACCGCATTACTTTTACCAAAAGGTTCAAGCATATCTTTTTATAAATTAAATATATTTGAAATTGAAGATCTTTTTATTGGTAAGATAAATGCTTTCATGCTTATGGATCATGAAAGGGCTCGCAAAGATACGCAAAGTTTTATTTGTAGGAATATACTAAAGGATACTAGGGTTTGTGAATTAAAAGGGACTATAGAGGGAAAAGGGGAAGTACTCTCTTTGCAGGCACTGTGTAAGCTGTGTGAAAATGAGTTTAAGCCTACTCCTGGGGCAAGCAAACAAGCATATCTCCATCACATCAAAAAAATTGTTACGGATGTTTTAAGTTTAGATAAGATCGTCAAGCAATCTATCTCTGACTGTGCGCGTGATTTTGTGAAGAACATACTAACTGATTCTGTTTATAAATTTGATCAAGGTTCTTGTATGGCAGCTATGGCTTTTGCAAAATCATCTACATGTGCAAGTAAAGGTGTATCTAAAAAAATGAGCCCCTAGCTCAAAATAACAAAAAATAAAATAGCAAAAAAATGGCAGATGCTACCGGCTAGTACAAAAAGATGCCACATAAAATGACCAAAGTGGTATTTATGGTCCAGTGCAAAAAAGATAGAGCCAATCGTATAGCATAGTCCACCAGCAATAAGCAGGATAAAGCCATGTAAGGTGAGGCTTTGCCATAAGGGCTCTATAACAAAAAGTGCAAGCCAGCCCATCACAAGGTACATTGCTAAGCTTAGGTGGCGATAGCGATTATAGTCTTTGAAAACAAATTTTATAATCATTCCAGAAAATGCACAGAGCCAAATAATTGCCAATAGACTCCAGCCTATAGGGCCGTGTAGAGTGATTAAGCAAAAGGGCGTATAGCTTCCGGCAATGAGAAAATAAATGCCTGCATGGTCGAGCTTAATCAGAGTTTTTTTAAGTTTTGGATTTTGTACGCCATGATACAAGGTTGAGGTAGTGTAGAGTGTTACAAGGCTTAAACCATAAATTATAGAGGCAATTATTTTTACAGGGCTAGCAGCTAATGCACTTGCTATGATCAATATCACCAATGCGGCAATACTTAAGAAAATACCAACACCATGGGCTAGTGTATTAAAAATTTCTTCCAGTCGCGTTTGCAAGGGGTGGTTTTTTTTAAATATTTTCATATATGGATAAGCTTTATTGATTACTAATGTTAATTTTAGTCTTCTTGGGTGATATTTTCAAGAATTTGTGGCTTAGTATCAAGTTCTACTTTTTCAATATGATCAAAGTGCTGATGAATTTTCTTGGCAGAGATATGCACTTGGTCTACATCTTCATGCGCTTGTTTGATATGGCGGGCAAGGGCATCCATGCGCACTCCAAATCGTGAAAAGTCTTTTGATAAGGCTTTTAAGTGTTGTTGGATAATATCTACCTGTTCGCGGGTAGCATCGTCTTTAATAACCGCACGGATAGTGGTTAAAATTGCCATCATGGTGCTCGGTGACACCAGCCAAACGCGTTTTTGATGGGAGAGTTCAACTAATTCTGGGTGATGGGCATGAATTTCTGCAAATATCGATTCGGAAGGAATAAACATCATTGCCCCATCTGCTGTTTCGGGAGGCAGAATATATTTGCTTTGGATATCTTGGATATGTTTTTTAATGCTCTGCTTAAACAAGCGCTTAGCCTCTTTTAAGGCGCTTTCATCCTTTGCCTGCTTAATAAGATGATAGGGCTCTAGCGGAAATTTGGAATCTATCACCATATTGCCAGTGGGCTTGGGCAAGTAAATAATGCAGTCGGCGCGCATATTGTTTGAAAGCGTTGATTGCAGTGCATAATGTTTTTTAGGAATCATATTATCAATTAAGGCACTTAGCTGCACTTCGCCAAAGGCGCCGCGCGATTGTTTGTCATTTAACACGCTATTTAAATCTACTACTTGATGGGATAGGGCGGTCATTTTTTCCTGGGCTTGGTCAATTAAGGCTAGGCGCTTGATAATATCATGAAAGGTTTGATTGGTTTTTTCAAAGCCTTGATTTAAACGCTGATCGACTCTATCGCTAATATGCTGCATTTGTTTATCTAAGGACTGATTAAGTTCCTTCATTTGACCTTGAAGTTGTTCGCGCATCGAGCTTAAGTTTTGACTGATAAATTGTAGGTTTTCACTACGCCCTTTTTGTAAAGTATCTTGTAAGTGCTCCATCAACTGAATGTGATGATCGCTATTTTGCTTGGAAATTTTATGATTGAGATCGCTAAAAAGGGGTTCTAATTGGGCTTTTAGTTTTTGATATAAATCTTTTTTTAATAAGAAAAGCATGCACAGACTTGATGTAAAAATTGCAACATTTAAAACTAGAAGAAGCCATAGAATCATGAGGTTTACTCTGCGGGTTTAAGCGGCTCTAAGCTTAACACCTTGGCCGTTATTTGTCCATCATAATAACGAATGTTAATCTCTTCATCAATGCTAAGATCTTTGATAGAGGCAATGTTTTTATCCGTTTTAACTTTGCTACTAATGCTATAGCCACGTTTGAGAGTTTCTAAAGGAGAAAAAGCACTCATTTTATCGATATATTGTTGTAATAATTGGTTTTTATGCAAAAGCTTATAGCCTAGGCTATGGTGCATCTGACTAGCATATTGCGCGATGGCTTGTTTTTGTCCATGGATACGCGCCTTAAGCGTACTAGCAGAAATTCTATGCTGCATGATGGATTGTTGAGTTTGGCATTGGCGATATTTTTGCACCATCGTTTGATTTAAATATTGTGCTTGTGCGTGGAGCATTTGTTTTTGGTGGCTAATACGTGCTTTGGGGCTGGTAAGACGTGATTCTAAAAGATCAAGATGTTGTTGCTTTTGCAAAATGAAGGTTCTAAGTTTATCAGATATGTGTTTATAGCTCTGGAGGAGTTGTTTTTGGATAGCCTTTTGGCAGGGCGATAAACGCTCTGCAGCAGCAGATGGGGTTGCTGCACGCATATCAGCAACATAGTCAGCAATGGTATAATCCATTTCGTGACCTACCGCACTAACAATAGGTATTTTGCAATGAAAAATAGCGCGGGCTAGCGCAACATCATTAAAAGCCCATAGATCTTCCATAGAGCCACCGCCGCGAGTAAGTAAAATAACATCTGCGTCAGGGTTTTGCTCCGCTTGGGCAATAGCGTTTATCAATGAGGCTGGGGCTTGTTCGCCTTGTACTAGAGAAGGGTAGAGGCTCACGCGCATTAAAGGATAGCGATCTGAGAGCACCCGGGTGATATCGCCAATGGCTGCACCAGTTGAGGAGGTGATTAAAGCAATATGTTTGATGAAACTGGGCAGGGTTTTTTTATGCTCAGGATCAAATAAGCCTTGTTGCTGCAATTGCTTTTGAATTTGCTGAAATTGTTGTTGTAATAAACCTTCACCTTGCAAAAGGCATTGGCGCACGATAAATTGCATATCGCCTCGAGCGGTATAGACGCTCATCGTACCTTTGAGCAAGACTTGGGTGCCGGTTTCAAGTCCTGCAATGGCATTGTGCGTTGTGGGATTTTTAAAGAAAACACAGCGCATTGCATGATTTTGGTCTTTTAATTGAAAATAAGCATGGCCAGAGCTTGGAATAGTGAGTTGACCGATTTCTCCCTCTACCCAAATGTCCTTGTAGTGGTATTCTAATTGACTTTTGGCGCTGCTTAAAAGATCCCCTACGCTAAAAATGGCTTCGGCACTGGCGCGCAGTTGCTCGAGTTGCTGGGATTGTAACATAAAGGAAGCCTATGGGGATATTTAAGCACCTAAGTTAGCATGATCCTTAGTCTCGGTCAATTCAGGTTGAGCAGTTTTGGCAAGCCTTGTAAATAGAAGAGCGCTGCTGGCTTGAGATGGCCTTTTCTGATTTGCATAGCTTTGATCTTGGTCTGCGTTTTGTTGTGCTGCTGTATACATTCCTATCATTGTTATCCTTACGCTATCTGTTTAGTTTGAACTAAACAAAAAGTCTATCTCATAAATTTGGCCTATTCTAAAACTACCTGCTTATCTACTGCAATAAGTATTTGCATTTTTGCATGGTATTGCATCAGCACCGTTTACATAGTAAGCTTTGAAGATCATGTGGTTAAATATTAATCAGCACTATAATGAAATACATGCTCAAAAAAATTTTATGGCAAGGATGGTGTGGCGCGATAATCAGCCTGTGTTTTTTTCAGGTTTTGCATGTAATGGAGCTTTATTATTATCCAGATCAAAACCCCAAAATAAAGCACCAAGGTGATTTTGTGATCGGGTCCTATATAAGCGAGAATAAGCACTTTCAAACACTTCCCGCAGTGCTTCCTGGGACACATATTCCGGTATTGTTGGTGCATTATGGCTGGCCATTGCCTTTGTATTTAGGTAGTGTTTGGCATTTACACTATCGGATTAAAAATCTTGATCCTATGATGCGTCTTCGCCACGCTAATGCCTATCATCTTATAATGATCCATGATCCTGGGAACAAGCCTATTGCACATGGGCGGCCTTATTCTGTTATTGCAGGCTTAAGAGTCAAGATAAAGCAAAAAATGGATGCATTTAAAAATACGCGAGCGTATCCGATTTTATTAGCGCTAGCCATTGGTGATAAAAGTGCAATGACACCGCCTTTATGGCAAATCTTTCAAAAAACTGGAACAAGCCATTTGTTGGCCATTTCAGGGTTACATATTGGTTTATTGGCTTCTGGCGTTTATATTTTTTTAAGAAGTCTTTATGGTTTAATCCCGCGTTTGGCGCTTTATATAAGTAGTGATATTTTTGCCTTGTATGGGGCTTTGAGCCTGGCCACCTTATATGCACTTTTAAGTGGTTTATCTTCAAGTACCATACGTGCTATTACGATGTTAATTCTTTCTGCTTTAGCGCGCTTTATTCCTTATCCTATTGGCAGTATGCAAAAGCTTTGGTTAGGTGCGCTTGTTATGATGCTTTTCTTTAGTAATTTATGGTTTTTACCTGGAACGAGTCTATCGTTTTTTGCCGTGTTTATTTTAATTTATCATGCAAGACGACCACAAAAGACCTGGCGCGGTAAAATAGTCCATTATGCTCAGACGCAGTGGGGGATTTTTCTTGGTATGATTCCGCTTACCTTATGGTTCTTTGGCCGTGTTTCTTGGTTAAGTATCGCTGCGAATGTCATAGGTATTGCATTGGTGAGTTTTTTGATTGTCCCTTTGATTCTTATGGCCATGTTAATGATTATCCTGCACGGCCCTGGGGTTTATCTGTTATTGGCTTGGAGTGAAAAGTTGATAGAGCTTTTGCTTGGCTTTTTGCAGTATCTTTCTGGGCTTTCTTTTGCAAGTAGTACTTTTGCACCTTTATCTTTATGGAGCTTTTTATTTGCCCTATTAGGGGTTCTGGTAATGCTGTTTCCAGGTTTTACTAAACTGAAAAAGGTCGGTTTAATTTGTTTGTTACCATGCTTTTATCCACATGCGCTTAAGGCTTCTAAATCTTTACATTTATATCACCTGGAAAGCGCAAGAGCGCAAGTGCTTGTTATAAATGGCTCTGGTAGGTATTGTATGATTGTAAAAGCTTTGCATCAGCCCAGAGCATTGCTTGATGCTATGCTTATTGAGCCTTTTTTGCGCAGCTTTGGTTTGTGGGGCTTAAGATCTATTACTTGTTAAAAACATTACTTTATTGTATGATGGTGGTGAATGGGTAAGGTGAGGAAATATGCGCAGTTTTAGTTTAGGTATCGTATTGTTTTTTGTGTCTACTTGTTGTGTGTTTTCCATGATCAATGTTTCGCCCTTGATTATAGACTTTAACGGTGCCACTCCAGATTATCAAGATATAAAGGTAAAAAATCTATCAGATAAAACGGCCTACGTTGATGTTTCACTTCGTTCTCGTACTGTTAAAGAGGGTAAGGTGCAAGTTTCTGAACCTATTGTGGGCAATAGTTTTCATAAGGGTCTCGTCCTTTCTAAAGATAAACTCGTTATTGCGCCACGCGCTTTTGTGGTGCTGCGTGCTATGAGTGTGATGAAAAACCCAAGTCATGACCATAATTTTGATATTGTTTTTACTCAGGTTCCAGATCCCTTTAAAAAACTCAAACCACCAGCGCCTTTAATTCAGGTAACGGCACGCTTTAATGTGGTTTATGACGTGCAGGCTTTTATAAGACCACTTACGCATCCATTAGCGCTAGATTTTAAACGTCAAAATACCCAGCTTGATATTGCCAATAAGGGTAAATCCAATGTGCTTTTTGAAATACTCAATATTTGCAAGGGTAATGCCTGCCAAGAAGAAGAACCCTTTCGTCTTTATGCTAGTGAGCATAAAACGCTTACGCTTCCTTTTAAGCCTGATCATATCAGCTATGAGGTCTTTGATGGCAAAAAAAGTGTTAAGCAAAATAAAAAATGGAGTTAGAATTATGTTGTTTGGCTTGATAAAAAATGAGAGAGAGGAAATTGAACAAAAACGGAAGGAGAGAGAGGAAATTGAACAAAAACGGAAGGAGAGAGAGGGTGAGTCTTATGTTGGCCCTTATTCCCCATGGGGTAAACATAATTACGAATATGCAAACGATTCTCTCAATGAATTTTCATCATACCTTCAATCAGAGGACTATTTAAGTGGGAGGAGAGCGCGATATAAAACTGGACTTGTATTAAGCCATTTAAAGGAAATAGCTCATGAAGTACCTGTAGAACAAAGGAATTTTATAATATTTCCTGAAAATCCAGGATCGATGGATCCGGTCAGTCTGGATGAATATGGAAATAATACTAAGCCAAAACTACCCGAATCATCCTACTGTACCATTTCTTGAAGATTTTCCTTCTGTTCTAGTAGATGGGCATGAGTGTCTTGGAGCTCTTGGCACTGTGCTTTTACTTTTTCTACCACGTCACTTGGGGCCTTTTGGGTAAAGTTTGCATTATTAAGTTTGGCTTTCATGGGTCCTATTTGGGCATCAAGCTTAGCCAAGGACTTTTCTATTCTTAAAAGTTCACTTTGAATATCAATTAAACCCTCAAGTAATATATGAACGATATAGTCCTGGCATTTTTGCGAAACACTTTGCTCAACTTGAGTTTCTGGCGGCGCAAAGCTAATAGTAGCTTTACATAGTCCTGCCATTAAGTTATTAAATAACATCGCGTGTGCTTGAAGTGGCTTTGGATCCCCAGATAAAATGACTGAGATTTCCTGCGATGGTTTTACATTGAGCTCACTACGCATGGTACGAATTAAGGTAGTCATTTCTTGCATAAGTTCAAAGTGTTGCATCAATTCAGGATCATGATTAGCATGAGGAGTGTTGTTTAGCACGCACAGGCTAATATTATCCGTTTCTCTACCTAATAAAGGTACAAGTTCTAGATAAAGATATTGCGATAAATACGGCATTACCGGATGCAGCATAATCATGAGCTGTTCAAGAAAATACAGCAGCCAATAAGTATGGGCTTTTTGATCCTCGCCGTGATTTTTAATAAGTTTATGGCATTCTAGATACCAGTCGCAGTAATGATTCCAAATTAATTCATACAGCGTTTGAGCCATATGATCAAATCGATAGTTTTTTATGGCTTTTGCAATGCTTAACTGGGCTTGGTCAATTTGTTGCGCCATCCATAGTTGTGCTGGATGCGGCGTGGTTTGGGGCTTGGTATAAACGGTGTTTTCATCCGTTTGCATCAGTACAAAACGTGTTGCATTCCATATTTTATTACAGAAGTTGCGGTAACCACCAAGTCGCTGCATATCAAAACAAATATCCCGACTTTGTGAGGCAAGGGATGTAAAGGTAAAGCGCACTGCATCTAAGCCGTGGGCTTGGATACCTTCTGGAAATTGTTCCTTGGTATGGGCGATAACCTGATCCTTAATGCTTGCCTGCATAAGGTTTCTGGTACGTTTTTCTAGTAATTCCTCAAGGCTTATACCTTCTACTAAATCGATAGGGTCAATGACATTGCCTTTGGATTTAGACATTTTATGGCCGAATTGATCGCGAATCAAACCATGGATGTAAATATCTTTAAAAGGAACTTGTTTGGTGAAGTACAAGCTAAACATAAGCATTCTAGCAACCCAGAAAAAGATAATATCAAAACCGGTTACCAAAACACTGCTTGGGAAAAATTGTTCAAGCTGTGGCGTTTGTTCTGGCCAACCAAGAGAGGATAGAGGCCATAGTGCTGCAGTAAACCAGGTATCAAGCACATCGGTTTCTTGTTGCAAGATAACCTTATCATCAAGCTTGTGTTTTGCTCTGACTTCTTCTTCTGTTTCACCCAGATACATATTTTGATCTTGGTCATAAAAAACCGGAATTCGGTGGCCCCACCACAGTTGCCGTGAAATACACCAGTCTTGGATGTCCTCCATCCAGCGATCAAAGAGGTTTTTGTATGAAGCTGGTACAAATTGTGCTTGTTTTTCTTCAACTGCAGCACTGGCAGCTTGTGCCATCTTTTTAACATCCAAATACCACTGCATAGAAATACGCGGTTCAACAATGGTGTTACCGCGCTCGCATCGGGGTAATTGTAGGGTATGATTTTGAGTTTTAATGAGCTTGCCTTGTGCTTGTAATGCTTCAAGTAGCTTTTCACGCGCTACAAAACGATCAAGCCCTTGATAGGCTTCTGGTGCCTGTTCGTTTAATGTTGCATCAGGATTGAATATATTAATGGGTTCTAGCTGATGGCGTTTACCTATCTCATAGTCGTTAAAATCGTGTGCAGGGGTAATTTTTAAGCAGCCGGTTCCAAAACTTTGATCAACATAGTCATCGCCAATAATTTCAATTGCACGATTGCAGATGGGTACGATAGCTTTTTTGCCAATTAAGTGGCAATAGCGCTTATCTTCTGGATGAACCGCAATAGCAACATCCCCTAACAAGGTTTCAGGACGCGTGGTGGCAATGGTAAGGCTTGTATCACTATCTTGAATATCATAGGCGATGTGCCAAAGTGAGCCTTGTTCTTCAGAATTAATAACTTCAAGGTCAGAAAGGGCAGTTTGAAGTTTTGGATCCCAATTAACCATACGGGTACCGCGATAGATAAGACCATCTTGGTATAATTTTTTAAAGGCGTGCATGGTGGCCTTGGTACAGCGTGTTCCCATGCTAAATGCTAGACGATCCCAGTTGGCATCTATGCCCATTTTTTGCATTTGACCAACAATTTTATGATCGATAGTATTTTTAAAATCCCAAACACGCTCCATAAACGCATCACGGCCTATAGCGCTACGAGTCGTGTTTTCTCTGAGTAACTGTTGCTCTACTACCATTTGGGTGGCAATGCCAGCATGATCGGTCCCTGGCTGAAATAAAGTCGCTTGACCTTGCTGTTTATGATATCGGATTAATATATCCATCAAAGTTTGCTGAAAACCATGGCCCATATGTAAAGTGCCGGTGACATTTGGCGGCGGTAAGAAAATACTATAGTTTTCTTGAGAAGAAGTTTGTGCTTGTTTTGTCGTTTCAAGCGTTTGGCGGGCAACGCGCTCTACTTCTTCGCGTTGAAAATGTTTATCCATGATTTAATTTTCCTGAGATTGATGTTTGATAATATGTGCAAGCTTACCCTGTTGTTTAAAGTTTTTATACAGAGTGCGCGATGCTTGTAAGCGTTGTGGGTTTTGATCGACAATATAATGCACTATTTGGTCGCTATCAAGCATATTTTCACAATCACAGACAATTACGGCCTCACATGGTGTATCTTCAAGTTTGTGGCTGATGGTAATGGCTTGGTTGGGGCATAAAGGATCACTTGCTAGGCTATGGGGCATAAATGCCTCTGCTGGTTCATTCCACAAAAGCGCATCGATAGCATCAGCTTGTTGCGCATCGCGCGCAATAATCTGAATGCGATGTTGCTTTATGAGCTGATGGCTAAGACCTGCTAAAAAACGTTCAAAGCTTATCTCATCATTGCTTTGTAATATATGAAAATTTAGCTTATGGGTACTCATGTGTTACTTTGTTGAATCAGATATTCTACTAGCATTGGAACCACGCGTCCTGTTGCTTCCTTGCCTTTCATGGCAGTGCCGGCAACATCTAAATGGGCCCAGGGATAGTTTTTGGTAAAACGTGATAAATAGCAAGCGGCTGTGACACTTCCAGCTTGTGCACCATCTGGAATGTTTTTAATATCGGCAATATCACTATCTAACAGCTTATCAAAGTGCTCGTTTATGGGCATTTGCCATGCAGGATCTGCTGCCTTTTCACTTGCAGATAATAGATCGTTTGCTAAATTTTGGTCATTGCTAAATACACCACTCATATGATGGCCAAGCGCAACAATAATTGCGCCAGTTAAAGTGGCAGCATTAACTACAGCTTTGGGGTTAAAACGTTCTGCATAGGTAAGGGCATCGCACAATACCAAACGACCTTCGGCATCGGTATTGAGAATTTCTACGGTTTGCCCTGAAAGGGTCTCAACGATATCAGAGGGTCGTGTTGCTTTTGCAGAAGGCATGTTTTCGGCGCTAGCAATAATACAAACCAGATTGATAGGTAATTGTAATTGGCAGGCAGCACGAAAGGCACTGATCATACTTGCCGCACCACACATATCCAACTTCATCCAAGTAATAGCAGCAGAGGGTTTAAGGTTAATGCCGCCTGTATCAAAGGTAATACCTTTACCAACTAGGACAATAGGCTGGGCTTTTTTGTCTGTGTGGCCTTGGTATTCCATGATAATGCATTTGCTTGGCTCGTCGCTACCTTGTCCAACAGCTAGTAAGGCATTCATGCCAAGTTTCTTCATTTTGGCTTCGTCTAATACCGTAGCTTTTACCTTGGGGTGGCTTTTGGCAATAGCTTTAGCTTCGTTGGCTAAATGGCTAGGGGTGCAATCGTTTGGTGGCATGTAGCCTAAGTCTCTTGCGTAGCTTGCAGCATCTGCAATTGCAAAACCTTCCTCTGCGCCTTTTTTAATAGCGCCGGCATTTTTACGATTACTATCTATAAGATGAAACTTCGGCAGGCTCGGGGTATTGCGGTCACGACTGGTGTTTTTATAAGTGTGATAGTGGTAATAAGCCTCAGAAGCTGCTTCAATAAAAAGACGTGTCGTATGGCTTGGATCGTTTTTAAGTTGTTGAAAACTTTCTAAGTCCAGAGCAATTGAGGCAGCATGGGCTTTTTTGCATTCTAGAATAATGTCTTTTGCCATAGCGCGAAAATTAAAAGGGCTGAGTGTTTTATTTTCCTGCGCAACTAAAAGTACGCGTTTAGCGCTAAAGCCAGTGGCGCCAGGCAATAAGAGGTATTTTTGTTGTTTGCTACCAAAAGGATTGTTTTTAATGGCATCTTTTATGGTTTGACTGGCTTCTTTGTCTTTTATATGGCATTTGCCATCGGTTATGCCAATAACTAAAATATCACATTTGGAACTGGTGGCCGCGTGGGCTAAAGTATAACGCATGTCTCTCCCGTAAAGTTTATAGAACCTTGCTATGTTACGTGAAACCTTGCTTTTTTGCAAGGCAGCAAAATCGGTTTTTATTTTTCAATATTCCTTTGTTTTTATTTTTTAAAATTCATATTTCCTTCATATGTTAATTTTATGATTAATAAAACATTAGTAAGGAGAGAGATGATGCAGCTTAGATCTTTAAAAGAATTATTCAATAAACACGAAAATGACTTTCCAGGTCTATTTTCTTATAACCCTTGGCGGCAACGCGGTGAGTTTTGGTTCTATACTATTTTTAATGATGGGATTATTGCAATTGGTTTTCCTTATATATTAGAGTGGTTTATTAAAACTGCTGCGTGTTCCAAACCAAAAAGTGGGCAGTGTGATGCAAATAACGGCATTAATTTTACACAAGAAATTATATTTACCAGTGCAGTTTTTTCATGCATTACATTTTTGCGTTACCTACGATGGGGTAAGATAGGAAAAGAATTTGAAGTAAATGCTCAAAGTACAGACGAGGAGCAAGGTCTGGTTCCTATATCAATTAATGATGAAAGGAGGGCTTTAAGGAAAAAAAGATGGGAGGATTATGCCTATCAAATATTAAGAGTATCCTTGGTTACTACTAGCGGCCTATTATTCAATTACCAATACGTATATCAAAGCGCACAACAAGAAAAAATTGGTTTGCCTGATACGCTTAAGATGTTGCTTTGGCTCTTGTGTACAAGTTTGTCCATATTGGGTTATGGTTTTACTTGGCTTGAAGATGATATTTCTACGCACCGGGAGATTCAAGCTTCTCTATATGATCTAAAACAAAGAGAGTCCGGGGGCAGTGAAGCTTTAGGTATAAGCAATCATCAATAAGAAATATGGCCAAACATTTTGTTGAGCAAAGCAATTTGCCAGGATTTTGGCAACAGTGCAAAACAGCGCGTTGCTGTATAATTGCGCCATGGAAAACCAATAATGAGCTTTTTTTTCTTTAGACCCTTGTCAATAATTTTTGCAGCACAGGGCGCCTCTAAGAGGCCAGGCATTTTAAATGGATTGAGCTTAGTTAAGCGACTTTTTACAAATCCTGGGCAAATAATGGAAACGTTGACTCCTTGTTTCTTAAGCCTGGGATACAGCGCTAAGCCATAATGTAAAACCGCGGCTTTGACTGCGCCATATATGGGCGATTGACTTAACGGAATAAAGGCATTAAGCGAGCTCATAAAGACAATATGGCCACTTTTTTGTTGCTGCATTTTTTCCATAATGGGGTGAAGCATGTTGATCATGCCATGAAGGTGACTGTTGATAAGCGCATGATCTTGGCTCTGGGCGCTATGACAGTCTTCATATTGACGTGCTTGTTTAGCAGATTGACCTGCATTTAAAAAAGCTATATCAATAGAATGCGTTTGAAGGAGCGGTTGTAAAAAAGTGTGCATGCTTCTTTGATCATTAACATCGCCAAGATGGCTGATAATTTCAAGCCCTGCACGCTGACATGCTTTATGAGTCTGCTCCATGCGAAGCGGATTTCTGCCAAGAAGTATAAGTGTTTTGGCAGACATGGCATAATGCATTGCAAGTGCTTGGCCAATTCCGCTGCTTGCGCCGCTGATAAGAATCGTTTGCATAGATGGGCCTCTTGTTCTCTAGGCTTGTATCATAGTGAAAATCGTTTTAGAATGGAAGCGTTTTTCATTGTTATAGGAGTGTAATATGCGATTAATATCTATCATTTTGCCGCTTGGTCTAAGTACAATACTGGCTTTTGGAATGCTTGGCTGTAAGGAGCAATCAAGCACTACGGTGCAAAAAACACACAGCAATACGGCGCTTGTAGCGCAGCAGGCAGCAGCTAAGCCCCTTACTGTAAAACCTATTGAAATAACGCTTTACAGTGACAAGAACCTTAAAAGTAAAGTAATAGATACCTTTACCTTGCCTAATGAAAACTATGTAGGGTTTTTTAGTGTCGATGATTGGTTAAAAGTTTATAACAAACATGATGGCGCTACGTATTGGATTAATCAGAGTCAACTTCATGATGCGCAAAAGGCCTACCATATGGCTCAGCAAGCAAAATGGCAGCAAGAAATGCAATTACATAAACCACAAAGTACCTATATCTACATTGAGAAAAAACAGAGAAAAGATGCTAAGCCTGAAACAAAAATTATTGCATACGAAAATGGTAAAGCCTTATCAGATAAAGATGCAAAAGCGCTCTATAACAATATGCAAGACAATCAAAGTACATTAGATAGCCAATTTAAGGCCATGCATAAACAATTTGTAGAGCAAGAATACAAAATGGAACAGATGTTTAGACCATTTGCCCATCATCTATATGTACCTGTGTTCATTGAGCAGCAAAAGAAGAAAATGCCAGCGGCAAAAAAAACGCGTGATCCGGAGCAAGAAAGTTAGCTTTTTTACGCTTGATAGGGCTGTTATTTCATTTGTTTTATGTTATAGTTGCTTGATAAAAATTTGCACCTAAGTCTTTGTGATTATTCGTCGTTATATTATTAGAGAGCTTATTCATACCATGCTTGCGCTTATTGGCATGCTTTTGATTATTGTGTTGCTCAATATGCTCGTTCAGGTGCTTTCTAAAGCCTCAGATGGTTCGGTGCCAGGTGCGTTAATTTTTAATCTTATTGGGGTTGCTATGCCCTACCAGCTCACTGTCTTGCTGCCGATTTGTTTTTTTCTAGGTATTGTTATTTGCTATGGCTATTTATTTGCAAATAACGAGTTGCATGTCCTTTTTGCCGGTGGTTTTAGTTATTTGGATCTATTGAAAATCACCTTGATACCGGCACATGTTTTATTTGTGATCGTATCATTTTTGGCTTTTTATGCTATGCCGCATATGGCCTTGTATAAAAAAAGTATCCTGCAAAATGACAGTAGCAAAGCGCTTATGAGCATGATCCACCCTAAGCAGTTAGTGAGTCTTCATGATGGTGCGCAAATTGTCTATGTCGATCAGTTTGATCAAGATAGCAAAACTTTTAGACATGTTTTCTCTTACCAAAAAGCTACATCTGATGATCCAGCTACCATTATAACTGCAGAATCTGGAAAAATCATCAACCAAGATGATCATCAATACTTGGTTTTGTACAATGGCCAAACCATTACGGATAAAAATAGCCCAAATATGCAACAGACCTCCTTCAAAACGTATAAAGTTAGAATGATGGGCGTTCCCTTGTTATCGACAAGTAGTAATATGGATGCTGTCCCTACCTTGCAATTGCTAGCAGATTATACCCCGGCTAATGCAACGCAATTTCAATGGCGCGCCACTTTCCCGCTTACTATTTTCAATATGATGCTCATAGGCTTATGCATATGTAGAGTCTCTTCTAAGCAAGGACGCTTTGCCCATATTCTTCATGCTATTCTTATTTTTATTATTTATTACAATTGTATTATTGGTGTTAATTCACTGATGGAGCATCAGCTAGGTGTTACCAAAATTAATCTTTGGCAATTACATGGACTGGTTTTTGTTTTTGGATTGGTGTGGTTGTGGTATCTGGATGGTTGTTATTGGTTTAAAAAAAATAAGCGATTAAAAAATGTGGATTCTTAGACGGTATATATTTCAGCATATTTTTGCGGCATTCCTGGTGATTACCATTGCGGTTTTGGGTATACAAACTATTTTTTCATTGGTAAATGAACTTGGGGACGTTGGGGCAGGGCACTATGATACGATCAAGGCCTTTATATATGTGTTAATGCAATTGCCAAATTTTTTATGGGTAGTATTACCTATAGTAGTGCTACTTGGCTCCTTAGTTGGTCTTTATATACTAGCTGCATCAAAAGAAGTGCTCATTATTCGAAGTGCAGGCGTTTCCATTAAAAGCTTCTGCTATACCATCTTGTGTTGTGCTGCTGTTATTATGGTATTTGCCTTTTTACTCGGTGGCTATATTGTACCTAGTATGAATTATCAGTCTAGCGTATTAAAAAATACGGCAACTGGTAATCAGGTGGTTAATATGGGCAAGACATCTACTTGGTTTAAGCAAGATAATCGCTATGTACTTATTGATAATATTAAAAGTTCTAATACGATCAACAAAGTCAATCAGTATGAAGTACACAAGGATAAAATTAGTGATATTTCACATGCAAGCTACGCCAGTTATAATCCAACTTATCAAACATGGGATTTGCATGATATTCAAGCATATAAAATAAATGATAATAAGATCCTAGCATCAAAAATTAAATTTGTTCCTAATGTATCACTTATTAAGCCTACAATGCTTAAGGTAATAAATAAAAATCCTGATGAGACGAATTTTAATGGCTTGTGGAGTTTTATGCGTGCTGGCAATAACGCTCAAACAAACATTGCCAATTATCGCTCTAGCTTTTATAGAATCTTAAGTATGCCTCTTTCTTGTTTAGTGATGATGCTTATTGCCGTTCCGTTTGTCATTAATGGCTCAACTGCATATAAACATTTTGGTAAAAACCTTTTCATCGCATTTCTCATTGGTATTAGCTATTTTCTTGTTGATAGATTTTCGATGAATTATGCATTGCTATATCATAAGAACATGGCATTGATTTCTTTTTTACCTGCCTTAGTCTATCTGGCATTGGCTGCATTTCTATTGCAGAGGGTGCAATAGAGCTTTTTAGCCCAAATCTCAAGTTATGCAACTACTTGCAGCTTTTTAAAAGAGTATAGATACCTGATCGATGTTTTGTTCTTGCAGTGAGGCTTATGCTTTAGCTTTTTGCTGGTCTTTTTTATTGCTAAGCCAATTGTTAATTGCCGTAATGTCCTGATCACTTAAGGCATTTATGGCTGCTTTTAATGCTAAAGAATCAAGGATATATTGGTTTAATGCTTGTGCTTTTTGTTGCTGGGCGTCATACAAAGAGCTTTGCTGTGTTAGGATATCTGTAATAGTATTATTACCAACCATATATGCTTCAGTTGTGGTTTTAAGCGAGGCCTCTCCAGATGCTACTGCTTGTTTTAGAGCATTTATACGGCTGATATCTGATAGAACGCTTAGATAGTTGTTTTTAGTTTGGCTTTGTGTATCTCGAATGATTGCCTCTAAGTTTGCGCGATCTGCAAGATAGGTAAGATTGGCTTGTCTTACTGAGGCTTTGTCCGCTCCGCCATTATAAAGATTTAATTTGGCTTCAATACTTGCTGCAGCAGATTTAGCTTCTGTTGTCACTCCAGATGCGTGTGTTTTAGCATCTGATATAGTTGCTGAAGAACTAAGGGTAGGGTAAAAAGCAGCTTTATTGGTCTCTATCGCATATTGATCTTGTTGGATTTGTGCTTGAGCATTAATGATGTCAAGGTTATTTGCCAAGGCTTGTTGCACCCATGCTTTTTGATCTTTAGGCTCTGGTGAGAGTAGAGGGATTTCTGATCCTATGCCCGAAATGGAATTTATATTTTGTCCACATAGCTGGGTCAAGGCTTGCATGGCGTTACTAAGTTTGTTCCGTGCATCAATACTTGTTGCCCGTGCAGTATCATAGGCAGCTTGTGCAGTTAATACATCTGTTTTAGCGGCGCTTCCAACTTCAAATTTTTGTTGTGCTTGATGTAATTGTTGTAGATTTTGAGTTTCATTAGATAAGGCATATTTTAAGTTTTCTTGAGCTAAAATAACGGCAAAGTAGTCTTGAGTGGTGTCGATAATAAGTTGCTGCTTGGCTTGGTTATAGGTGATGGCTGCTTGCTTGGCTGCTTGGCGTTGCTGGCCATAATTTTTTATATCGTGCGAAATTAATCAGTGGTTGCGTAATGCTTAAGGTATACGCATCAGTGTTGCTTTTTGTTGATTTGATCCTATCGTTTGTGTAGCCTTCGTTAGCTTTTACACCAATGTTAGGTAAGAGTGCGCCGCGTGCAATTGCTGGGCTTTGTTTCGCAGCTAAGTAAGTTTGCCTAGCATTTTCTAGAGTAGCATTGTTCTTTTGTGCTAATTGATAGACTTCCTGGAGGTTTTCACAATAGCTATTTGATGAAAGAACCATAAGAGATAAAAGTGAGAATAAAATAGGCTTTTTCATGTTTTTTCCTTAGAATTTAAAATCATTTTGTGGCAATCTTTGTTGTGATTCTATGGTGTATTCAAAGATGCGTTTTTGATTAATTTGGTGGCAGTTTTGTGCTTTGGTATAAAGCTGGACTTGAACCATTGGGCCTTTTTGAACTTGGCATACTAGTCTTCCGCCATGGTTTAGACGGTGCTTAATAGTTGTGTCAAGGACAGTTGTAGGGTGCATCATAAGTATAAGATCAAAGTTTTCTTCCGACTTGGGTATATTTAAATCGGGGCTTGTTTTATTGTTAACGTTTAAAATACCTTGTTGCTTGAGGTAACGACTTGAAAGTTTCACAAGATTGCTGTCTGATTCAACGTTCAGTACTTTCTTAACCAAAGGCGCAATCAGTGCGGCGCAATATCCTGTTTCCCCGCCAAGAATGAGCGTATTATCGGTTTCTAGCATAGCAGGGATGGATAAGATTTTAGCAAGCATTAAAGGTTCCATCATCAGGCGTTTTGGCTCAAGGCTAATAGGTATGGAGGCTTGAGAATAAGA